>JBJONT010000484.1:0-12788 GCA_046051705.1 Planctomycetota bacterium | reverse complement strand
TTTATTCGATTACCAATTTAAGTATTCACTTCGCTGCGATAAAGATAGTGCTCTGGATAG
The DNA here is from genome assembly GCA_046051705.1 of Planctomycetota bacterium. Taxonomy (GTDB): domain Bacteria; phylum Planctomycetota; class Planctomycetia; order Pirellulales; family Pirellulaceae; genus JBKCUI01. Next base: position 12,728 of record JBJONT010000484.1, on the reverse strand, counting down.
GTAGTCGGTCACCGGGCCGCGATCGCGGCACCGCTTAAGTTTCTGGGCCGCTTGCAAAGGCATTCCTACGGGTATCAAACATATCCTTGATGGACTGGTTTGATGACCAGTTCAGGAATGTGTACTCGGCTCGGCAACGATACGATCGATAGTACGACTTGACCTACATCGCTTGGACGGAGGATCAAGTCGCGTTGCTCTTGGGATACCGGTACGGGACGCTGCTCGAGAATCGGCGTATCGACTTCGCCAGGATAGATATTCGTAACCCGCACTCCTTCGACACCAACTTCGTTCGCTACGCAGGTCCCAAGGGCTGTCATGGCGAATTTGCTTGCGGCATAAGCGACTCCGCCAAGTGCCAACGCTCGTTTGCCCGTCACGCTGGAGATATTGATAATCGTCCCACTCTTGCGCTGCCGCATCTGTGGCAAGATGGCGTGGATCATGTTGTAAGCACCTGTCGCATTGATCGCGACGACTTGGTCCCACTGCTCGGGACGCATTTCGCCGATGGTCCGGTTTTTGATGTTCACTCCCGCACCATTGACCAAAATATCGATCTCGCCATAGTGCTTGCCTACGGCTTGGACGAACTCAGCTACGCTGGCCCGATCGGTAACATCCAAAGGTAAACCGATGACTTGGCCTTTTTTCAAGCTTTGCAACTGACTGGCAGCTTCTTCGACAACGTCTTTCCGCCGCGATCCGATGGCGACTCGATAACCACTTTGTACGAGGGCTTCGGCGATCCCAAAGCCGATTCCGGTGGCTCCACCGGTAATGATTGCAACTGGGGATTTTGTGGCTGTCATCGTTTTGTAACCATTTCAAAGTGGATGATGGAAAAATAGTGTCAACTCTGCGGTCGATTATATTACCGCTTGTCGGGGGCAACGCGAAGGGCCCCCATTCTTTAGAAAATTTCGAAATTCCCCTTAATAAAACGACTTCTTTTGCGTTTCCCTTGCGTGAGCTTGAACGGAAGAACGAATTTGGATTTTGAGCAATCGTGGCACTAGAACAACAACCGGGCAATCAGGAGCATCGGCAGTGGGTGCAGTCGGTCTTTGATCGGCTACAGCGGCCTTTGGTGGCTTATTGCGGTCGGCTGTTGAATAAAGACTGGGATCGGGCGCACGACTGTGTTCAAGAGGCCTTTGTTCGGCTTTGCCACACCGAGTATTCGGCAGTGGAATCTTACGTGGATGCTTGGCTGTTTAAGACTTGTAGAAACATTGTGATGGATATCCATCGTCAGGAGTCTCGAATGGGGCGGAAATTGGAAACGGAAGCCACCTTGCGGGTTCGCTCTCGCGAACTGGATCCAAGCGACAAGGTTTCGCGAGATGAAGAATGCGCAGCGCTTGAAGGAAACATCTCGCAATTGCCACCGCTTGAACGCGAAGCTCTCTCGCTACGGCTTGGACAAGGACTTTCGTATAAACAAATCGCTGAAGTCATGGAATTGAGCGTTTCGCACGTCGGCGTGCTACTGCATCAAGCCTTGGGGAGACTGCGAGGATCGATGAATAAGACTTCCGGGGCAACAAACTAAGGGTAACTAACATGGACCATAATTCTAACAGTGCATTCGAACCTTGGATGCTTACCGCCTACGTATTGAACGAACTCGATGATCAGCAGCGTCGGGTCGTTGATGATTATTTGAAACTTCATCCTGAGTGCAACTCCGAAGTCGAATCGATTCGCTCCATGGCAGATCGAGTCGAAGTCGAGTTTGCTCGATCGCAAGATGCGATTCCGATTCGAGCAGGGGCTGTACGCAATGCTGATCCTCTCTCCGGTGCTTTGGTCGCTGATAGCGAAATAGCGCAAAAAGCGAAAACGGTAGATGGGTATTCATCGCATCGACGCGGGCGATTCGCGGCTTTCCTGTTGACCGGTTTGGCAGCTTCGCTCGCCGGCGGAACGCTTTGGATGGTTCGGCCGGTGAAACAGGATCTGATCGAACATGCTTCGTCGTCTGCTACGGAAAATCGGTTTGGACGTGCGCAAGCAGATTCGAAGGGTGCGGTTGTGATGGACGAGATTGCATCTGAGATGCCCGCTCCGTCGATCAAGCAAGAGACTCAAGAGACTCAAGCGGATGCAGTGAAGTTTTCATTGAAAAAGAACGCTTCGGCTGGACCAGTGGTTTCCTCTCCAGTGAATGAGACCTCGGAGATGGAAGCGGTCAAGGACAGTATTTCTGATGGTGAGGGGCTTAATCGAAGGCTGTCGGAAGCTGGGAAATCGCTTTCGGAGGCTGAGTATGGATTGCCGCCCGGTTCTGGTCCCGATAGTGGGTTGAGTTCTGCTGCCGGTGGTGCAAGTGCTGCATCGGGTGGTGCTGAAAATATGTCCGGAGCAACGGGGAGAATTCCTCGATTTGCTGAGGAACCTCAAAGCCAATCCGATTATGTTCGGCGGATGGAGTTGAATAGAAACAGAGGAGGAGAAGCCAATAACTCGGGAGAGAGGGTGTTAGAAAGTGACGCGTTTAGCGGGGAAGCCGCGAAGCTTGCCGACAGGTTGTATTTTGATAGGGAAGTTCCTGACGAGCTTCGAGCAAACGTACCGAGTCTTCGAGGCCAGGGTCTTCGAGAATTGGGTCTTCGAGAATTGGAGAGCAGCAGATCTTACTTCAAGGAGGGTGGGGATCGGTTCGAAAAGGTTGTCGAGAATGGCTTTGTGGAGACGAAGTCCGAGCCGCTTTCGACCTTTTCGATCGACGTCGATACGGCTTCTTACACAAAGCTTCGTCAATATGTTTTGGAGCAGAACGTGGTACCTCAACCCGAATCGATTCGGATTGAAGAATGGCTCAATTATTTTGATTACCAGTATGCGGGGCCGAAGGGAGATGAGCCATTTGCGGCGCATTTGAGAATGGCCAAGTGTCCTTGGAACGCGCGTCATCAATTAGTGAGAGTCGCGATCCAGGCCAAGCGAGTTGAGTCGCAGGAGCGGCCAGCTAGCAATTTGGTTTTCTTGATCGATGTATCTGGTTCGATGGCGGATGCGAACAAGCTACCTTTGGTTAAGCGGACTTTGACACTGTTAGCAAATCAGCTTCGAGAACAAGATCGCGTTGCGATTGTGGTGTATGCGGGTGCTGCGGGTTGTGTATTGCCTAGTACGACTGGGGATCAGCGCGATCGGATTTTGGCTGCTATCGATGAGTTGCAATCTGGAGGATCGACCAATGGTGGCAAGGGTATCGAGTTGGCTTATCGATTGGCCAAAGAAAATTTCATAGAGGGTGGAGTGAATCGCGTGATTCTTTGCACGGACGGCGATTTCAACGTAGGGGTTACCAGCAATGATGCTCTGGTTGAACTTGTTCGCGAGCAAGCCAAGGGGAATGTCTTTATGACTTGCTTGGGATACGGAAGCGGTAACTACAACGACTCGATGATGGAGAGGATCACCAACGAGGGGAATGGGATTTATGGGATGGTCGATAGCGAGTTAGAGGCAAGGCGAGTGATGGGTAAGCAGTTGAATGGGAATTTGATGACGGTTGCAAAGGATGTGAAAATTCAAGTCGAGTTTAATCCTCACAAGGTTCAGTCTTATCGATTGCTTGGATACGAGAATCGTCGGCTTGCTGCCGCGGACTTCAATAACGACCGGAAGGATGCGGGGGAGATCGGAGCGGGGCATTGTGTGACCGCTTTGTATGAAGTGGTTCCTGCTGGACAAGAAGGTTCCGTGCCTGGGAACGTTGACGAGCTTCGTTACGCGGGTGTTCCAGGAGGGAAGGGGCAGGTTAAGTCGGATGAGTTGCAGGTGACTGACGCGAGCGTTCAAGAGAAGGATGGGGAGGTAAGTTCGGCGATTGCGAAGGAGTGGTTGTTACTTAAGGTTCGCAGCAAGAGGCCGGAGGGTTCGGATAGTACGAAGCAAGAGTTCGTATTGGAGGACACCGGGGAAGGTGCGGTTGCGGTGAGCCAAGAAGAGTCTCGCGATTTAAACTGGGCGTTGAGTGTCGCCGAGTTTGGGTTGCTGATGCGTCGCAGCGGCTTGGCTCCGGAGATGGATTGGGATCGGATGCTTGTAAGAGCTTATGAAGCCAGCGGAGAGGATCCGTTGCGTCGCGAGTGTGTGAACATTATGCGAAGGGCGAAGAGTCTGGTGGGCCGTTAGGATTGGCGGTCTGTGAGGAGTGAGACTCTGGTGGATAAACGAAAAAACCGCCGACGGGCTACGTCGGCGGTTTTTCATTTTGTATTTCAAGCTTCGATGCTAGAGGCTTCTGAGGGCATACTGGATACCGAAGGTGAAGAAGGTACCGAGACCGAAGTTCAGGATTTCTTCACTTGGTTTGTATCGCAGGATGAGGATATCGCCTGGTTGAACAAGGATTCGTTCGCGAGGATCTACGTTAGCTTTTGCAAGGTCGATTTCGATGGTGATTTGGCCGTTGCAAGGGGTTTTTCGTAGGACGTAGAGCATTCCTGGTGGAACACCACCGAAGAGTCGGCCCATACCGCCCATCCCGCCACCACCGCCGCCACCTTGTTGAGGGCTGGAGATCCCGCCGCCGGTCAGAGCCATCGCAGCGACGACATCGAGATCGTAGTCGCGAGGAATCTTGAATTCACCGCCGGGGAGCAATCCACCGGTATAGAAGACTTCAGCTTCGCGGGATTCGATGTAAACGATATCTCCGTCTTCGAGGATGATGTCATCTGGTCGGAAGCTAGGGATAACTCCGGGAGGTAGACGCATTGGTATTTTCAGGACCGATGGATCTTCTGGGAGTGGAGGAGGGCAACCGCATGGATCTGGGTTGCAATAGTACTGTTGGTAGAACTGTTGTACGAATTCATCGCGTCGGCGTTGATCGGCTCGTGATGCGCGGAGTACTTTGACTTCGTTTCGTGCATTGACACCGGGTAGTCCTCCGGACTCGATCAACGCGTTGAGAACGTCGTTTTGGTAGGCTTTGAGTTTGACCATTCGGCCGGTAGCGCTTTGGTCGGCACCACGGGTGAAGCTGTTGCTTGATCCCTGTGCTGCAGCCCCACCTCCGCTTGATCCCATGTCTTGCCGAACAACGATCACGTTGTAAGTACGTTCCTTCATCAGGGTGACGATGGGTTGCAGACGGCTTGATTCTTTGAGGATCTCTGAATCAAGGTAGTACTTGCGGATCAGGTCTCGAGTTTGATCGATGGTGAGCCCGCGAACTTTGATCGGTTCAAGGTTTGGTAGTTGGATCGTACCGTCGTTGATGACCGCGACAGGGAACCCGAGGGATGGATCGAGTTGGCTCGTCGCATCTGGGAAGTTCACTGGTGGTGGCTCAGGTGGACGATCGGGTGGTACATAAGGCAGAATGCCTTCGATGTAGATCCCGAGGATGTCCCCTTCGTCAAGCAGGTAATCGCGAGGTGGTTCTTGCGAGAGCCTTGAAGGATCTAGAGGAACCAAGTTGTTTTTGCTTTGAGCAAGAAACTGTGGTGGCAGACGTTTTGCCGGGATACCCGAGATGGGTTGGGTGATGGTCGAGCAGCCGGTGCTCAGTCCTCCGAGGAGGATCAAACCAACGGTGCTGGCTTTTCGAACCCAGCGGCAAAGTTCGGATTTAATGGGTAGTGATTTTCGCATTGGATTCCAGCATTTGTTCATGAGTGATTACCTCGCTTGCTGTTGCTTCTCAGGATGACTTGTTTGGTTTGCAGACCAGGTGGGTCAGAGAAGAATTAAGGGCGATTGATGATTCCTGAGGCGTCTGGAAGAGGAGAAAGCAACGGTTTGTTTGGGGCGAGAGGCGGTATCGTGTTCGGTAGAGCGTTTTGTGCTGCGCCTCCGATACCTTGCTGTAGAGCATCGCCTTGTTGTAAGACTTGTGGAGCAACGACTTCCGAGTCGAAAAACTCGACCGGTGCAGCGTTATTGACGCTTGGGTCAAGCAGGCTTCGGTTCAAGTCGTACTTTGGAACGGGATAGACACCGTTGTATTGGTTCGGCATCAACTGATGGTCGACGTATTGTTTTTGAATGCCTGATGAGGTTTGGATTTGATGCCAAGATCCGACGCCTTCTTGATCAGCAGCTTGGGCACCATGAGGGAATCCGGCGAACCAAGCCGCTACGCGAGCTTGGCCTTCGGCGGATTGGTATCTCCAGTTCCAGTACTCGCGTGGCGGGAATGCTGGCGTGCACCCGTCACCACCGTCAGCGACGGCGAGGTATCCGGCTCGGAAACCACGTTTGAAGTCTTTGATATATTTCTGATCGACAAAGCAATGCTTGCGGCTGTGCCAAGCTTTCATGGAAAGCGAGTTAGCACGATTGCCCATCATGTACTCGTTCCATTCGTTGTTGTAGCGGAACAGGTCATTGATACCTGTCATCGCAGTACAACCTGAGCTGGAAGCGACTCCCAAGCTGAGGCAAACGGCGGCGATTAGTTTCCAGCGTTTGCGGATCGACAGGTTCGACCCGGTTTCATTTTCTCGTCGTTTAAGCGACATCGACGAATCCCCTTTAATGCGTTTCGTACTGCTGTATTGCTAGCAAGGCGTGGGTATAGTTCCGGATAGGTACCATATTCCCTGCTTCGTAATATCGCCTTCGGGTTGTTACGAATTTAATGATTGTCGCGGTGATGACTGGAATTGCGCCTTTTTGTTGTTTTCCATTTTCTCGTGATGGGAATTCACCGTTTTCGTTGCGCTAGGGAGGTTGATGGATCGATGGAAGAGGAGAACAGCAGGTAATCGGCTGAGAATTGGTAATTTGCCGGGGGCCGCCAGAGGAGGAGTCGTGAAGCAGTCAGGGGTAGAAAAAGGGAATTTGGATCGATGGATTCGATTCTGGACATTGGCCTTGCTGCTGATCTCGCCTTGGATGTACGCGGGGGCGAATTGGTCTTTTCAATGGATATTGTTTTGGTTTGCGGTTCCCTACGCGTTGCTACTTGGTTGGCGGGTAATTGGAGCCAATGTGACAGGTGCCCGGGGTGACTCGGGTGCCCAGGATGCGTCGGGGGCCCAGGGTGCGTCGGCCTCTTATCAAAAGATCCCCGGAGTAGCTTGGGGTTTTCTGGCTTTGGGATGTTTCGCGCAGGTGCAAGCTTATCGGTGGTGGGGTGCCGAGATCGCAGCTCCCTGGCCGCTGCAATCTATAGCGATGCAGCAGTGGGCTTTAGGTGGTGACCTTCTTGGGGACTTGGTCGGGTCGAAATTGGCGATGAGTGTCGAGCCTATGACAACGGTGGGGGCATCGAGCAGTCTATTTCTTTGCGCAATGTTGGTTTGGGGAAGTGCGGTAGTTTGGGGGCACCGAAAACTTTATCCGTCGATACTGCTCGCAATTACCCTTTTAGGGGTTTTGGTGGGTGCTTACGGGGTGATTGGTGCATTCAACAGACAAAGTGTAAATGCGTTGGGATTGCGATATGGCACATCCTTCTCCGTGTTTGTATCGAGGAATTCCGCCGGTGCGTTTCTCAACATTGCTTTAGCAGCCTCATTGGGAATCTCGTTGCATCGGTTCATGAAACTTTGGGATTTGGTGCTTCGTGAGCGAGGGCAGGGAAAGGTGGACGCGTGGCCACTGATGGCGCAGTGGCGATATCGACTAAAGAATCTGATTGAGCTTCTGGACTACCGTACGCAATTGATTTGGCTAAGCACACTGTTTTTGGCTTTTTGTGTTCCATTAACTCTTTCACGAGGGGCGTTTCTCAGCGGTCTTGCAGCTCTATTTGTAACTATCGCCACTTGTTGGCCCGGGAGCGGCTCTGGGGGGCGGCGAGGCGCTTGGAGTCTCGCGGCCTTTGTGACGATTCTCATCGCGTTATTGTTGATGGTGATTTTGCAAGTTGACCAAGGGGCGGTACAGCGAATCGAGAGTCTCGAGTCGATCGATATCTCCGAGGATCGGCAGGCAGGACGTCTTTATATTTGGGGTGTCAGCTTACAAGCCGCCTTGCAGTATGGTTTGTTCGGTTCAGGCTTGGGTACATTTCACGTTGCGGCCTTGCCCTTTCAGAATCCTTCGAAGCCAGGTTGGTACTACCATGCCGAGAGTATGGTCGCCGAGATCCTTGTCACTTTAGGATGGTTCGGTGCATTGCTCGTTCTCGTCGCGTGCATGTTAGCGGGTGTTTCTGTTTTGCGAATATATGTGGGGAGGGGGTATCGAGAGTATCTCCCGTTGAAGGTTGCCGGCGTCTACTTCTTAATAAGCCAAGGTTTACATGCTTGTATCGATTTTGCATGGATTCTTCCGGGCGTGTATGTGCCAAGCTGTCTGATGTTAGGAGTTATCTCAGGTGGCTTGTGGGAGTCGCATAGGGCGAAACAAAAGCTGATAGGACAGGGGAGTGAATTGCCTGTTCGAAGTAAGCTTTTGGGAGTCGTCGCTGGGGTGGGCTTTGCCTTTACGTGTTTGATGTTTCTGTTGGTTGGCCAGCGAACCGTTGGAGTGTTGGCTGTTGCGGAATCGCTTGATCGCAAGCTCGATCGTGAGTTTGAGTTTCCAGGTGAGGAGAAGAAGGGTTCTGACGCACAAGTAGGGGAATTAGGGGAGAGTGGAGAAGGAGTTACCGGTGAGGTAGTCGAGCGTTGGATGCAAGGTGCCATTTCAAGCAGCCCGTATGGGACACCGGTTAGCATGTGTTTTGAGAATTCGACGATGCTAAGGCTTCTTGGACAGTCGATCATTGCTGATCTAAGGCGGGAGTTGTGGGAACGCCGACCACCAGCGGCATCGAGCGAATTGGCTTGGAATCAAACTTCTCCGTTGGTGATGCGTCTGGCATTGGAAAGTGCCGTGGGAGAAGATCGCGAGCAAGTCCTTTCGGCGATTGGGGGAAAGGAATCGTTAGAGGCGATTCGTGTTGCGAATCGTTGGTTTCGCGAGGGACGGAAAGCCTCACCGCTGGATTGGCGATTGCTTTGGGGGAGAGTTTCGACGGGGGTAGAGGATCCGATAGAGCGACTGGAGCCATTCCTTGGGGTGCTCGCTAAAGTATCCTCGCATGTGCCGGGTAATTTAACATCGGCGAGTTTGTTGTTTCATCAAGTGCTCGATGAAGCTCGGAGCGAGGAACTATGGCGACAGGCGATTCGTGTCGATGTTCGGGAGACTTTAGGTGTTGCCAGGGTGGTTTCAGGGTTGTACGCGGATGAAAAAGTACCTTTGGATGTCTTTCCTTCGAATGCGATTGTATTGAGAAAGATGTTCAACGAGGTTTTCACCGAAGAGCTGTTTCCACAGACGCATCGCCGTTTGGGTGAGAAGCTTATGGAGGCCAGTTCCAAGTTGCCTTGGACCGGGACACGCAAAGCGGTTTGGATGTCGGAGGTAGCTCGAGAGACGGGTGATCGAAAGATTGAGTTAGAGAATTTGGAATTGGTTTTGCAACTGGATCGAGAGAACGTTGCGTTATTGAAGCGAGCGGTGGAGTTGCTGATTGATTCAGGCGAGATGGAACGAGCCCGGGAGTATGTTAAATTGCTGTTGCGCATAGCGCCGAAAGACCCGTTTACTCAACGCGTCATGCTTCAACTTGCGGAGTCGTCCGGGGCTTGAATGCGCTGCTTGTGGTTCGTTCTTCGTGAGCATTTTTAAGGGGTTAGCATGAAGCGTGTGTGTGTGTTGAACGTGGTGGGGTTAACACCAGCGTTGCTTCCTTATGCGCCTCGGATTTCGGAGTTAGGTCAAGCCGTCTCGTGGAGTCCACCGGTGCCTGCGGTGACATGTACGGTACAAGCGACGTTGCTGACGGGACTGACTCCAGCGAAGCATGGTATTGTGGGGAACGGTTGGTATGAGCGAGAGAGTGCGGAGGTGCGATTTTGGCAACAATCGAATCGCTTGATCCAAGGTGAGAAGTTCTACGAAGGGGTTCAGACCGCGAAGATGTTTTGGTGGTTTAACCAGCATGCACCTGTCCAATGGAGTGCGACTCCCAAGCCGCATTATGGGTGTGATGGGTCGAAGGTTTTCGACATTATCGATCAGACACAATGCGATTTAGTGCGTCACTTGGGACCATTTCCTTTCTTCTCTTTTTGGGGGCCGAACGCTGGATTGCCAGCAACGCAGTGGATCGCCGATGCGACAGCAAGGGTACTTCGTGAGAAGCGACCGGAGCTTGCGTTGTGTTATCTGCCTCATTTGGATTACGACTTTCAGCGTTATCAGCAACCGAGTATGGATCGGGTTCGCGAAGTGGATCGCTGTGCGGGGGTAGTGATCGATGCTGCGCGGCAAATCGATGCGATACCGATCGTGGTTTCGGAGTATGGATTGGTACCGGTCAAACGTGCGGTGGCGATCAATAGGGTGTTGCGTCAAGCGGGTTTACTGGCTGTGCGCAGTGGCCCTTTTGGTGAGATGATGCTGCCGGGAGATTCTCAAGCTTTTGCGGTGGTGGATCATCAAGTCGCACATGTTTATTTGGCAGATCGAACATTGCGATCCGAGGTGCAACGATTGTTGGAAGGGGAAGAGGGAGTTGCGGCGGTGGTCTGCCCCGATGAGTTGAATCTGGGGCATGCTCGCAGCGGCGATTTGATCGCATTAGCTCAACCGGACGCTTGGTTCAGTTACTACTATTGGCTTGATGACCGATTCGCGCCTGACTTTGCAAGAACGGTCGATATTCATCGCAAACCTGGTTATGACCCTTGTGAGTTATTCATCACATCGAAAGCCCGAGCGATGATGCGTGTCGCGCAAAAGAAGTTAGGGTTTCGGATGAAGATGGATGTGATCCCGCTCGATGCGGGGTTGGTGGGAGGGAGTCACGGGTTGGTCAACACTCCGGATCACAATCCATTGGTCATAGGCCCCGATGCGCCGGAGGATATTTATGGGTTTGCTCGCTACGTGCGGCGGCTATTGGGGCGTTAATCGGGGTAATGTCGCGCACAGTAGCACGGCCTTGTATCACGGCTTTGTAGCACGGCCTTTCAGGCCGTGTTACGGTAGGACTTAGTGCACGGTCGTGTGATATGGCTTTGTAGCATGGCCTTTCAGGCCGTGCGACTAGAAGCGAGGAAAGGTACTGCGAGGGGTTACTTGACCGAAGGATTCTTGTTTCGGTAGCGTTGGTCGATCACGACCCATTCAAATTTGCCACTCTTGGATGCTTTGCATTCGAAGATTGTCTTTGCGATATCGGAGATGCGAAAGTCTTTGCTTCGTTTATCGATGTAGTAGACTTTTTCAGCCATCGCGAGTTGGTCTTCGGTTTCTTTGGGGATGAACTTCAGGACGGTTCGTTCTTTGATATTGACGTTGGCCGCTTGAAGAAGGGCTTTGTCGTACTGCATCAAAGCGTTGTTTGTGACGTAGGTGAAGAAGAGGCGTTTTTCTTGATCGCGCGTACCGGATCGTCCTTTGGGGGATTTCGCGAGATTCGTTGCGTAGTCGATGGAGGTGATTCCGCCACCGATGGCAGCGAGTTCGATTCCGAAGGCATCGAGTTGGCCGGCGTAAGCTTTTCGGTCGCGGGCGGTAAACTTCAGTTCCCAGCGTTCACCACGGTGAACGCCATCGACCCCTTCCCCTTCGGGCCCAGGTGGTCTGCTATCCCCTTTTCCGTTGCGGTCACCCGTGATTGCATCGGATGCCATGATGGTGTCCATCGAAGCGATTGCAGCGATAGCATCATTGACCATTTGCATGGTTTGTTCGAGAGCCGGTTCGGTGAGTTGTTCGACTTCGTCCACAGAGGGTGGGTCGAAATCGCGTTCGGTACCGGCAGCGTTCTCACCTCGGCCGGCGATGCGTTCGACTTCGAGAGTCATTTCTTGAGGTCGAGTCCAGTTCATTGAGAGAAGAAACAAGAGGAACAGGGCACCCACAGCGAGGGCGAGCATGACAGCGATGCTGATCAGCAAGCTAGAGACTTGCTCGACTTTGTTGGTCCTCATCGAGGATTCATCAACGTAGAGCATGCCTTCTTTGGCTTCGGGCTTTGCGTTGGGTGCGAGTGAGCTCATGTTGGAGGCTCTCTATGAGGAGGTTTGTTGATATGGATCGATGGAGGGTGGGGGTTATTCGACGAAGATATAATCAGGTCGAAGTTCTAGGAACCAAGTTTTCCATTCGCGTTGAGCGCGGATGCGGTCTTGATCGGTGATACCACCTTCTTTTGGCAAGTGGTATTTATCGAGTTTACGGGAGATCAGGCGTAGAGAAGTTTCCGCGTTTCGGTTGACTTCTAAGTCGAGATCGGAGAGTGCGAAGATCAGCTCGGGAACCATTTCCAGGTCATCGCTTCGACCTAGGACTTTCGCGGCGATTCGTCGTGCTTTCCAGTCTTTGGATCGAAGCAAGCGAGAGAAGCGGTTGAGTTCATCTTTTCGGCGAGCGGGGTCTTTTGAGAAGATGATTTTGTCGGCGACGAGTCTGTCTTCGCCCTGAGCTTTCTTGTCATCTTCAAGCATTTTCAATGCATCATCAATGCTGGTCGCTTCGTTTTTCGAGATCGGTTTTCCGTTGACCATGGTGATGGTTCTCAGGTCGGATGGAAGTTCATTTCCGCCGATGGCGATCGCTTCTTTGAGGTCACCGATCGCTTTTTGGGTACTTCGAATGAGGAATAGCGTAGCCAAGCAAGTCGAGGTTTGGGGGCCGAGTACGACGTCGACATCGGGAGCATCGACACCGCCCCAAGATCCATCGCGGCCTTGGACCGCCCGCATCCGTTCGACTTCTGCGTTGTACCAAGGTGGGCTTTTATTCTGTTTTCC
>JBJONT010000483.1:0-5305 GCA_046051705.1 Planctomycetota bacterium | reverse complement strand
TTCAGACGTGTGCTCTTCCGATCTCGGCTTATACAAATCGCGAAAAATGGCATCCGTGCCAAACTGGGTGTTGGTGTTACACCCAGGCCACATCCCTGTAGCTTTTTTTCGCAAATTCATATGAGCCAGTCGTTCAACACTGCCCCCCAAGAATTACTGAACTCTTAGAAGTACTGGGCCCATAGCAATACAGGGCCCGAAAAAAGCCGGGCCCGCAGGACCAATCGCAATTAAGCGGCAGCGAGTTCCAATTGTGGCAAGCCCATCGACCTTGCTTGGATCCCCTCGATGAATTCTTCGAAGATGCGGATATCTAAAGCGCTAGCTGCTGGGGACTCAGGGTGAAACTGACAACCGACGACAAACCAGTCATCTTGCTTGCTCTCAATCCCTTCAATAACTCCGTCCTGGCATCGTGCCGTTACACGGAATGAGTCGGCGAGTCGATCGATCGCCATGTGATGCCGACTTGTTACTCGAATCTCACCTTCACCGTATACTCGACCGAGAATCGAATTCGATTCGACAACCAAAGAGTGCCGATGATTAGGATCATGTGGGTCGCGATGCTGAAGCGCTTCAGGAAGATCGACAGGGATGTGGTAGAAGAGATTTCCACCTTCGGTAATGTTGATCAGTTGCAATCCAACTCCGATCGCCAGCAAGCTCATTTTGCGGCTTGCGATCTCCAAAGCCAATCGGCGGTCGAACTCCTCGCGACGAACTTCCATCGGCCGAACCGAAGAGTGAAGCATGAAGCCGTCTCGACGAGGATCTAAATCGGCACCGCCGACCAACATGAAACCGTCGAGCGTATCGAGGATAGGACCAAGGCTATCGAAGTCAGTCGTCGGAGGAAGCACCACCGGAATTCCGCCAGCATTGACGATCGAATCAAAATATCCCGATGCAAGATATGCATAAGCAGGTGCCCCTTGACTGGCCCCACGGTAATCACAATTCATCCCAATGAGCGGCTTACGTGCCATGCTTCGATTCCTCCGATGGTGAATAAGAAAAGATAAATCCTGAACCTTTGAATCCTTTCCAAAGGTCTTTAGCGAGCGGGGCGTAGATTAGGTAATCCAGGGCGCTCAAGCAAGCTTAGCACCATATTTTGCGATATCTTGAAATGCTAGCTCTACATTGCGTGCTAGCATTTCATTGCAGCACTCGTCGTTGAGGTCACGGCGTCAATCGGGCAATCCGAAGCAGCCAAATCGAATATCGTGTGGAGTTTTCCAGCTTTTCGTCGATAATCGACCTGTAGAAGAAGCTCTCAAAACCTAGGTTGCAGAGCCGGCAGCAGCAAGCTTGGTAGCAAACTTCGCAGCAAACATCGAAAAAAACGAAAGCAATGTACTATGGCCAGCGATTCGCGACTCAAAGAGCAACTGCCACGTCTGACCGACGCAATCGTCGCTTCCTACCAAGCTTGCGACCGCATCAATCATCTCGGGCATTGCCCCCTCCCAAAATACGAAGTCGTCATTCAAATACTTGAAGACATCAAAGATATCCTCTACCCAGGATTTCGTAGGCGCGAAGGACTACATGCGGGAAATGTCACCTATCATGTCGGCAACCTGATCGATGCTTTGCATGACAAACTCACCACGCAAATCACCCGCGCTTTGATTCATGCAAATCGCGCTGCAAACTCCTCGGCACAAGGATGCGGGGAAGTCGAAGATTTAGAAGCCAAAGGGCAACAGATCGCGATTGCCCTGTTGGAAAAAATCCCATCCCTTCGCCAAGCACTTGCCAAAGATGTCGACGCCGCTTTTGCCGGTGATCCAAGCGTGACGAATCGCGATGAGATCATCTTCTGTTTCCCTGGCCTCGAAGCAGTCACCATTTACCGTATCGCACATGAATTGTTCCGTTTGAAAGTCCCCTTTATTCCACGCATGATGGGTGAATGGGCTCACAAACAAACCGGTATCGATATCCATCCCGGAGCAAGCATCGGAGAGCATTTCTTTATCGACCACGGCACCGGTGTGGTCATCGGGGAGACTTGTAAAATCGGCGCCCACGTAAAGATCTATCAAGGGGTAACGCTCGGCGCATTGAGCTTCGCTACCGACTCGAACGGGGAACTGGTTCGCGGTACGAAACGCCATCCGACCATCGAAGACCACGTGGTGATTTATGCAAACGCTACGATCCTCGGCGGAAACACCGTCATCGGACACCATAGCGTCATCGGTTCGAGCGTCTGGGTGACCTCAAGCGTTGCACCACACTCGACGGTCGTCCTGGAAAAACCAAAATTGCGCATCAGAAACGGCTCAGTCGACGACTCGCTCCTCGATCTGAACTATCAGATTTAGCTTCTCGCTGAAAACTCTCCGAAAGCTCCCGCACGAACGGAAACACTCTGCAATCTCTCCTTTTCTATTGACTTTTGCAGTATACTGACTCGTTCGCCCAATCTGAATGTTCGTCCCTTGCCGCATACTTCCTGACGTATGACCTCCCCTGCACCCTCCCAAAACCCTTCGCCACCTAAATCCTCCCCGAAAGGCCCGGTGCGCAACAATCCTTCTGGGTTTTGGTGGATTACTGCTCTGCTCATCGCGTCACTCCTGATGCTATTCTGGTCAGGAGTCCCAAACCCTTCACGCATCGACTACAGCTTCTTTCTCAGCGAACTCGAACGCAATAACATCAAACGCCTTACCGTTTACCCAACGGCCGCCGAAGGCTCATTTGTTGTCGCACCCGAGAAACCCATTACCTACGATATCCTGGGCCAGAAAGTCGAACCGAAAAAATCGACAAATGGTACGGTCGAACGCCTCTCCGAACGCTTCGAAGTCGCTTTGCCAAACGAAGGTGAAGTCCGCCAAGCCCTGTTCGAACGTTTGGACTCCATGCGTCGCGAAAGCGAAAAAGCGATTGCCTCTTCAAACGGGGACGCTGCTTCGGGGAACTCGCAACCCTTCATCTACGATGTTGTCCCAAGCTCCAATTCCAACAGCCTCTATTTGCTGCTCTCCTTCGCTTCCCTCGCCCTCCTGGGCGCTGGACTGTACATGTTCCTTCGTCGCTCCCGCGAAAACATGATGGGAGGCGGATTCCTCAATAGCTTCACCCGTTCAACCGCCAAACGCTACGAACCGACCGACCAAGTCATCACCTTCGCCGATGTCGCGGGACTCGATGGGGTCAAAGCCGACCTCAAGGAAATCGTTGACTTCTTACGGGCCCCCGAGAAATTCCAGAAACTCGGCGGACGTGTCCCCAAAGGTGTCTTGCTAAACGGCCCACCCGGTACCGGAAAAACACTCCTCGCCCGCGCGATCGCCGGCGAAGCCGGTGTAGCTTTCTATTCTGTAAATGGCAGCGAATTCATCCAAATGTTCGTCGGTGTCGGCGCTTCGCGCGTCCGTGACTTGTTCGCGACCGCTAAAGAAAACTCGCCCGGAATCATCTTCATCGATGAAATCGACGCCGTTGGACGCCAACGCGGTGCCGGACTCGGCGGCGGACATGACGAACGAGAACAGACCCTCAACCAAATCCTAAGCGAAATGGATGGGTTCTCACCCACCGAATCGGTCATCGTCGTGGCTTCCACCAACCGCCCAGACGTCCTTGACCCCGCTCTGCTTCGACCAGGTCGCTTCGACCGTCATATCACCGTCGGTCGACCAACGATGAAAGGTCGCGAAGAAATCCTCAAAGTCCACGTACGCGATGTCCCATTGGATAACGACGTCGATCTGCATCGCATCGCCCAAGCCACCGTAGGAATGACCGGGGCCGACCTCCGTAATATCGTCAACGAAGCTGCCCTCTGGGCCGCTCGAGCCGATAAAACACGCGTCTTCATGGCCGATTTCGACTACGCTCGCGATAAAGTCCTCATGGGGGCCAAACGCGAAGAAGTCATGCAAGAATCGGAAAAAGAAAAAACGGCCTACCACGAAGCCGGACACACCCTGGCCGCTTGGTTCCTGCCAGGCGCCCAGTCCGTTCACAAAGTTACCGTCATCCCTCGCGGTCAATCGCTCGGTAGTACACAAATCCTCCCCTCCGAAGACAAACTCAACCTCTCCCAACGCGAAATCCGCGACCAACTCGTCGTCCTGCTCGCCGGCCGTGCCGCAGAACAAATCATCTACCAAGAAACCAGCGTCGGTGCAGAAAACGACCTCGAACGAGCCACATCCCTGGCTCGACGTATGATCGCTCACTGGGGTATGAGCAAGAAACTCGGACCCGTCTCTTACAAACTCTCCGATAGCGATCCATTCCTCGGTCGAGAAATCCACCAACAACGACTCTTCAGCGAACACACCCTGGAAATCATCGATAACGAAATCGGCGAAACACTCAGACTCGCTGACCAGCAAGCCATCGAACTACTGAAGAACCACCACCAAGCCCTCGAACTTCTTAAAGATGCTCTCATGGCAAAAGAAGAACTCGACACCTCCGAAATCCGCGATCTCATCGGCCCGAGCGTCCACGACAAACCTTCTAATACCGACGCAGATGCCAAAGAAAAAACCTAACAACAGAAAATCAAACAGCAGCAAATCTGGCCAAGTTCGCTTCGAATTCCGTAAAGGGCATCAAAGCCAACCCCGCGAACGCGGACTCACCGAAGAATTCGCAAAGTCCAATGAGGATATCGATACCCAACGCTCCCAGCGAGTAAGCGGAAAAGGTGAACTGACTCGACGCCGGACCATCAAAGGTAATACGACAAACCCACAAGGCAAAGATGCCTTCGATTCCCTGCAACTCGATACCCTCGACTCGTGCGTTCTTGGCCGTGTTTTGAGAGTCCATGGCTTGGAATCAATCGTTCAACTCGATTCCGGTAGCATCCTTCGCTGCGCCGTTCGCCGCGTCTTGAAAAACCTATCCACCGACCAACGACACGTCGTCGTAACCGGCGATCGCGTTCGTGTCGAAACCCAAGGTGCCGATCAAGGCTGGATCGTTCGCATCGAAACTCGAGAATCCGAACTGGCTCGAACAAGTCGCAATCGACGCCATGTAATCGCTGCAAACATCGATCAACTGCTTATAGTGACCAGCGCCGCAGAACCCTCCATAAAACCCAATCTCATCGACCGACTGCTTGCTACCGCCGAACAAAATAACCTTCCAGCTACCATTGTTATCAACAAGTGCGATCTGATCAGGCCCGCTATATTGCAGCCATTGATCGGCAGTTACGCTCAAATGGGTTACCGAGTCCTATGCCTCAGCGCAGCGAAAGGCTGGGGCGTCGAGGCTTTGGCAAAGTCCCTCATAGGTCGTAACACCGTGGTGATCGGGCAAA
>JBJONT010000482.1:0-2947 GCA_046051705.1 Planctomycetota bacterium | reverse complement strand
GAACTCCGGGTCAACGCCAAGACTGCTCGAGAGAAAGAGTTGTACTGCCGTCTTCTAGGTAAGCACATATTCGGAAACGAGAACTTGTTTCCTACTGGCGTGAAGTACACGCTCGATCCTCTTCGCGAGTTTGAATTTGATGCACTGGCACCTGGCGGGGTCGAAGGCGTTCGCGATGTCCGGATGATTGAACTGTGGCTAGGTGACCCTGACGACCGATACGGCGTGACAACCATTCGCAAGGGTAGCGATTTGCTAGATTGGGCGCAGGCGAAAAAGAAAAACATTCGAATTAAAAGGCGATTGATTTCCGCCACGTTCAAGATGGAGCTTGAGGGAAGAAAAAGTGACTTGGCAATCACGGTTCGTCCACCGAATGTGGCGATCTACAGCCGTGGGCCAGTCTCTTCGACCATAGAAGATTGGCTTTCACAGCGAGGGTTCATCATCTCGAAGCAGCCACCAAGGAAGCCCCGACATGAGCCAGCCTTGGCAAGCAATTGAGCAACTTGACGATGTGGCAACGTCCCACTTAAGTTGGCGACTATTGCTCGGCGACGCCTTTGATTTGCACTACGATCTTCTCGTGCCAATCAAAGGCTTGGCGGCGTTGTTGCCAATTTCTGGACGTCCACATGAGTGGCTAGAGATTGTCGAGGTCGATGATGGTGTTTTCGAAGGCTACAACGAAAAAACTGAGGAATACGTCTCAGTCGATCGACGCGACATCGTTTGCTACGAATTTAGTTTCAGCAGACTAGCAGAAGAACTGGCCTCGCTGATCGGATTCGATGTGGCGTTCGAAAGACTCGGAGGTCCGATGTATCGTTTTCGGCTTGGACACTTTGGGAACCCAGATGGATCGGGCTTTTCTTTGTATATGGCGAAGGTCAGCGACCCAAGCCGACTGGATTGGTGCATCGATGCACTGTTGGCTGAGATTCATCGTCCATTCGTTCTGTTCCTCACATCGAATCGGATGCTAAAGAGCCAAAACGAAGCTGCCCTCAGTGCGAGGGGGTGTTTGGTCATTCCACTTGAGCAATCGTTGCTTCGAGATGGTGACGGTGCGTGGATTTTATCACCTTGGGCTCGGACTCAGCTGGTTGCCTTCCGAGATCGATTGATGCCGCCAGCAAAAACCGTGGCTGGACGATTTGCGACTCCCACGGGCAGTCGCTGGAGCGATTTGGAGATGCGGTTCATCGATTCCGAGAAAATTAGCGTTGTCGTTGGCGACCAGCGACAAATGTTGACTTACTCTCAGCTAGGTTTGATTGATTCGCGAAGTGGCAAGCCGAGCAAGCAGTGGGAGTTACTGCGATTGTTTGCGCGGGAACATGGGGTCATGACTTGGTTGTCGCCCGGTGCCTGCAGGCAAAACCGAAAGAGGCGGGAATTGCTCAGCAAGTCGCTACAACAGTTCTTCGACATCGAGGGCGAGCCAATTGAGCTGACCGATGATCGAAAGAGCTGGCGATGCCTGTTCAAGGTGCAGGATGAGAACTGAAAGTGCTTGCTGCTGGGATGGTCTTTGGAGCGGCCGTAGGCTCGGGGCACACGCAACTCGGAGCGTGGGATCACCAAACCGGGGGGACTGCAGGTGTTCCGATTAGTTGAAGTATCATTAGGTAGACTGTTAATTCACGAGTTCGAAACTGCATTTCCAAAACGGGACCGAACGGGTCTCGAACTCCGTAAGTCCAATGCTCTAAATGTTTTGCGTTTTCTGGGCAGAGAGAGTATTGTTACGAAGAGGGTTGCGCTCGGGGAGCTAATATTCGGCAGAGTAGTCCCGGCGCGCCGGGATTAATCCGCGTGTCGGTGGTTCGAGCCCACCCGGGGGAGCTAGTATTCGTCAGTGCTCATCGATGGCCCGATGAGTCGTATCTAAAGGAATTTCTGTATTCCTATCTTCGTCTGGAATCTTCCGACGAAGCTCTTCAAGAGGAAGTCGAACCATGTTTTGGGTTTATATCCTTCAAAATCCTGTAGGCAAGTTTTACATTGGGCAGACCGAAGATCTCTGCAAACGGGTAGCTGAGCACAACGCTCCTGGCCGCGATGGCGTGAAGTTCACAGCAAAAGGGAACGGTCCATGGCGTTTGGTTTGGAGTGAGTCATACGCTAGTCGCGTAGAGGCGATGAGACGAGAAAAGCAGATCAAGTCCATGAAGTCCGCGCGATGGATTCGAGAGACGCTTTTGCATGAGAGTGTGCGATCTGTACTGTAGCTCAGTCGGCAAAGCAGACCCGGCGCGCCGGGATTAATCCGCGTGTCGGTGGTTCGAGCCCACCCGGGGAAGCCTTAGTTTTTTCTACTGAAGAAACGCCAAAAAGTTAAAGCCGGATGCCGCAGTTGATTTGGCCCCGTGATGTATCGTTGCTATTTGGGGATCTGGGGGTGCACCCATTCTTGAAGCTTCGCATGGCAAATGAATCCAACTAGATCAGCCGCTTGCATACTTGAGGCCCAGGCGGAGCGTTGTGCCTCCTCGTGGTTTTCAAGTGCTTCGAAGACTGGTTGAAGGCTATTCTCAATTTCCTCGAACATCATCCCTTCGTCGCTATACTCAAGTTGCCTACTGGCTTGGCGCACAAAATGAATTGCGATCTCCATAGCTTCGCTTATCGCGTCCAGCGAAACCAGCATTTCCATCAGCCGTTTTACTTCTACGTAAGCATCCCAATCAACCGAGAAATTGGAATTCATCTGCTTTTCATCCACATGGGTGGCGAGTTGAATCGCTTCCCGTAGATCATGGAGCACCAATTCGACTGGTTTCATCATTCCCATTTCTGCTTCGACCATCCAACGCGCGTGATTATTCTCACCGCATAACTTTGTGAGAATTCGAAGCAAAGATTCTTTGCGTTGAGATTGCAACGTTTTTGCAATCAGTGCTTGTCGAATTTCCACAAGTTTCTTCTTCGCAAGGACCTCTTC
>JBJONT010000481.1:0-3275 GCA_046051705.1 Planctomycetota bacterium | reverse complement strand
CTTCGATCACTGAAAAGCCTAAATCATCGGTCTTGCCAAACAGCTTACCCTTGCTAATTCCTCCACCCGCAAGCCACATAGTGAACGCATCGACATGGTGATCGCGTCCGGTTGTGTCGCGCGGTTCACCCATGGGTGTTCGTCCGAATTCACCTCCCCAAATCACCAACGTCTCGTCGAGCAATCCACGGCGTTCCAAATCATGGACAAGAGCCGCCGATGCTTGATCAACTTCTGCACAGACCTTTTCTAAGGCTTCATCAAGATCCGCGTTCTTCCCGCCGTGATGGTCCCAATCTGTGTGATAAAGCTGAACGAATCGCACTCCTCGCTCGACGAGTCGTCGGGCGAGCAAACAATTGTTGGCAAACGAACTTTTCCCAACCTCCGCACCATACAACTCCAATGTCTCGGGAGTTTCGTCATTGAGTCGCATCAATTCCGGTGCGCTGCTTTGCATGGCAAAAGCGGTCTCATAAGCGGCGATGCGAGTTTGTATTTCGGGATCCATCGTCTCTTCGTATCGCAGTTGATTCATCGCGTTCGTCGCATCGACGAAGCTTCTCTGCATACTGCTAGTAATCCCTGCGGGGTTCTCCAAATCCAGAATTGGACTCCCTTGACTGCGCAGCGGTACGCCTTGATACCGCGAAGGCAAGAATCCCGCAGACCAGAGAGTGTTACCCGCTCGAGGCCCGCGTGGCCCGGATTGAAGCACAACGAAACCTGGTAGATCCTTCGATTCGGATCCTAAACCATATGTCACCCACGAGCCCATACTCGGGCGACCGGGTGTCTGAAACCCACAGTTCATGAACAGCTTCGCTGGACCATGATTGAACACATCGGTCTTCATCCCTCGCAACCAACAGACCTTGTCGACAATCTTCTGATGGTGTGGCAAAAGTCCGCTTAGCTCCATCCCGCTCTCGCCATACCGCTGAAAGGTTCGCTTGGTCCCTAACAGCTTTGCATCTGCTGGCAAGAATGCGAATCGACGCCCTTGAGTAACACTCTCCGGTGGTAACTTGCCGTGATACTCTCGCAACAGCGGCTTGTCCTCGAACAATTCCAATTGGCTCGGCCCACCTGCCATGAACAAGAAAATGACATTCTTGACCTTCGGAGGAACATGAAAAGCAGGCAATACCCCCAACGGTTTCGGTTCTTGTGAAACACCTTGCGCAGCAGCGTCTTGTGCAAGCATCGCTTGCAGCGCCATCGCCCCGATCCCTAGTCCGCTTGCAGATAAAAATTCGCGACGCGCTCGATGAGTCTCCACAGACCGCCCTCCGAAGTATCTTTTCGAATCACGCATCTTTTACTCTCGATTCAAAAACTCGTCTGTGTTGAGCAGCACCCTAGCTACCTGAAACCAAGCCATCTTCTCTGTCGGCACATCCGATGGGTTCTGACGAGCTGTTTCCAATGCCGATAGATAGAAATCCTCTAATCTGTGCGATTCGCTATTCGTTGGTCGACGGCACAACGCAAAACGCATCATCCAATCGATACGCTCTGCGGCTACCGGAAGCTCGCTGCTCAAGCTTTGTTGTTCGAGAACGGCTCGCTCACTGCGATCAACCAAGAACATCGCCAATTCTGAAAACACTTTATCGTTCGCAACCGTGAGAGCTTGCAACGGCGTATTCGTTCGACTTCGCCGCGTACAAACGTTGCTAAAGTCCGGTGCATCAAAGGTCGTAAACAACGGATACGGGGCGCTTCGGAAGAACTCCGTATACATCGTTTTGCGATACCGGTTAGCTCCTGTATCCTCTTTCCATGTCTTCGGTGTTTGCGTGAAGTTATACACACCGGCGGGCTGGGGCGGATGGACGCTCGGACCACCGACACGCAGCTCTAAAACACCCGCGGCACTGAGCGCTTGATCCCGTACCAATTCCGCATCGACACGAATCCGAGATTGCCTTGCAAGAAACTTGTTACCTGCATCAACTCGCTCGACGTCGTCTCTCCATTTACTGCTCTGCTGGTAAGTTGCCGACGTTACAATCGAGCGGATCAATCCTTTGAGCGACCAACCTGTCTGCACCCAATGGCTCGCTAACGTATCGAGCAATTCAGGATGTGTTGGCGCAGCACCTTGAAATCCAAAATCATTTTCGGTTTCTACTAATCCAACACCGAAGAGTCGCATCCATACCCGATTGACCATCACTCGCGCTGTTAATGGATTGCGATCGGAAACCAACCAATCCGCAAGATCGAGTCTGGTCTGCATCGATTCCGGACGCCCTTGAGCAAAGACCTCTGGAATATTGGGCTTCAGTTCACCCCGTGATTTATCCGGACTAAGAAAATCACCACGCTCGAGTCGGTACGTTGCCGCAGGCTTTTCAACGTCCTTCGATACCATCTGCGCAACCGGCTTACCTCCGTTCGGCAATCGACTTCGTACTTCCGCCAATCTCGCTGCAACCTGAGCTAACTCCTGCGTGGGAAGTTCTCGTTGCTGCTCAATCGCCGATGTGCTGTACTCCAGCGAAAATCGTCCGATCAGATAATTGCTGTTCAAATCGTGATGCAAAAAGATCTCGATCGGAGTGTCGCTAGGTACAAGTGGATCTTTCAGTGCGAAGACTGCCATATGCTCCGAATTCATCTTCAGTCCGGGCATCGCTTTTACTTGCTCTGCATCGACATTGATCGCCCAACCAGTCTTCGCATCCGAATCAATTGCGTGGCCAACGGGGTACTTGGGCTGTGAATGATTTGCCCACGCCTTAGAGAATGGCAATGGGGATTCACCACGAAGCAGTTTAATTTCGGTCAGTACAAAGTTCCCGTTCCCTGCTGTTCCGGGTCCTTGATTCGGCAAGCTATCATCAGGAATGGCGCGCAACCGGATGGCGGTAATTGGCTTCGCGTCGACCTCGGGGCGATAGACATATTCGATTTGGTAACGGCTGTTCCCTTGAAGTTCCTTCGGGACTCTCAAAGAGCCATCCTCTAGACGTTCTAAAGGCAGCTCTTTGCCCCCATCGCGCCCAAGTGCATGAAGAGCAGCAATAGGTTTCCACTCAAGTGCCGGCAAAGCATCGTCGGCTAAAGCAGCTTGCACCTCGGCATTCATCGTTGCTTCGTCTCGCTGCAACTTTTTCAGTTCCTCAAGATCCTTTTGAACCGATGGTGGCAATCCAAAAACTTCACCTTCGAGAACTTCAGTTGTCGGAGCGGTGCTATTGTTGTCTGCACAAGCATTGAAAAATGCATACAACCGATAGTAATCATCGATCGAGATCGGATCGTAT
>JBJONT010000480.1:0-16658 GCA_046051705.1 Planctomycetota bacterium | reverse complement strand
GAACGATTGGCGGCCGAGCCCACACAATGGCTTGATATTCGAGACAGCCTGCAACCCGATCCAGAACTCGATGCAGACAAGTCCTCTCAGATCGACAAGTTAACACGGGACAAACCACGTTGGGGCCGCGAGCGTTGGCAGCGCCCGAACGCGTGGACAGAGTCGATGGCCAAGTCGCTGTTATCGAAGGCCAGCCACCCCGAGATGCTGGGGCGCATCGGCCGTTACGATGTCGAACGCTTGATCGGCAGTGGCGGCATGGGGGTTGTCTTCAAAGCCTACGACACGGAACTCAATCGACCGGTGGCAGTAAAATTGTTGGCTCCCTATTTGGCCAGCAGTGGATCAGCGCGGAATCGGTTTGCTCGGGAAGCTCGAGCGGCAGCAGCAGTGGTCGACGATCATGTCGTACCGATTCACAACGTGGAAACAGATGGCGAACATCCTTTCCTGGTAATGAAGTTCATTGCAGGTGGCTCGTTGCAGCAACGCATCGATCGCGAAGGACCGCTTGAAGTCTGCGAAGTGCTTCGCATTGGCATGCATACTGCCAAAGGGCTTGCGGCCGCTCACGCTCAAGGTTTGATCCATCGCGATGTAAAGCCTTCGAATATCTTGCTGGATGAAGGCGTTGACCGAGCGCTGCTGACCGATTTTGGATTGGCACGAGCGACCGATGACGCCAGTTTGACTCGCAGTGGCTTTCATCCCGGCACGCCGCATTACATGTCGCCAGAACAAGTGCGCGGCGAAGCGATTGACGCTCGCAGCGATCTGTTTGGGCTTGGCTGTGTGCTGTACGCCTTATGTACCGGCCATCCACCGTTCCGCAGTGAAACCAGCTATGCCGTCCTTCGTCGCATCACTGATGACACTCCGCGACGCATCCGCGAAACGAATGCAAGTATCCCTGCGTGGCTCGAACGAATCGTGATGAAGCTACTCGCCAAATCGCCAGATGATCGCTACGCGTCGGCGGTTGAGGTTCACACGCTGCTTGAAAAATGTCTTGCGCATGTTCAGCAGCCAACTACAGTAGAATTGCCTGCCGAGTTGCAGATAAAAGCGGGTTCACGCAAGTGGTTGTCAGTGATGGCGCTGGTGCCCGTTTGCATTGCTTTCGTCTGTGGTGTTTGGTGGTTCAACAATCGGCCTACAGAAATCGGTAACAATACTGCATCGGCACAAACAGAGACAGTATCGATCACGGCTGAGCCCCAGTTGCAGTGGGAGAACGATACCGCTGAGTTAGAATCACTTCGACAAGACTTTGCACCTATTGAATTGAAAACCAAAAACCTGTGGGACATTGAGCCACGTGAATGAACGACCTAAGACACATAGTCGCGTCTCTCCGAGACGCGAAATAACTGCGGCTCAGAGAGACGCAGCCAGGTGAAAGCTGTCTGATCACCAACAAGAATAACCACTCGACCTTTCAAACGGAGTTGAACACATGTCCGCACATCATCGAAATCCACCGGCCATCCTCGGAGCATTTGTCTTGTTACTGTGTTTAGGCACAGACCTCGCAGCTCAATCGCCCTATGCACCCGCGACTGCGGGCGATTCTGTACAACAGCAGCCGCAATCTCTGATTCGCAAGTTCACGTTCAAGCATGCGAAAGCGGCAGATGTTTTGAAGATCTTGCAGCAACTCGCAGGCCCGACCGATCACATAGGGCTGAAAATCGCGGTCGATGAACGAACCAATTCTCTTGTGTTCCAACCCGAGGATGATCGACAAGCTCGCTATTTCGAAGAAACGTGCACTTTGCTTGATGCAGAAACGCCAGCTCCAGGTGATCCTGGCAAAGGCCTTTCGATCTCCGTTCCAGCACTCGGACCGCAACCTCTGGCGTTTGATTTCGCATTTGGAATCGCACGCGGCGAATCACTTGAGTCACTCAAGCAGCGATACAACGAACTCGAACAACAAACTCATCAGCTCGCAGACAAACTCAAGCAATCCAAGTCGCCAAGCGAACCAGAACGAGCTGAACTAACAACTGCAGTTCGCAAATCCTTCGAAGCTCGCCAAGCACTGCAACGAGCCGAGTTGGCGGATCTCGCTCAACGAATGAAGAGCATGCAGCAGTCGATCGACATGCGTGACAAGCTGGCTGACAAGGTTGTACAGCGTCGCGTCGAGGATTTGCTTAATCCCGGTCTGAAATGGGATGCAGGGAAAGTGAGTGAGCAACTTCTTGTTGTTCCGAACCAAGTCTCAAGCAATCCGGCAACGCCGTTGCCTCCATCTGCGCTCCCGTCAAATTTAAGTGCGCCATACGTCCCAGGTGAGCGAGCAGAGACGGTTATCAGAAAGAAAATTCAGGGTCGATGGATAGTTCAGACGCTTTCCGACGGCAACAAGGATGCATTGGCCGATTTGCCGGAGCAGATGGAGGTTGACATCGACGGAAATTCGATGAGATACCTGGTTGGCAAACAAGATGAAGGACGACTCTTCCTGGCTGACTGCAAGGAGGTCCTATCGCCAACACTAACAGAAAACGGTCCACTTCCAATTGACTTTATTCATGACCCCAATGGAGATCCCCAAACTATTCGTGGAATTATCGCTTGTGATGGAACAACGCTTTCAATTTGCATGGCAAGCGACGAAGGAAGGGCGAACAAGGACTTTCGTCCCTCGTTATTCGTTCCCGGTACAAAGGTAACTTTGCTCAAATGCCACCGCGCTGAACCAGAGACCGCCAAAGCAGTGTCGGTCGATAAGACAACTTGGAAGTCTGCGGTACAACACGCAACTTCAAAACTATTGGCTGCCTTTCCAGTTCCACCTGCAATTGATCAAAACGACGCCCCAAAAGTGATCGCGATCGTAGATGTCGACTATCAAGGCACAAAGGAAGTGGGAAATCTATTAGAAGAAATTTGCAAATGGATTGCGGCTGACATTCCATTCGCGCGTGTCCACGGCAGTTACGCGTTGCTTAGCCGCTCAGCCGTCAAACTCGCCATGCAGGAGACAGGACTTAGACCTCGCGACTTGACGCGAAGCAATCCCAATTACGTCGATAATCGACTGCAACTTCTTAAGCAGTTGAGGAGCCAAGAATTGAAAGTGGACGCGCTTCTTACTACTTCTCTCAAGCACCTTGAAGATGTAGAAGACGCTTATCCAAGCCAGTTTGAAATAACGCTGGAAGGGTTTATCGATGCGCAAACAAGCTGGTTTGAACGCGTCACGCTCAAGGGAAAAGCCAACGGCCCGTTTAAGGAACCTGAGAGCAATTCACTACGACAATTCGCCACACCGCAAGAATTGCTCGCTGGGCTCGATGACTTCAGTAAGAACGGAATGCACGAAGAGTTCGTAACGCTGTTCGGTGACGATGGAATCCGCGACTTGGCTGGTTCGCTATTGATTTCGGCGGTGCAGTTGTCTGAGTCCGTTGAATATGCAAAAAATCACGGGGCTGATACCGAAACTGCGATTGAGGAGAGCGTTACCAAAGTTCGGGAAGTTCTAGGTAAATGGCTGCCTGGAAATACGACGGCAGAGGCGATCGCCACAATGCGAGGACTCGAACAGCAGGCTGTCAATGAAGCATTCGGCACTGGTGAAGCTCCGACGGACGATTCCTCGTTGAAGGTGTTCGTTACAGCCGTTCGAAAAAGCTCAGAGCGAATCACGAATCACCGGAAATTTGCAGTCGAGATAATGCGTGCTTTCGATGGAATGACTAACAATAAATTTGCATATTTCGACCAAGGTAATACGAAGGCCGTTTGGCAAGTCTCCCAGTTCGGCGATCGCGCCCTTGGAACGCTTGTCGATGGAACAGCTTCATTTGCTACGATCACTTTGGAGCGGGCGAAGGGGACTTGGCGAATTTCTAGCATGTTCAATGAACTGCTCACAATGACCAATGCAAATGCAGAGCGGGAAAAGCCCAGCACTCCTGCAATGGAGATGCAGCAACGCCTTCAAGGCGAGTGGAATGTCAAAGTCTTTCAATCAGATGGTGAAGGATCCGAAGGGCAAGCTTATCAAGTAGTGATTCGTGGCAATATTCTGTTGCTGCAAACGGTCGTGAATGGAAAGGTAATCGGTGCGTATCCCTATAAGCTTGTTTGGCCGAATTCGGGTCACCCCTACGAGGTTGATGTAATTCATGACCCCAATGCTAACAAGGTAGCCGCGCCTGGTCGGATCGCTTGCGACAACAACAGCTTTCAAATCGTTTTCGGCGGCCCGAAGAGTGGTGACGGCAATATACGTCGCCCCAGCGAAATCTGTCCGGTCGAAAATGCAGTTTACGTTGATTGCGCCCGCAATGTGGTAGACCATCGCCGTGCGCCAATAGCACCGCTCAAGACTTCGGAACTTAGCGCGGTTGATCTCTCAACACCGCAAGCAACCTTGGATACCATCGACCGCTATTCGATCGATCATCCCATGGGTGTTCCTGTAGAGTGCTATACCGAAACGGCACTTCAAGAACTAAGCGGAGTGATGCTGCAACAGCTTTGCTTTATGTCCGGTCTGTCGCAGGTTGGCTTGCAAACCGGAGGCGTTATCGGCGTCAAAGACAATGCACCAATCGTCGCGGGTACTGCTCCATCATTCCATCTGAGCGTGGATGCACTGCTAAAGGACCACTCGCTACCCACACCACCTGAGGAGTGCACGAAGGCATTTGAGTTACTCGCCAAACTGACGCTCGGTGCGGCGTTCGGCAGTGATGAATCACTGGTGAAGCCCGATCGAGAGCTGTTTCGACTGGCCGCAGGCATACTGAAATCCCCTAAAGAATTTCTGCCCAAAGCCGGTGAGTTGAGCGAGCGATTCAATAACATTTCAGGCGATACCGAGTCGCCCAAGAAGGAATCAAAAGCACAACCGAAATACCTAATCGAGATCGATGGCGACGAAGCAACTGCAACCCAGATCGTTGATACTGACAAGCCATCCGTTCCGATGAGCTTCAAGCTACAGCGAATCAACCAGCGTTGGCTCGTCAGCGAGGCTTTCAGCGACGAAATACTGAGCCAGATGATCTCAAGTATGTCGCAGGTCCTGGGCGCTATGTCGGCAAATGAATCCGAAGTCGCGAATCAGAGAGATTCATCCGACTCAAAGAAGGCACCTGACGCGGAGGGTGCCAACAATGCATCGCCGCCAAATTGGAACGAATTCCTCAAACTGCTTCCTGAATCAGGCACGGCACTGGTGATGTTCAGCTATGAACCAGAGATCAAAGAACAGATGTTGCCGTTGGCCAAAAAGGTTACTGAAGCGGCTTCGGCGCAGTTGATCGAGCTGCCTCAAATCGCGTGGCACAAGATCATCGCTCCGCCAGCAACGCATTTTGTGCTAATGAAAGATCGTCAACTGGTGGGCACTCGCACGGGACTGATGACCGAAGCGAGACTGCAGGACTTTGTTGCCAAGGCGAAAGACTGGTTGACACCGCAATCCACTGCGATCGAAGAGAATTCGCTGGTGCGGATCGACTGCTATATCAGCCCTGGTACCGGCAACGCTGGTAGTCAACATGGCGGCGCGCTTCCATTCACCTCAGCGGTCATTGCAGTGCACGAAGACCAGGCGTTGTTACTTGGACCAGACAGCATCGCTGGATACATAGAAAAGGGATACGCTTGTGTGGCCGTCGTTCGCGATGCGGCAGGCAAGCAGAAACAGCTTCCGCTGGATGTTCTTTTCAAGGGGCCCTTGAAGCTGCTGGGCCGCAACACCCAAGCACCCACATTGCAAGGGTCGGTCCGTGTTAAAGATGGTGACGGTACATTGCGCGAAGTACCGCTCGTAAGCATCTATCCGGAGTCTGTGACTCAACCTTTGGAAGCGTATGACGTTGATTCCGCGATTTACCATATTCGCGGAGTTCGCGGATTGACGCCTACAAAATTGGCCGCCATTGATGCTGTACCCAAAGTTGATCAGCCTGTCCTTTCGGGCGGTTTTGCTCGTGACCGACACCTTCCACCGATTCACGGCTTTAGCTCGCCGATATTGTGGCAAACACAGACTGTTCAATCCGTCGGTGCGATTTACGGCGAAAATATGAATGGTGCCGAATTGTTCACAGTTAGTTGCCCGGGACGCCCCGCTCCAGTCGGTTTCACCTTTAACGAGCATGGTCGTTTGATTGGCCGATACGGACTCGGCAGTCCCACCGACAAAGACATGACGCACACGGTGTTCCAAGCGTACGCGACTCACTCAATCCTTCATGCATGCTTGGACAAGATCGACGATCCAGGTCTGAAAGCTGCGTTGGCTCAAACGCTTGAGGAATCGAACACGGCTGCTTTCATCAAGGAGGAGAACAGCCCCGCAGCAGGCGATGCAGCTAACGCCAGCACGTTGCAGTCTTCGACCAGTCCGCCAATAAAGTTTGACACGCCGCAAGCCTTGCTGGCTCGAGTGGACGAGTGCAGCAAAAACGGATCGTACGAAGAGTTTGTATCGCTGTTCAGCGACGAAGGCGTTCGCGACTTGGCGGGTAGTTTGATCGTGTCGGCGATGCAAGTGACCACAGTGACCGAATTAGCGAAACAAAACGGAGGTGACTTGGGTCAGGGACCAGCACGAATTCAAGAAGCCCTGAATCGCTGGTTGAAGCCCAACCCAACCCCAGAGCAACAGCAGGCTGTGAATGAAGCATTCTCCTTGATGTTTCTTGTCGGAGTCGGTGGACCGGTACAGGATAAATCGGAGATCACAGCATATGTCGCAGGCATAAGGAAAAGCGCCGAAAGGGTCACCGACTTCCGCAAATTTTCGGTCGACATGTTAAAGGCTTACCATGAACTCACTGGAGAACCATTTGGATACTTTAGTAAGGAAAAAGATAGGGAATGGCATGTTACTCAATCCGCAGATAAAGCGGTGGCGACACTCGTTGTGAAGACCGAGCCAACGCCTGCACTTGTGGGTATCGGATCGAACATAGCGGAGCAGAGTTCCACTTCCAATGGTTCAGAACAATTGCCGGTGATGACTTTAACGAAACTAGACGGGACCTGGCGAATCTCTAGCTTATTCGACGAACTGCTCAATGTTGTTGAACCAAAAATTGAGGCTCCCAGTGCGGCTGCCCCCGAATAGTCGAACTTCGAAAATCGCCCAGGAACGAATAGCCCAAGAATCGTTTAACGCCGAGCCGCAGGCGGCAGTGTGTTTCCAATTTCAATCAGGTTACATAGCTCCTATCGCCGACGCCTACGGCTTGTCGTTAGACAAAAAGATGAGGTTGTGCTGTAAGGTTTCGCAATTCTCGTGTTTAATCCTATAGATCCGAGAATTCCCGGTACTTTTCAGCAGCGAGATCTGTTTTGACGCCATTCCCCGAAACACGTGAAAGCCTGATCGTGCAGGTACAAGACCCGAGCAATCGGTTGGCGTGGGAGCGGTTTGTCGCGATTTATCAGCCAGTGATCTACCGTATTGCGATCGCTCGCGGCTTGCAGGATGCGGACGCTCACAATCTAACTCAGCAAATTCTGATGGCGGTCGCGACAGCGATTCCACGCTGGGAACGCTCGTCACTTGGGGCGTTTCCACCGTCTGGCGATGGTGGATACTACTATTCTTAGATTTTTGCGTGAAGACCGGGTGCGCACTTGGCTATTCGCCGTTTAGATGGGTAATCCAGGAGCGTATGAGTGAAACAATCGGTGCAAGAACTACTAGATCTGCTTGAGACTGTCGGTCCACGCGTCCACGTTTTGTTGACGAATTTGACTGGGCGAGTTGATGCTGCTGAGGATCTTCTTCAAGAACTGTTTCTCAAACTGTCGCGTTCCAACGGATTCAAAACAGCTCCCAACCAAGAAGCGTACCTTCTGCGATCGGCGATTCACATCGCATTTGACTGGCGCAAACAGAATCGAAAGTTGATTTCATTGGAGGATTTCAAAACTGAAATCACCCAGCCAGGAATCAGCCTTGCCGATGGCCTGATTCAAGCAGAAATGGTTGGGAAGGTACTACAAGCTTTGGAAATGCTCTCTGATAACGATCGTGAGTTGATATGCATGCGATTCCTGGAAGAGATGTCGAATGAGACGCTCGCAGCGCATTTGGGCGTAAGCGCACACCAAGTGCGATCTAAATGCTCAAAGGCGATGGATCGATTACGTCGCATCCTGCAAGCCGATCAAGTCAAAATTGCAAACGGAGATCAACCATGAATGATTCGACAATCATCGCAGTTGTTTGTCATCTGCTGCAGCCCACGGCTGAGGAAACAGAAAGAGCACTTGAACGAACGCGGAGGGCCTTGCTAGCCGAATTGGATAGCCCGACATCGGACGTGCTGATTGAGAACACGGAACATCATGTCGCTGGAAGAGAGCGTTCGGTCCCATTTTTCAAAATGCGAAAGTGGACTCAAGTTGCAATTGCGGCATCGATCATTCTGATGGTGTTTACCGCCTGGGCCATGGTATCGCCGAAGTCCGTGATGGCCCAGGCAATTTCGCAAATGGTACGTGCCAACTCATTTCGCCTTACGGTCGAAAGCCGAGGTAAGGACCGAAGTTGGGTTCGATCGGATGAAATGCTTTTTTCGCAGTCACTTGGGATACTTCACCGTAGTTTTGAAGATTCCAAAGTCGTACGACTGGAGAAGGATAATCGCCAGCATCACTGGTTGTATCGAGACGGTCAGCCCATCGCTGTTCGTTCAGAGACTATAGGTTTTGACGCCGCACTAGAACGCTTGCTAGGCCCGCTGGCTGAAAGCAAATCTGACTTCAAAAAGATCGCAGAAAAGAGTTTAGTCGAAAGCAATGAGAGACTGGAGTGTTACGTCTTGAGCGACAAGCGATCGAGGGCAACGATTTGGGTTGATCGAGTTGGCCGACTTCGTAGGTTTGCACTTGAGAGCTTGCAAGAAGATCAGTGGACGCAGTGGCAGCGAGGCGAAGTACTCTATGATGTTGCGATTGATGCGAATTTGTTTTGCAGTTCATTCGGTGAGGGGGTACGCGAGGTCGCTCCTCAAGAGTTGCTCAACGACCGATTTGCGTTGGACACAGCCATTCATCGAGAGGTCCAGTTGGGGTTCGAGATCGCAGTGCACGACCTAAAGCGGCTTGGCGAGAATCGATACTACATGCTGTTATCATTTCGCCCGACGGAAGCTACAAAGCGAAGAGCAGAACTGCGACGAGGCGAAAAATTAAGCCAGTGGTATGTTGGATTTCGACAAGATGCTCCGGGAATCGTCGAATCGTCGTTCTCTTTAGCAGAGATTCAATCGGGCGATCTAACCATCCTGCCAGTCATCGGCAAGCTAGGAGGCTTTAACAAGGACAAAATAGATCGAGCGCGCCCCGCTTTCACTCTGTTTATCCATCATTCACTGTGGAAGGAGATGAAAGCGATTACCCATATTTCGATAGATGTCCCATTGCCAAATAAAATTACCGATAGCGAGGATTCAATCCGTTCAGCATACGAGATTTGTGCGCTTCTCGAATCGATTCCAATGGACACGCTGAATCTGGCCGACCCATGGGATACTCGGGAATTCGTTGATCATGAGAATGTTGGGTTTGGGCAATCGATGAGTCGACATCGAGTTGGTCGACCACGGCCGAGTGAAATCGACTTCAAGCTGTTCCTCGAACATATTCAGAGAAGTGAGCGAGGGGAAATGCCTCCCAACGAACCGGATCCTAAGAACAACATATCTAACTGACTCGATGAGAGCTGAAAGTGAGAGACATAATGAATGCAGATGAGTTCCTTCGATCGGCGAAGGTTTTGGATTTATCGTGCGATGTGGCGTCGGCTTGCCCAGACTACGAGTCCGCGGCTTCTATTGCTGGGAAGACAATCATCCAGTTCAAATCACAGTTTGAGCAGCAATGTTCAGAGTCTTCACGAGTTCTGGCATGCTGGCCTAAGACCAGATGGAACGAGGACAATCAGGATAGTAAGTATACCCCTGGATTGCTTGCTGAAATCCTCACTATCTCCGCAGAGGAAGCTATTCGCGTAGCGACTTCGCTGCTGGATGGTGTCGCCATCGAGGGAACTCTTACGATCAGCGATAGGTATGTCGAGGAGTGAAAAAGACAGTGCCGAGTTTTTTCTGCAACAGTCTTCCAGCTTGTACAAGACTCCAGACTGACGTGGAAATTACTGGTATTGTCAACATTCGAAAATACCACCATCAATGTCGAAACGACGACGTCTTTTGCAGCAATACAACTCGTGGGCTACGCAACTTTCGTGTTATAAACGGTCTCACATCCCATTTTTGTGTCAGAATCTTGGGAAGGCTGTGTTTAGCCTTTTAGACGCGAGTTTTTCCTGACCCTTGAGATCACCGTGACACAATTCCCCGAAACACGTGAAAGCCTGATTGTTCAGGTCAAAGACCCGAGCAATCGGGATGCGTGGGGGAAGTTCGTCGACCTTTATCGGCCCGTGATCCACCGGATCGCGGTCGCTCGAGGAATGCAGGATGCCGATGCTCAGGATTTGACGCAACAAGTCCTCATCGCAGTGGCATCGTCGATAGGCCGCTGGGAAAAGTCAGGTGAAACAACTCGGTTTCGGCATTGGCTCCGACGAGTCGCCAGGAACGCCATCGTCAATGCGGTCTCACGGCGTCCGCCGGACCAAGCCACGGGGACATCGTCGTTGCAAGATTTTCTGCTTGAGCTTCCTGGACGTGCTGGAAATCCACACGACGCTGAGACCGATTCGTTGATTGAGTTGGAGTATCGCCGCGAGCTTTATCTGCGAGCGGCAGCATGTGTTCGCACGGACGTCGATCCAGTGACGTGGCGAGCCTTTGAAATGACAGTGATCGGCGGAGTGAGCAACGCAGATGCCGCACAGGAACTTGGAAAGTCTATCGGAACGATCTATGCCGCCCGGAGTCGCGTGATGAATCGCCTTCGAGCTGCGATCGCTGAAATCGAGGAATCACAATTATGAACCAACAAACCTGCAATCCTGCCTGGCTCGATGCGTTCTTGAAAAACGAATTGAACGAAAGCGAAGAACAAATGCTCACTTCGCATTTGGATGAGTGTTCTGATTGCCGCGAAGAACTAGAAAGCCGCGCGGCGGAACAATCTGTATGGCGGGAAGCATCCAACTTGCTGGGCGGAGGTATTCTGCTTTCGACTGCCGCGATCAGTGACATCAGATCCGGCACGGTTCGTTCGCCACAGATCGAGTTGGTTCTTCAGCAACTCGCTCCGACCGACGATCCAGAATCGCTGGGACGCATCGGTGGCTACGAAGTGACCGGAGTTGTCGGTGCTGGTGGCATGGGAGTCGTGCTTAAGGCTCATGATCGTTCTCTCGATCGCATCGTGGCCATCAAAGTAATGTCGCCTCACCTTGCCAGCAGCGGTTCGGCTCGCAGACGATTTGCTCGCGAAGCCAAAGCGGCCGCCGCGGTCCTGCATCCCAACGTGATCGCAATTCACAGTGTCGCTAGTGAGGATGTAAATCCCTTTC
The DNA here is from genome assembly GCA_046051705.1 of Planctomycetota bacterium. Taxonomy (GTDB): domain Bacteria; phylum Planctomycetota; class Planctomycetia; order Pirellulales; family Pirellulaceae; genus JBKCUI01. The sequence continues at coordinate 5,176 of JBJONT010000480.1, read as the reverse complement.
TGGTGATGCCGTATGTGCGCGGAGCGTCGTTACAAAAGCGAATCGATTCACAGGGACCATTGCCGCTCAAGGACACATTGCGGATTGGAGCTCAGATCGCTGCGGGGCTCGCTGCTGCTCATGAGCAAGGCCTGGTACATCGCGATATCAAGCCAGCGAACATTCTGCTCGAAGAGGGAGTCGAGCGGGTCACAATCACCGACTTTGGATTGGCACGAGCTGTCGATGATGCGTCGATGACATGTAGCGGTGTGATTGCAGGCACGCCGCAGTACATGTCGCCCGAGCAAACTCGCGGCGAGCCGATCGACGCTCGCAGCGATCTGTTCTCGCTCGGCAGCGTGTTGTACGCCATGTGCGCTGGTCGTTCGCCGTTCCGTGCGGAGACGACTTACGGAGTATTACATCGCATTGCTAACGACAATCCAACTCCAGTGTGTGAAGTCAACACCGATGTTCCTGTATGGCTTGGTCAAATCATTGAACGACTGATGGCCAAGCGACCCGAAGATCGCTTCGAATCAGCGGCTCAAGTTGCCGAGTTGCTTGAAGGCTGTTTGGCTCATGTGCAACAGCCGGCAGCGATACCATTGCCGGAAGCGGTCGCTGCACTAGCACCGAAAAAGACTCGTCGCCCACCAATCGTCAAATTCATCGCCGCTGCGGCCGGTGCCATTGCGCTGTTCTTCGCGGGGGTTTTGATCGTGCTGGAGTTGGATAAAGGCACGTTGACGATTGAATCGGAAATCGACGATGTTCCGATTCGCATCATGCAAGGCGAGAAGGTTGTGAAGCAGTTGACAGTGACCAAATCAGGAAATTCTTTGCGCGTCGCGGCTGGCACGTATCAAATCGAAATTGCAGGTGAGTTTCCCCTGGTATCGGTTGCTAACGGAATTGTGTCAATGAGACGGGGCGATACCGAAACTGTAACTATTGCAATGACTCCGTCCACGACGGCTAATACGAAGGGTGAGCCTGTGAGTTCAGATTTATCGCCGGCCTCTACACGGCTTGTGGCCGATGTGATCAAGCAATTTAACGAGCTACAAAAGTCCGACCCAGTAGGGAGTAAGCAACCATTGCTGACAGACGACGAAGTGATAGCGGCCGTACGGGCGATGTCCAGCGAGATCGCGAATGTTAACGTCACTCAAAGCAACTATGAAGTTCTACGCGATGCCATCGAACGCGGACAGATTCCGAAGGAATGGACTGTTGAATCAAGCAATCACTTCAAGCTAAGCGATGGTCGTGTTGGAGAACGCTGGACTGTTCAACTTAGTCTGCGACGAGGGGAATCGTCGCCTCAGAATTACGTCTTCCGCAGCAGATACGTGAAAATCGAGCCTGAAGCTTCTGGAGCCATACGGCCGATGCCCGAGGGGCATGTTTCGATTGCAGAATGGCTTGCAAAGGTGAATGAGCCTGACCTGAACATCTATGCGCCGTTGCCCGATTTGCCCGTAACCGAACAGGAGATTGTGGCAGCCCTGGCTGACTTGATCGATAAAGACCAATCGACTGAGTTCGCGCCTCAACGAAAGACACTACAAGATATCATCGAGACTCGATCGTTGCCAAAGGAAGCCGAAATAAGCGTTTTCCGGCCCAAACGACTTCGGGGGTATGTGTCGCGTTGGTCTAACAGGGAAGGATTTGAGAATGAGAACTGGAGATTGCGATTCGAATACCCTTACATGCAAGGGGAAAAACAAATTGTTACCGCAGTCCACCTCGGATTCCGTTCGATCAATTCTCGTCCAGTCGACCATGTTGCTGATGACGAGATTCATTGGGGGCCGGCTGCAAAGGATGGGCTGCAATTCGGAGTCGCCATTGAAGAGGTGACTCTCGCCGATAAGAGCGATTTAGCTTCTGCCGGTGCAATCGCTTACAAGCCCCATTTCTACTTTCGCAATCCAAGCAAAACCGACTCGACATCCATTCAGCTCTCAGATATGTATCAGCACTATGAGATTGACGCTCGCACAGCCACCGGTGAGCAGTTGCCATCGAAACGCCGGCAAGGTTCTTACAGGATCTCTCGCCTGATCTTTCCCGATACATTGAATGGTGAGTCACGAATCTATAAACATGCGTCCCCTTTTGTCGTTGGAACCTATGCCAAAACGCTGTTCGAGGATTCATTGTCGTTGGAACCGCCAGATAGACAATCCTTCGAGAGCTTTCCCTCAGTAGCCGTAAACTCTCCTCTCAATACGCCGCTTCGTATCAGAATCTCGATTCCGCATCCCTTGTTTTCCGATTCAGCCCGACTGCTGTCCGGGGAAATACGTTTGCCACCGCTTCAGCTGACGCAAACCAACGCCGACACAGCGGAGGGTGAAAAGGCGAAAGACGAAGCGGCAAAAGCTTGGCTACGTCGTCCAGTGGTGGGAAGCACTCATGATGGGAAGAGTTTTCAATTGGCTGGCCATGATGCATTGATGCATTGCGTCATGACAAACAATTCCGAGGCATTAAATCGTCTTCTCACCGTGGACAAATACGATTTGGACTATTGTCCCCTCCACGGTCAATGGACATTGCTGCAGACAGCCTTGCAACGTAGCTGTCTCGGAACAACTTCTTTGCTGTTGCAACATGGAGCCAATCCGACCTTCGCCAGCAAGGGAACGCCGCTTCCGCTGGAGCTTGCCAAACGCTCAGGACGAAAAGAATTGGTGACGTTGGTGCAGAAGTATCTCGAATCCAATGCTCCCCATTCGCAATCGAAAGCAACCCCTGGATCGCGAGTCTCCGACGATAGGGAGGTTAGCGAGCCAGAGACTGGACTCGCAGAGAAGGGCGAATCGACTGGTAGCTTGCCACTCCTGCCAAGACAATTCGAAGAACTAGTAAAGACGATACAGCAACTCGGCCCGTCAGCTACTTATGAAGAGTTCATCAAGGCAACGAAGGTTGATAAAGGGGGCGGCGGCTGCGATGAACATAGTTCGAGCGGGGTAAGCAGAAGCAGGTTTACATGGTGGATGGAGGACGGCTACAGCCTTCATGCTTTAATCGATGAACATCCTCACAGCATTACCAATCGCTTCTCCTGTGCAGGAATTAGCAAGTCAGGAAAGTTGATCTGGATTTGGGCGAACAACCCGGACGACCTTCACACAATCGATGGCTTAGAGCTTCGCGAAGCAGCAAGGGATTGCCGGCCTTCAAGTGGCGAGGAAAATTCGAGCAAGGGGTCAATACAAAAGACTGACAGCGAACTTGTAACAGGACAGGCTGCAATGCTAAATGTTGCAATAGGTGAGACTGACGATCTTCGGTTGGGCCAGTCGTACAAAATTGATCTACTTGTATTAGCAAGCGACGACTTGAAACCAGTCGCAGGAGCGTCAGTCGATGTCATATTGATTGAAGATTACAAAGGTGTTACTGGTGATGGCGGGTTTGCAGGCTTTAAGACAAACGAAAAGGGTATCGCTACAGTCGACAACTCGCTTTGGCCAGGACGATACCAAATTCGAGTCCGCGCACCCGAAGGTTCGCGCTTTCGAGATACTGAGTTCGCGAAGGGAGAAACGATACTCGTCGTCCATGAAGACGGTCGCTATTCGCCTCGCGAGTTTCGCCTCGCGGTTAAGGACGAGAACTAGACACACCTACGTTTCACACCTGTCTTTAACCCTTGCAGAATCTTGAAAATGCCCCATGAGAATTCCGATCCTTGTACTTGTCACCTGCCTTATCGTCGCATTGCTGATAGCCTGCGTACTTTTCTTGCAACGAAGATACGCTCCCAAATTCCAATTCTCCCTGCGTAGTTTCTTGGGATTGCTTGCCATCGTCGGCATTCTCTTGGCTTGTACGATTGGATACCGGCGAAACACCATGGCGCAACTGACTTGAATTCCCGTTGTGAAAGAAGATGCAGCGAAGTTTTTTCCAGCGGCGACAGTGCAGAAGTCTGCTGATGGCCGCTTCGAGTTTGTTTACTATGCCAGGAATCGAGCGATCCAGCATCTGATTGCTAAAAACAAACTCAGTAACTACTCGGTAACAGAGGAGGCTGTTCTCGTAACATCCAAGGACGAGTCCGAAGCGCAGGAATTGCTTCAACTTCTTCAGAAAGCCGACACGCTAAGCGGTGGCGCATTTGTCATTCGAGGAAAATTGCGTGATACGAATGGAATACCTCTTCCAGGTTCCACGATTGATATTTTGGGTGTATTCCAATTCATCAACTGCTTCAGGACCCGTGACGACGGAACGTTTACGTTGGCTTTGAGCGATCGAGACCCGTCTGTACCTGTCGGTGCCGGACTCTATTTTCGTATTCGTTCAGCGACAGAAACGGCTGATAGGCCAATGCGTTGGCATTCGACTTACTTTTCGCTCGATCCCAATCATCCTGAAATGGTCGTTGATATCCAGATTCCTAAGTAGCCATGCACTTAAAACTAACACTTCGTGAAATGCTGCTGTTGACTGCTGTTGTTAACCCATTGTTCGAACCTCTTCGTTGAGAAACAGACCAAACTGGTCTCGAACTTCGCAAATCCTTTCAGGGAAGGGCTTTGCGAATTTTGAGCGCAGAGAGTATTGTTACGAAGAGGGTTGCGCTCGCGGAGCTAATATTCGGCAGAGCAGTCCCGGCGCGCCGGGATTAATCCGCGTGTCGGTGGTTCGAGCCCACCCGGGGGAGCTAGTATTCGGCAGTGCTCATCGATGGCTCGATGAGTCGTATCTAAAGGAATTTCTGTATTCCTATCTTCTTCGGGAATCTTCCGACGAAACTCTTCAAGAGGAAGGCGAACCATGTTTTGGGTTTACATCCTTCAAAATCCTGTTGGCAAGTTTTACATTGGGCAGACCGAAGATCTCTGCAAGCGGGTAGCTGAGCACAATGCTCCTGGCCGCGATGGCGTGAAGTTCACAGCAAAAGGGAACGGTCCATGGCGTTTGGTTTGGAGTGAGTCATACGCTAGTCGCGAAGAAGCGATGAGACGAGAAAAGCAGATCAAGTCCATGAAGTCCGCGCGATGGATTCGAGAGACGCTTTTGCATGAGAGTGTGCGATCTTTGCCGTATTCTCACCGCATAACTTTGTGAGAATTCGAAGCAAAGATTCTTTGCGTTGAGATTGCAACGTTTTTGCAATCAGTGCTTGTCGAATTTCCACAAGTTTCTTCTTCGCAAGGACCTCTTC
>JBJONT010000479.1:0-4718 GCA_046051705.1 Planctomycetota bacterium | reverse complement strand
CGGGGGACGATATGGCGGAATCTCAGTTATGGGCGACCGCAAGCGACGATCGAGCAAGGGTTACAAGCCGCGAAGGCGGCTGGCGCACATGATTTCATCTGCCGCCAGCAGCTTGGCTACGAGACTCTCTTAGGGGAGCACGGAGCGGGGCTTTCCGGCGGAGAGAAGCAGCGGTTATCCATTGCACGGACGCTCTTGTACGATCCGAGGATACTTGTGTTGGACGAAGCCACCAGCAATATCGACGCGGAGGCGGAGAAGAGTATTCAAGATGCGCTGCGAGTATTGATTCGAGGTCGGACAACGATTGCCATCGCGCACAGACTTTCGACCCTTCGCCATGCAGACCGTATCCTCGTGTTCGATCAAGGTCGTTTGATTGAGCAAGGTTCCCATGCGGAACTGTTGGCGATGGATGGTACGTATGCTCGCTTGGTGCGAATTCAAACTTCTGTAACGAAGAACCCAGACATTGATAAGCTCATTCATGCCGCAACGGAGATCGAGGCTGGCAATCGTGATTCAGTCGGTAAAGAGTCCAGTGGATCCGAATCGAAGGGATCCGATTCGAAGTTAGCAATTGTCGACGGGAGTTCGAGCGACGATGCGCAAAACGGTCAACCTCGAACGGGCTCGCAAGTCGCGGATGGAGAGGAATCGCAGGAATCAAACGGACCGGTGATTCGTTGGATGGATCCGTCGAGTTGGGAGTTTCGCAGAGGGGGTTTGGATCGTATCGAGTTGTGGAACGAGGGAGTTCAGCAAGCGGCTTCGACGTTCGTTGTGCGAACTTTCCCATCGAAGTACCCGGAGGGTTATCTCAGCGTAAGAACTTGGGGGGAGAACGGGGAAGAGGTTGAATGTGGCATGATTCGTTCGCTTGATGGTTGGGCTGGCGAATCGGCAGAGTTGGCTCGCGAATTATTAGCTCGTCGTTATCTGATGCGTCGAATTGTACGCGTTCGGAAGAATCAGCTAGAATCAGGGTACTTGAACCTGGAAGTCGAGACGGACCAGGGCTCTGAGAAGTTCACCATGCGTTGGACTTCGGGCCAAGCACTGGACTACAGCGATAATGGAAAGTTGTTGATCGACACGCGGGAGAACCGCTATGTCGTCGAAGACATCGATTTGTTGCCGTCTGAGGATCGCGAAAGGTTCTTGCAGTACATTTATTGGTAGCAGGATAGCGATAGGTCAGCGATAGCGATTCGAATAACGAGAGGCGGTCAGCGATGCGTGAGGATGGATTGAAACTACGGACGAGGCGTGAGTTTGTTGTGGCCACAGCCAGTGGAATGGCTGCGGCAGGAATGCTGGCAGCTTCGCCAAAGAGTGTGGCTGCGGTTGCCCCAACCGACGCGTTGCCACGCAGTGCACCTGAGTCCCAAGGCGTTTCAGTTGAAGCGATTCAGCGATTCTTGAAAACGTTGGAGGACAAGGTTCAAACGATCCATAGCGTTATGGTAGTGCGGCATGGCAAAGTGATCGCTGAGAAGTGGTGGGGTGATGAATCGGCAGATAAGCCTCACGTGCTGTGGTCGCTGAGCAAATCGTTTACGTCGACGGCGGTTGGGTTGGCTGTTCAGGACGGCAAGCTAGGCTTGTATGATGAAGTCCTTTCGTTCTTTCCTGAGGATGCCCCCAAGGAAGTTTCTGGTAATTTGAAGGCGATGCGTGTGGTGGATTTGTTGACGATGTCGACGGGACATCAAGACGAGCCGAACGTCCGCAATGAGCAGAACTGGATCCGTTCATTTTTAGCTCATCCCGTTCCCCATAAGCCGGGTACACATTTTCGGTACAACACTCCGGCAACTTTCATGCAGTCGGCGATCGTTCAGAAGGTCACCGGTCAGACCGTCAACGAGTATCTGCAAAGCCGGCTTTATGGGCCGTTAGGAATCGCTGCACCGAAGTGGGACGCGAATCCGCAAGGGATCTCGATAGGTGGTTACGGGCTGTATCTTAAGACCGAAGACATCGCCAAGTTCGGTCTGTTGTATTTGCAAAAAGGACTTTGGGAAGGTAAGCAGTTGATACCGAGCAGTTGGGTGGAGCTTGCGACCTCCAAGCAGGTATCGAACGGTAGTTCACCGGTGAGCGATTGGGATCAAGGGTATGGATTCCAATTTTGGCGATGTCGCCATGGTGCTTATCGGGGTGATGGTAAAGATGGTCAATTCTGTGTTGTGCTGCCCGATCAAGGTACAGTTGTGGCGATGACTGCCAATACCAGCAACATGCAGGGGCAGTTGAACCATGTATGGGATGTGCTTCTGCCCGCATTGAAGGCTTAGTTTGCAGTCCCGAAGCGACTGGCAATCACTACTTCCCTCTCCCTCTCCCTCCCCTCCCCTACCCCTACTCCTACTCCTACTCCTACTCCTACTCCTACTCCTACTCGTGCTCGTGCTCGTGCTCGTGCTCGTGCTCGAAGTCTTCCTTACTCGTTACTCGTCCTTACTCGAACTTCTGCCCGCACGATATAACTAGCATCGTCGAATAGCAAAGTCGTTCGCGTTTGGAATCTGATTCGGCCATCACAAGCTGCTTTCGATTACGATCACGAGCACCGTTTCACTGAGCACGAGCACGATTTCGGGCACGGCAAGATTCAAACCCAAAGAGTTAACTCATCATGAACATTGTGTGTATAGCAAACAACCATAATGCGGCAAACAGCCATTGCGTTGCGAAAAGATTCTTTGCGATGTTTGCGTTGTTGTGCGTTGGAATTCAAGTCGTTGGAATTCAAGTCGATGGAATACTTGGTAATCGAATGGCATTGGGGGCTGAGCCCAAGCGGGTTGAGCTTTGGACCGAAGGTGCGCCGGGTTCGCAGGATAGGAAAGATGAGCCGGAGAAGACCGATCGCACGAACGGTGCTTGCAATGTTACCAACGTGCATGCTCCTTCGATTACGATGTTTTTACCAGAGGCACAGAAAGCCAATGGAACGGCGATCATTATTGCTCCCGGTGGTGGGCACCGGATGCTATGTTTGGGGCATGAAGGAGACTCGTTAGCACAGTGGTTTGCAGATCGCGGTATTGCAGCTTTTGTGTTGCGATACCGATTGGCGAGGGAGGAAGGATCTCCGTACAGTGTCGATGAACATGCGATGGCTGATACACGTCGTGCGATCCGATGGGTTCGCAGTCACGCAGCGGAGCTAAAAATCGCAGCTGACAAGATTGGGATTCTAGGATTCTCAGCGGGGGGCGAATTAGCGGCTCTTGCCGCGATGGAATCCGATGCAGGGAAACCTGAGAGTGCAGATGCTGTGGAGCGAGCAAGTTCCCGCCCGGACTTCCAAGTTCTAATCTACCCAGGTAGTTCGCATCGATTCAAGGTAACTCAAGGGATGCCGCCGGCGTTTATCGCTTTAGGAGCGAAGGATCGCGACGATATCTCGCTTGGGATGGCCAAGTTGTACTTGCAGTACAAGGAAGCTGGCGTTGCATGCGAGTTGCATATTTACTCGAACGCAGGGCATGGTTTTGGGTATCGAGCCGATGCGAGTCATGCGGCGGCTCGATGGCCAGAACGCCTTAGTGAGTGGTTGGTCGATTCGAAGCTGCTTGTGCAAGCACCATGAGAATTCAGGCCCAATGAAAGCGGTGCGGCTCAAGCCGCACGGTGGCCTAATGAAAGCGGTGCGGCGCAAGCCGCCCGGTGTTTTGTGTACTCGGTTTAAATCCATCAAAAACGTCGAGCCGATTGGCAACAATGAAGTTGTAGGTATTGAGTTATTGACGGAATGGATCGATTTTGCCGCGATGTCACCGGGCTACTTGTGCAGCTCCGCTTGAGTCAACCTATTCGTCTCGTCAATATAGCTTTGAAGTTCCGAAGACTTCGAACCCAGGACTGGGAATCGATCCGCGATTTCGTCAAGATGTTTCTTGAGTTTGTCGGATTTCTGTTGACGATGCGATGGGTTGGATGGATCCGACGTTCGGAAGTCGTCGAACGCCATGTTGAGTTTCGTGATGTCTTGATCTGCTTCTTCGTGGCACATCAATACGCCAATGATCTCGCTTAACATGAAAGCCATTTTAAGCATTCCCGTTTGATCACCGGGCACAGGTTCGGTGTTGATACCCATCCAACTTGAACCGAAGGGCTCGAAGCATAGGTCTTCCGTGGAATCGGAATCTTCATCGAAGGTGTGTGGGGAGAATAATTTGATACGCGTAAGTTCATCGGCTGAGGATTTCGCGTGATACTCTTCATCGTCGTCTTCAACGATGAATCCACCATGACGAAATCGATCTTGTTCCCACTCTTCGAGTGTTTCGGACATCGAAAAAGCGAATTCATCGTCAAGTTCGAGGTGGTAGCCATCGATGTTGTCGAAATAGATACCGAAGGTGCCATCGATCATCATCGTACACAGGGGGCAATTGCAATCGATGACATGGTAATCGGGTTGAACGCGGTCTATTCCTTCGATGCGGACACCACCGCCTCGCGGGACGTGTCGTCGTTCGCATTCAATAATAAAGCTTGGGGGAGCTCCATCATCCAACGAGCTATCGAGCCACTTATCCATGTTCCGTTTTAGGAACCTTGTCAATCGCGGTATGACATCTTTGTTCTTCTGAATCACATACCGACCTTCTTTGCTTTCGCACCAATCCCATCCCGCTTCGATCGCTTCGCGGCAAAAGTCAAAGTACATGCAGATCTCTTCGAAGCCCATCGGTGCCGTC
>JBJONT010000478.1:0-2952 GCA_046051705.1 Planctomycetota bacterium | reverse complement strand
CCCGCGAAGGCAAAGAGAGTTATTTTTCTTTTCATGTCGGGTGGGCCATCGCAAGTCGATCTGTTTGATCCCAAGCCTGAGTTGGCGCGGTTGCATGGCAAGGAGTTGCCATATCGGTTACCCGATACTGAGGCGACGGTGGGGCTTGATCAAACACGATTGTTGGGGCCAGTAAGTGGCATCAAGCAGCATGGGGAGAGTGGGATGGCGATCAGCGAGTGGTTGCCGCATACGGCCAAGCACATCGATTCGCTTTGTATTCTGCGAGCTATGCAAGCGGACAGTCCGAACCATCCGACCGCGATTAGGCAGTTGCATACCGGGAATCTCTTCGATGTTGTGCCATCGATGGGTGCTTGGTGTTCGTATGGATTAGGGACTGAGAATCAAGAGTTACCGAGCTATATCACGATCCTTCCGCAAGAAGGGGATCGGAATTACTCGAGTGCGTTTTTGCCTGCGATCCATCAAGGGACGGCGATAACGGAAGTTGGTTCGGGGGTGGGAAAATCTCCGATTCGCCATTTGCTCGATCCTGCGGTTCCGAAAGTTGTTCAACGACAGCGGGTTGATTTGTTGCAAGCTTTCAATCGGCATCAGTTGGAGCGTGTCGAAGGTGACTTGCAGATGGAAGGAGTGATCGAGTCCTTCGAGTTGGCTTATCGAATGCAAGTCAATACACCGAAGTTGGTCGATTTTTCGGGGGAGACGCAGGAGAGTTTGAGTTTGTATGGGATCGGAGAGGGGAAGACCGATGAGTTTGGGAGGCAGTGTTTACTAGCGCGGCGACTATCCGAAGCTGGAGTGAGGTTTGTACAAGTCTCATTAGGTGGGTGGGATCATCACAGTGGGATCGCGGGTGGATTGCGGGATCGCTGTGAAGTTTCCGATAAGCCGATAGCGGGGTTATTGAGCGACTTGAAGCAACGAGGGTTGCTTGACGAGACGCTAGTGGTGTGGGGAGGAGAGTTTGGTAGGACCCCACATGCGCAGAATGGGGATGGTCGCGAGCATAATCACCATGGGTTTACGATGTGGATGGCTGGTGGTGGCGTAAAGGGGGGGATCACTCATGGAGTGACGGATGACTTTGGGTATTACGGAGTTGAGGATCGAGTTCATATCCATGACTTGCATGCGACGATGTTGCATTTGCTTGGGATCGACCATGAGCGGTTGACGTATGCGCATCATGGGCGACCATTTCGCTTGACCGATGTTGCTGGTCGCGTGGTGCGTGAGATTCTGTAGTGGTATTGGGTCGTACTGTATTGGGCCGATACGGGTGGTTGGCACCTGTTGCAACAGATGCGTTTTCAAGCTGCATAGTTGGCTTAATGCGACTGAGCGTTGCTATGATTGTTTTGGGATCAATCCGCACAATCGAACATCAAATGCGAGTTGTCCAGTGGGCGTTTGTATCGCGCCGATAAGAAACGGAGTTTTATAGGGAAACCGTTTAGAGGGCAACGCGCGAAGTTGATGCGCAGAGTCGACGTGTAAATGGAACGTGCCAAGGTGATAGCTCAGTGATGCAACGAATCCGAGAGAATGCCTTGGTTGGCAGAATAGCGGTCGGTTTCGCGATATTTGCCATCAGTGTAGCTTCGTGTTCGTCGATTCGTTTAAAATCTTACTGGATCGATCGCGGGCCAGTCGCAGAGCATCTTTTTCAGGGAATTCATCAAGACAAACTCTTTGGTCCTCACAATCGTCAATTGATGTCGATGTTTAGGGCCAACCGGCAGTTGCATCGCTCGATGCCCGTGGAGTTGCATGGTTTCGCTTGGGATATCGATGATTTTCAAGAAGTCGTTTTTCCGGGTCATTATGGCAATCAACGGCTCAAATCTGTTCACCGCAGTGAAGGGATGGGGGTGCCGGTTGTCGTGGTGCGGCGTGGAGTGAGCAAGAACGAGGAGCCGCGTAAATCGTTCTTGCCGCAGACGTCAAGTTTTGCGGCAACGGCAGTCCTATCTCCGGATGGGAGTGTTCTTCATTTTTACAATCCGGTGACCATCCGACGGATCGATTATGGTGATGAGTCGGGGCAGATTGAATTGCCGTTAGCGTATGATCTGACGGCGAGCTTGGCTTATGCGTTGCACCATCATCCGCAGACGCGATTGCAGGATTTCGCGAGACCGGATCGATCCGAGGATCCAGCAAAACTGACGATGCTTGAGCCTTACCAATCGGACAAGATCCCGTTGATACTTGTACATGGTTTGTTGTCGAGTCCGGATACTTTTGGTGAGATCTGCAATCAGTTGAGAGCAGACGCGGACTTGATGGAAGATTATCAGATATGGGTATTTGGGTATCCGACTGGGAAACCCTTTTTGCGATCAGCGGGTGAGTTGCGAGAGCATTTAGATTTGGTGATGGAGCGGCTTGATCCCGAGGGTACCGAGCCGTTGCTCTATCAGGGGGTCATGGCTGGTCATAGCATGGGTGGATTGATCACCAAGCTCATGATCAGTTATAGCGGCGAGCAAGTTTGGAATTCCATGTCGCGATTGCCTTTGGAGGGGGTTCGCGTGGAGGAATCGTATCGAGCGCAGCTTGCCGAGCGTTTTTATTTCGATCCACATCCATTGATTAGCCGAGCGGTGTTTATCGCAACGCCGCATCGCGGGAGCAGCACTGCTGGTCGTGCGATTGGAAAGATGGCCAGTGCTTTGGTGATACAAAGCGATAGCGGGATGGAGGAGTTTATGCGGCAGAATCCAGGAGCGGTTCGGGAAACACTTGCCGATGGCTTACCTACTAGCATTGATATGCTTGATCCAGGCCAACCGTTTTTGGAGATTCTAAATTCTTTGAAGTTGTCCGATTCGGTTCCGATGCATTCGATCATTGGAACAGGAGGGCCGCTTTTGGGAACTCATCGCAGCGATGGCGTCGTGCCTTACGACAGTGCGCATTGGGATGGGGTGCAAAGCGAGCGAA
>JBJONT010000477.1:0-5697 GCA_046051705.1 Planctomycetota bacterium | reverse complement strand
CTCGGTGAAAGGGCGTTTTGTAGCGTTGCGGTTGGATTCGAGTGCGAGCAGGGGATTGCTTATGGCTTCTTCTCTGGTGTTGGCTCGCTGGCTTTCGCAGGTTCATCGGTTTTCGGGGCTTCATTGGTTTTAGCTGGTTCGCTGGGTTGTTCTTCGATTTTTCTAGCTGGAAGAAACTCCAAAACTCGTTTTGGAACTTCGCTCTTGAGATGTTTCGGCAACGCATCAGCCCCATCCGAACTTGGAGTTTCTCCTGCGGGAGCATCGCCCGAGTATGGAGGCTCATCGCTGAGGACCATAACCAAGCGGATTGGGGTGTATCGTTTGGGGATCTTTTCGGTGAAAGCTTCGAACACCAAACCGGAATTCGCGGCGTCGCTTTTGACAGCCACGTCCAACGTCGATGTCATGAAATTCGCGACGCAGATCAAATCACCGCTGTCCCCCATGTAAGTTTCTTTGCCGGTATCGGGGTCTTTGTAGATTTTGCTGCCGGCGAACACCCAATCCCACTCCATCGGCTTCTTCGTCCCGGTTTTGCGAATCCAATGCTGCGCTAAAGTACCTTGTGTTTGCCCCTTCTCGTCATGCCACAGAGCATAGACACGCACGGTCGTGCCACTTGCGGGGACGAAGCGTGGCTCGAAAGCAACGGGTTTGCCGGCGACACCCCCAACGGCCAACAACGAAGCGTGCACAAAGCGGCTTTTGGCGAACACAGCGACCACAGCTTCGTGCTCTTTTGTGCCGACTGGACAAGCGAACATTTCTAGGGGTGCATTGCGTTGGCAAACATACCCATCGACGATCACCGCTTGCTCGTCTCGATGAATCCAAATGCGACCGTCCTCAACCATCCGCTTGCAATCAGCAGGCTCCCCCAATCCCTTCTCAACTCTTTCCTGAACTTGAGGCAACTCCAACCATTTTTCGTCTTGTCCGAGGACGAGTGCATTTCCTGAGAAGCATACGAGGAGGCCCGATAGGCATCCGAGCAAAACAGCCAAATCATTTTTTCTAAATTTGAACATCGGCCTTTATTTCCTGGCGATAAACACCCGCATGGGGGAAAACACATACATTCTGAGTATGTACGGCAAAGCGTCCCTTCGAGATGCAAAAACGTCAGAAATCATCCTTGCATCTGAAAATTCTGCAACAACAATTGGGCCTTGCGACTCTTGGTCGCCACCTTTTGTATCCGGGAGTCGACATGTATCCTGGAATAGATCCTAACACGTTTTTCTTCAGCGGACGAGAACCTATGGACTGGGTAAAGCCCAAGCATCGAGCAGGTCGCGCGAAAGCAAGCCTCAGCGAAGACGCAGATAATCAAACAGCCATGCAATGGCTTGAGAAACTTTGCGTTGAGAACGTATCGCTCCTGCAATCCTCACTCCCCGTCGAACCCCGCAAGGGCAAAGCGAAGACGAGCGACCATCCCAGCCAAGAGTATCTTCAAGCGATGCTTTGGGGCATCACCGATTGGGAAGTGGCCAAGCCCGCCAATCGGGAGTTTCTCCAAGACCTAGTCGATGCGTTCGGGCCCGAACCATTCGGCTATCGACGGACGAAAAACGCCCTTGCGATCCCAGCTGAGATCCGGTCCCAGCAAGTCGCCCATGCGACGAAGATCGGCAAGTGGATCACACAACAGCTTCCGAAGTCGAGCTACGATCCGTACGTGGCACTGACTTGTGCCGGCTGGCTTTATGCACTTCCAGAAGTCGGACGCGACATTCCACCAACCCTTTGGCTCGAAGTTCTTCAATCGACCCTCACCCAAGTCGATCGAGCTTGGACTCAGGATCCTCAAGATGGGTTATTCCCTTGGGTCATCTGGGCTTGCGAAGTTCCGTTGGCGTTGGCCAAGCAGATGTCGCACTTGGGGGGCAAGGATCGGATCGTCACCGAAACTTTGAACCGCATGGCGATGCTTTTGGAGCAGACCGCGGAGGAGCCACATGCACTCTTGAGCTTCGGTGCGCAAGACTTGAAAGCCTTCGTCGCTTCGATGCTTCGCAGTCGCTGGGCTGCCGATAGCGTTGGTGCTCGCAAATGGTATCCGCCGCAACGGCGAGCCTTGTCGAAACTTCAAAGCATCGCACTGCATTTGACTGACGGCGAGGGACACGCAAATCTGAGCCATGCAGAATCCAGCCATCACGATGCCGGTTTCTGGCACGCATTGATGGACATGTGCAAACACCACAAAAAGATTCAACTCGCTTCGGCGATCGCGCTTCCCGATGATGTCGGCAAACCAACCGGATGGAAACCAAACAAACTTCGTCGCGATCGCACAAACGATGCACGCTTACCGAAGCCGAGTCATTACTTCGAAAAGAACAACATCATCTCGATGCGCCGCAATTGGCGTAAGAAAGATGGTCACGTCGTAATCGACTTCTCCCAAGACGCCCTTTGGCTAGACATTTCGGACGAATCCGGCAAGCGTTTAATCTGTGGCGATTGGGATATCGCTGTTGAACGCAACGGCGTACCGATCGATATCGATGTCACATGGAACGAAGTCTGTTGGTTCTCTGACGACGACGTCGATTACTTGGAGCTTGAGTGTGACTTGGAAGGCCAATGCACGATCTATCGGCAATTGATGCTCATGCGAGAAGAAAGCATGATCTACATGGCCGACTCGATCTTCCCAGCTCCGTCCCAGCCTGAAGGTGCTTGGAAACTTACCTCCTCATGGACCCTTCCACCAAACACCCATTTCGAATCCGAGACGAAATCGAACGAAGGTCGAATCTATCGCACCGATGAGCAATCCGACTCGAAGCCGGTTGCTTTGTTCTTGCCATTGTGCTTGCCGGAATGGAAACGAGGATGCACAGCAGGATCGGTTGCACAAAACGGAGACCAACTCGTCCTTGAATCTCTCTCGAACCATCCGCGTCAATTCAGCGCCGCTTTGCTTGCACTTGGAAAAGCTGGACAATCAAGCCAATTCACTTGGCGACCGTTGACCATCGCTCAAGACTTGAAAATCACATCTCGAGAATCAGCACGGGCTGTGCGCGTCCAAATCGATTCCGAACAATGGGTCTTCTACCGATCCCTTACCCCATGCATTCGCCGCACGGTGATGGGATTGCACTTGAACATGGAGTTCTATGCTGGAAGATTTTCTAGCAAGGATGGGACTTACGAGGCACTTGTAGAAGTCTGTCCCGATTAGTCCAAACCCGATTCGAAGTTTGTTCGCCACGAAACACTTTGTCACCCATCGCACGCGATCTTCGCGGCGAGATCAGCATGTGCGGTAGATTTACATTCCATACTCCGCTGCTCGATTGGCTCTGTGCTTTCTTTCCCCAAGCTCAGGCCGTGTGGCCAACTGCCGTCGCTTCGCTGGCTACGAAGTTCCCGTTGCTTTTCCAAGCGCGTTACAACATCGCCCCAACGCAACTCGTGTGGGTGATCCCTCAACGCAGCAAACACGGCAGCAGTGCAAAGAGTGGCAGCGCACAAGATTTTATTAGCGACCTGATCAGCGATCCGCCGGAGATCGTCCCCATGCGGTGGGGACTCCTGCCGGCTTGGGCCGATTCCCCTCGTATCGCTTACACCATGATCAACGCCCGGTGCGAGACGTTGCTCGAGAAACCCACCTACCGGCCTTTGGTCGACTCGAACCGATGCATCGTGATCGCCGACGGGTACTACGAGTGGAAGCAATCGAGCGACTCAGATAAAACTCCCAAGCAACCTTTTTGGATTCACCATAAATCCCAAGCACCGCTGGCATTCGCCGGGCTTTGGACAATCAATAAGAAGCTCGATAGCAATGGAATTCTATCGGCTACCATCGTCACAACAGAAGCGAATGCAGACACCCAAGCTGTTCACGACCGCATGCCGGTGCTGATAAGCCCCGAGGAGCACAGTGCAGGGCGTTGGCTCAATCCTGACATCAACGCCAAGGAAGTTGCGGATCTACTCGTCCCGCCACTTGCGGGACTTCTCGATACACGCGCGGTTTCTACCCGAGTGAATGCCACTCGAAACCAAGGCCCCGATTTGATCGAGCCTTAAGGCATCATTTCGCGACGCATGTTCTCAAAAGCTTCGATCACTTCATGCAAGTCTTGCGTGATCCAAATCGAATCGTCGCGGAAATCTTCGATCCACTGCAAGTGGTTTTCGAAACAGACACGGAACGTATCGAGCAATTCGGAAACCTCGACCTTAACCATCCCTTGCTGAGCAAGTTTTGCCCCGAGCGATTCACGAATAAGGGAGCTTAGGCCATTCGTTGGCATCTCCACCGTTGGCATCCCAGCCGCTGCCATTCCTGCCGTTGGGATCATGGCCGCTGCACTCACCGAATAGTTGACGTCTTGGTATAAATCCGTTGAACTCGTCAAGGTTACGTTCTGGAGCATTGAATCATTCATCGATCTAGAGGTATTTCAGTAAGCATTCCCAAAAAGGGGGGCTTGCACCCACTCCTCGAGGACTACCGAAAGTTGTCGTCACGAGAACCTAGCGAACTTGAGGAAAATTTAACGATCAAGTCGACCTTGACGGCCCGCCCGGTAAGACAGGTAATCCAGGACGAATAGGGTTTCCTTGCCCTTAGAGTAGGCTAAACCTTGACAACTACTCCCCTCTACCCTAGATTCCCAAGCTTGCACAGAGAATTTGTGATATCCTGCGCATATCCAACGGTGTTCGGTTTACCGTCTTAAGCCCCCTTTCCCCACCCCATCAGGACATTGATTCGATAGCTAGCGCGGGCCAAAAGTAGTCGGCCTTCTTACCACTTCTTCCCCCCGCCTCGATGAGTCCATGTAATTGTCTATGAATGACCTACCAGCGATCGCGCGATGCATGCGCCTCCCAGAGGAGCTGTTGCGGTTTCCAGTCGAACTTCTCAAACAAGGATACGAGCCAAATTACTTGGCAACCTATCGGCCAGACGAATTGGGGGGGCTCGATAGTAAAACGCTAGCAAAGCTTAAACGGGTCGTTGATTACGAGACGAAACTCGCTGCGCACAAAGAACGTTTAACCCTCGCTTTACAACGCGATGATCACTGGTCCGATACGGTTGCAAAAGTCCTAGCGGAATGCACGTCGATTTCCCAGGCGGACGCGATTGCACGCAACTTGAAGATCAAGAAGTCCGCAAAGGCGTTTGCGGAATCCGATCCGAACATTGAAAACCTTGGCAAGGCGATTTTGCTGTACCAAGGGGAACCGATCAAAGATTACACCGCTTGGGCAGCAGAGCAGACTGGATTGCCGAGCGAGCAAGCCGACGAGCTGCTTCAAAAAACCAAGCGTTGGTTTCAGCTTCTTCTTCAAGAGGACGCACCGCTTCTGTTGCAATTGCAGCGAGCCGTTTTGCGAAACGCTTCGGTCGCGGTAAAGATTCTTCCAGAGCCTTCGAAGCTACCGGATTCCGACTCCCCATCGGATGCACCGTCCGATGGAACTTCCGATTCACTCGCTTCGCCAAATACAAATTCCAACGCAACAGAGGCTGTCGGTGTTGAAACTCCCGTTGTTGCGGATGCAGCAGCCAGTTCCGGGAACTCGATAGAAAACTCCACCGATACAGTCATCGATAACGTCATCGACACGGTTCTCGATACGGCCATCGATACAGCTACGCAAACAGGTACCGATGCTTCATCGGTTCCTGCCGCTGAAACTGCAAGCGAAACGCCT
>JBJONT010000476.1:0-19542 GCA_046051705.1 Planctomycetota bacterium | reverse complement strand
TGCACCATTGTGTGATTTTGTGGATGCATGCAAGCAGCTTACTGTCGCGTTTGAGCCTGGAGAGGCATACGAGTATTCAAGCATGGGGATTCTGCTCGCTGCTGAAATCGCGCAGCGGATCGCGCAAGTGGATATCGCGGAATTGGTGCAAGCAAGAATTCTCAAACCTCTTGGGATGCGCAATTCAGCGCTAGGTATGGGGATGCTCTCGGAGGAATGTTTGATGCCGTGCCAAGTCGAGTTTGGCGCGCCGGAAGCAGGTGGTGGTAGGTTGGATGCGTCTACATGGAATTGGAATAGCTCGTATTGGCGATCTCTCGGAGCACCTTGGGGTGGCGCTCATGCATCGGCGGAAGATGTTGCAAAGTTCCTTGAAGCGTTTTTACAACCAACGGCGAATCCATTTCGAAGCGAACTCAAAAGGATGATGATTACCAATTGGAATGCGCCTGGTATCGAGCCGCGCGGTCTGGGGTTCGATGTCGACATGCGTAGCAGTGGAGTCATGACCTCAGAGAAAACTTTTGGCCATAGCGGTTCAACCGGAACGATGGCTTGGGCTGACCCGGCGACGGGTCGGATATGTGTGGTCCTGACCACTCTTCCTGCAGGCGCGTTGCCCGCCGGGGAGCACCCCCGGGATCACATTTCCCGTTTGCTGATGAGTTGAGTCCCGAACTTTCCTAAAAAGCTTCCAGGTTTTCCCACTGGTTGAAATTAAGCACCACAAATTCAGATTGATTTTCCGATAAGACTAACGAACGGGGCAGCATCGTTCGCGTCGACAGCCAAACGCGGGAAATGATATCATTGGGTTGGTGGTGGAGTGGATATCCAGAAGTTCATCATA
This sequence comes from Planctomycetota bacterium, assembly GCA_046051705.1. Taxonomy (GTDB): domain Bacteria; phylum Planctomycetota; class Planctomycetia; order Pirellulales; family Pirellulaceae; genus JBKCUI01. Next base: position 18,692 of record JBJONT010000476.1, on the reverse strand, counting down.
ATTGGTGTGGTGTTTCTTGCGAATATCGGCGCACCTTTAGGGTTCAATGCTTTGTGTGGCGATGCTCAAGCCTTTGCGCAGTCGTCGGATTCGACTCAGGAGCAATCAGCGAAGGCCGCAGAAGTTGGGATGGCCGGTAAAGGGGATCGCGGTAAAGAGCCTGCCGATAACAAGTGGGATGGTCTGAAGCAGATCGAATGGTCGAAGTTGCCTGCTACAATTCACAGCATGCCCCGGACAGGGATTTTTCAAGTACCTCCGACTACAAAAACCGGCTACTACTCGCTCTGGGACTATTTGCTCGATCAAGAGCGATCAGCTTCTCCGAAGACTGGTTACTCCAATACCGCGTTGAATCAATTTTCATTTTTTGATTCGGATTGGCGTTATGTCGATTCGTTGGTACAAGAGGATCGCACTTGGGTGGAGCGATTGAAGCGGATGCGTGTAGGTGAGCGATTCATGCTCAGTGTTGGCGGGAGTTATTGGATTCGTTCGATGAACGAGAATAACATTCGCTTAACTCGTACTACGAACGACTATACGCTTAATCGAATTCGTACGTATGCGGATGTGACGTACAAAGATACCGCAAGGGTTTATGGGGAGTATTTATGGTGCGATAGTTTTGGCGAAGAGCTTGCACCTCTGATTACGGATGCGAATCGGGGAGATGTCCTGAACTTGTTCGTTGATTTGAAAGTATTCGAAGTTGAGGATAAACCGGTTTTCGTTCGAGGTGGCAGACAAGAGCTTCTTTACGGATCGCAGAGGTTGATTGCTCCGCTGGAATGGGCGAATACGAGGCGAACTTTTGATGGATTGAAGGTATTCCGACAGGGGGCTCAGTGGGACATCGATGCGTTCTGGATGCAGCCTGTGATTCCCCGAGCAGGTGAGTTTGATCAAGCGGATCACAATCAGAATTTCTCGGGACTTTGGACTACACGAAGACGGGAGAAGGGAGAGTTCTTTGATCTCTATTATCTAAACTACAGCAACAGCAATTCCTTAGTCCAAGCTGGGATCGATCGTGCACCGACGAGCGTAAACACCTTCGGTACACGGCTTGCAGGTGATGAATCTGCATTTCTTTGGGACTTTGAGACGATGTTGCAAGTCGGCGAGAAGGTTGACCGAGACTTGGTCGCAGCTGCCGCGACAGCGGGAATTGGGTACACTTGGCAAGAGTCAAACTGGAGTCCAACGCTTTGGACCTATTATGATTACGCGAGTGGTGATTCTGATCCTAACTCTGGATCGGCGCATACGTTTAATCAACTGTTTCCTTTCGGCCATTATTACATGGGTTGGATGGATCTTGTCGGGCGTCAAAATATCCACGACGCGAATCTTCACTGTTATCTTTATCCAGCACCGTGGATTACCCTGTGGTCTCAGTACCATCATTTTTGGCTTGATCAAGCCAAGGATGCACTTTATGGACCATCGGGATCAGTGATGCGTCGTGATGCGACTGGTAACTCTGGAACGAATGTTGGAGATGAGATCGGTTTATTCGCCAATTTGCATCTAACTCGTTATTCGGATTTTATGGCAAGCTACAACAAACTCTACGGAGGGGGTTTTCTTGAAGCAACCGCTGGGGCGAATCAATCCGCCGATGCTGATTCGCTTTATTTGATGTTTCAGCAGAGGTGGTAGTTGAAGCTTAGCCGTAGGTCATCGGTGTGCGTGTGGTGATAGAGCTGTCTTCGATGCGGACGCAAATGCCGCTTCCTCGGTATGCTTGAAGGGTAGAAAGCGTTTCGTGCGAGGATCGATAGAGAGCTTCCAGCCTTCGCTCAAACCCTTGAGGAAAAACCAAAGCCGGGTTCGCCTTGAGGGTAAGTGACCGATCGAGATCCCCGGTTTTCCCATCAACCATCGTTTCGACATACCGAGGATAGTACGAATCGCAGTTAGTTTGCCAATACGGATCATTTTCGCGGTGGCTGCTCCACTACCAAGCATGTAATTTGCGTGAAGTTGTGGCGACACCAGGCGATCACGGTAACCGTAATGTACGACCTTTGCATGTGGGGTTTCAGCAATCGCGTATTGCGAATGAAGCAATCTGACCGACATGTCGTTTTCTTCGCCGGATCGAAGTGGTGATCCTGCGCCGAGTTGGTCGTCAAAGCCTCCGAGTTGATGCCAAGCGTCGATCCGGAGGGCCATACAGGCTCCCATGCCTTCGCTAAGATGTTTGGATTTCATTCCGCGATAAATGCGTTCCGTGAGTACGTCGTATGCTGGAATTGTTCCGAGCTTTGGATCGTGGGGGGCTGCAAGCGTCGAGCCGAAGACCATTGCGACGTCTGGATCGCTTGCGAATGAACTCGCGAAACCTGAAAGCCAGTTTGACGTGACGGTGCAATCATCATCTGTGTAGGCAACAAATCGAAGACCGTTGGTCATCGCGGCGGCCGTACCGACATTGCGAGCCCAGGAGAGCCCAGACTCTGGGAGTTTGATTCGAAGCACATCGGGATGGCTGTCGAAATCCTGCAGGGGTGTTGTTGAAGAGGGATGAGATTGATCGACGATGATCAATAGCGTTGGCGCAGGGGTACTTGCAAGAATCGAATCGATGGTTTCCCTGATACCTTTTGGGAAATCAAGTGTACAGAGAACCACGGCGAAGTCATTTTGTCGCAAGGGAGGATTGCGATATTTGTCCATGAAGAGAGAGGCTTTACTGAGTTCGCTACGATCTGCTGGCGCTTCGTCAGGGCTAACAAAGCACATCCGGATCGTTGCTACCGTTGAGTATGTCGGTTTCTTTTGGGGAGGGAAGCCCAAGATGGAATGCGGATTCGGAAACTGGGAGGTCGAAGTGGGATTCGTACGAATCATCGCGTTGAGAATGCTTCGCCGCAGTAGTCGATTCCAGGTAAAAAGTGGTGTATTCTGTTGAAGTGCAATCTCTTGACCGACCCACTTGAAATCAATGACTCGTTTTTGGGATTGACAATTTGAGTGTGGGAATTGGCCAGGGAATCCGAATGAGTCTGAATTCAAAAGGTTTACCGAAACGCATGGCAAGTCAATTATCGAGGCGGAATTTCGTTGCCGCTGGAACACTTGTGATTTGGTCTTTCCGCAGTGGTTTCAGTGCGGATACGTCACCGATGCACAATAACCTTGTCGGTGAAAACTCAAACGGTAGTCAGCAAGGAGATCAAGCAGAGGTGCAGTCCAGCCAAATTGCAGATGTATGGCAGGGGCTATCCCTCGACGGATGGATGGGACTAGACGGCCAAGCCGTTTCCGGAGGATGGCAAGCGAAGGATGGCGTTATCTCGCTTAAGAAGTCACTCTTGCGATCGGGTCACATCGTGACTCGTCAAGAATTTGGCGATTTTGAACTTGGCTTCGAATGGCGGCTCGCGAAAGGTGGTAACAGCGGGATCAAGTATCGCGTACGAACCTATGGGGATCGCACACTGGGATGTGAGTATCAGATTTACGATCCAAATGGCGGGGTGGTCGAAAAAAAGAACTCGACGGCTTCGATTTACGACCTTTATGAACCGAATGATAAAGCCCCTGTTCGCGCGATCGGAGAGTGGAATACGGCAAAGATCGTGGTTCGGTCTGGGCGAATTGAGCATTGGCTCAATGAATCCAAAGTGGTCGAAGCGACGATTGGAGACAAGGAGTGGGAGCGTCGGGTCGCTGAGAGTAAATTCAACGACGTTAAAGACTTTAGCAAGAACCCTTGTGGTCGTATCATGTTGACCGACCATGGTAGCGATGTAGCTTATCGCAATTTTCAATTTTCTTCTTTTGGAACTGAGTGTTAAGAATCATGCAAGAATCGAGCAAGCGAGATCGACGTGACTTTTTAGCTGCAGCCTCCGCTTCCGTCGCACTTGCGACTTCGATGCGCATGGTTCATTCTCAGGAGCCAGCCTCCGAGAATCCACAGCGGACGGTTGTCGGGATCATGGGATTTAGTCGAGGTCGTGATCTAGCCGAAGAGTTGTTAAAGATTCCCGGAGTTGAGATCAAAACGATTTGCGAGACGGATCGGTTGCGAGGGGAGTCCGGAGTACGTCGAATCGCCGAAGCCGGGGGCAAGGCTACTTGGGAGGTCGATATCCGAAGCATGTTGGATGATAAGGAGATCGATGCTTTCTTTTGCGCTGCGCCAAATCATTGGCATGGCCCAGCAGCGATCCTTGGATGCAACGCAGGCAAACATGTCTATGTAGAGAAACCAGCTTGCCACAATCCCCAAGAAGGAGAGTGGATGGTTCAAGCTGCGCAGCGATCCGGGAAATGCGTGCAGGTTGGAAATCAGCGCCGCAGCAGTGTTGGTTGCCGTAACGCAATTGCCAAATTGCACCAAGGTGTAATCGGTAAGGTGTACCTAGCGAGAGCGTTCTTTCAACGGATGCGTGGACCGATCGGTACGGAAGTCGATAGTGTGCCACCTGAGCATCTTGACTATGACTTATGGCAAGGACCTGCGCCTCGTCGCGCGTTCCGCAAGAATGTTGTGCACTATAACTGGCATTGGTTCTGGCACTGGGGGAATGGAGAGTTGGGCAATAATGGTGTGCATCCACTAGATCTTTGTCGTTGGGGATTGCAAGTTGACTATCCTACGCGGACGGTCTCGTCGGGTGGTCGATATCGTTATTCCGACGATCAAGAGACGCCTGACACCCATCAAGTCGCATGGGAATTCGAGGGAGGCAAGCAGATTCACTACGAAGGGTTATCGACTACCAAACGCCCCAACGGTCCATTCGTTTCTTTTGTGGGATATGATGGAAGTCTGGAGCTTGATGCTGATGGCGGATACCAAATTTTCGATGCCGACAACAAACTGGTCGAAAGCGCACCGAAAACTGATTGGGGCCAACGCGATCACGTCCATAACTTCATCGAAGCGGTTCGCAGCAACGATCCGAGCCGATTGAACCAGCCCGTCCTAAGTGGCCATCAAAGTACCTTGCTGTGTCATCTAGGAAACATCGCCCATCGAACTGGGCAGGTTATTCTGACCGACTCAAGGACCGGGCGAGTGAAGTCAGAGAGCATGCTCGATGGCAAGTCCAGCGAGTTGGTCGCGGGACTTTGGCGGCGAGAATACGACCCTCGATGGGAAAAGCTGATGGGGGGCGACGGATAGCTAGATAATTATGAGAGTGACTGTAAGGCCTTCGTCGTCTCTTCGATGGACTGACATTCCGGCTCATTGAGATCGCTCAGCAGCGGAAGGAGTGGGCCGGTATCGGCAATTCGGCTTGCTCGAACCGCTTCGTGAAGAACTCGGATCGGGGAGATTGCATTTCGGAGGTCTTCGAGAGGTTCGAATGATTTGCGAATCGATTCGGCTTCGGTCCAGTCTCCCGTTTGAATCGCTTGCAACATCTTTGTGGAGAGATCGGGGCGGATGCAAACGCAACCGCTAGTGAAACCACCCATGTGGAATTGTTGCATGTGGCAGATTGCAGGTTGTTCGCCCATCCCGCTGACAAAGATTTTCGGCGAGACACGTTCGAGGAGACTTTTCAGGTATGAATCCTCGGTAGGATCGGTTTTAACCACCGCGTATTTGATCCAGCTGATGGCGCCGTCGTTGACGAGTCGCTCTACGCTTTCGGCAGGAAGCCATTGATCGATCTTCAAATAGAGTACAACTGGTTTGCCCATTTTGTCGACTGCAAGTCGGATTCCGCGTTCGATTCCAGTTGGATCGGTGATGTCTTTTTGGGGCAGAACCATCGCGGTATCGAACGGTAGTTTGCTCAATATCTCCGCTTGGTCGATCATCATACCGAATGAAGAGCCGATCGAAGGGATGATCCAATCGTCGGGGCTGGCGAGATCCAATAGCATTTCAAGTGTAGCCGCATATTCGGAGGGGCGGATGTGGTAGAAGACCGCATTGCCACCGTAGAGAAACGTGCGGATCGAGCCGGCACGCAGGTGTTCGATAACTCGTTTATTTTCGGTCTTGCAAACTTGCAGGTTTCGGTTTCGGCATAGGGGGGGGACAGCGATGACGCTTTGTCGTATTTTATCGGAGTAGTTCATCGTTAGATTTTTGATCAGTGATCGGTTGGGAGTTGGGGAGAGTTAGAGGATGGCAAGCAGCGAACAGTTGCTTGTGAGACGACTAAGCATTCGGGATTGCAAGACTTTTGCCGGTGATTTGCTGGAGAGCTTCAAGGTACCGCATTCGGGTTTGCTCGACGATATCGTTTGGCAGCTCTGGCGGAGGGCTGTTTTTATCCCAAGAGGATCGATCGAGGAATTCGCGGAGGAATTGTTTGTCAAACGAAGCTTGAGGGCCTCCGGGTTTCCATTGTTTTGCTGGCCAGAATCGCGAGGAGTCTGGCGTTAGGACTTCGTCGATGAGAATCAATCGGTTCTCAAACCAACCCCATTCAAGTTTTGTATCGGCGACCAAGATCCCTCGTTCTTTTGCGAATGCGTTGCCGCGTCGGTATACATCGAGGGATCGTTCTTTGAGTTCCGTAGCAACATCGATTCCTAAGCTTTGTTGCATCACTTCGAACGATACGTTCTCATCGTGACCAGTCTCAGCTTTGGTGGCTGGGGTGAAGAGAGGTTCGGGGAGTGCGGCGCATTGCTGAAGGTTTTTGGGGAGTGGAATGCCGCAGACGGAACCCGTGTTTTGGTAATCGCGCCAACCGCTACCTTCAAGGTATCCTCGGATAACGCATTCGAACGGAACGACCTTTGCCTTCTTGGTTATGATGGAGCGGCCGACGAGAGTTTGGTGTGGGTCGAGTGCGGCGATTTCTGGTGGAAGTTCATCAGTGAGCACATGGTGTTCGATGCCGAGGATATCGAACCAGAAGAGGCTCAGTTGGGTAAGGATGCGGCCCTTGTCTGGAATTCCGTTCGGCATCACCCAATCGAAGGCGCTAATACGATCGGTGCTGATCATCAGAAGTCGGTCGCCGAGATCGTAGACGTCGCGCACCTTTCCTTGTCGTTTTGGAAAAGGGAGGTTGGTTTGGAGCAGGGCTTGGGAATTCGAGAGCTCTGACATCGTTTGCTGTAGGAAATGAATGATGAACGGGGGGTAGTGCTGAATTTGCCGCTTCTAAGTTTACCGCAAACTTTCCTTGCTGGATGCAAGGAAAGAACTCGGTTGGAGCCAAAGTGAGTAATTAGCCGGAGGTAGCAACTAGCTCCTCGCTTATTCGCTTTGATGGCTTGGTTTGTATAGTTTTCTTGCCAGCAACGGGTGGAATGGAGTCCACGTATCGTTGGATCGGTCTTGGAAGATCTGTTCTTTCGCAGCGTTGAGCTTTGCGTCCATTTCATCGAGGTAATGAAACGCCAGTGCCTCAAGAGTCATGGGGACTTTTGGACTTCCGTGTTCGAGCGAACCATGGTGAGAGACGACGATGTGTTCGAGTCGAAGTAATTTTTCGTCATCGATTTTGTGCCCTTCGAGGCGCAGCTCGGCAGCGATGGATTCCAGCATTACGACCCCTTGGACTAAGTGGCCAAGCATTTGCCCTGCATCGCTGTATGTCAGTTCGTTTTCGAATGCAAGTTCTTCGACTTTACCTAGATCGTGAACTAGTGCGGCAGCGAGGAGCAAGTCTCGATCGATGTTTGGGTAGACACCAGCGCTCGCTTCTGCCAATTGCATCAGGCTAAGAATATGCTCAAGCAATCCGCCGGGATAAGCATGGTGGGCTTTGATTCCCGCAGGGGCGATTTTAAGTCGGTTAGCGATGCTCTCGGTCTTTAGAATGCGATCGCAAATAGATCGTACGGTGAGGTCGTTGATGGACGCGACAAAATCGAGAATGGCGTTCCATCGTTCGTCGGATTTGGCTTTGTCGAGCGCGTCGAAGTCTTGTTCATCGACATCGTTGGCATCTACGTTGTGGAGTTGGTTGACGATGATTTGCATCGTTCCATTATGGAGTTGCGATGTGCCTTGTACCCGAACAAAGCTCCCTTTAGGAAAGCGTTCTGCGAGACGTTCGTCCGCATTCCATCGCATCGCGGAGATCGTCCCAGTGCGATCTTGAAGCTGCATCAAGAGGTAATTGTTTCCTTGGCGATTGGCCCGTATTTGGCGATCGGCGATGCGGAGGATGGTATCGATTGCCGATTGAGGTTGAAGGTCTCGGATGAACTGTTTTGTCATAGAACTAGATGGCTAGAGATTGGGCGAAGGCTGCTTTTCGGTGACTGCTTAACTCGATGCGCTGATTAACCTGATGCATGGGTTAACTTGAAGCACTGGCGTAACTTCGTAGTGCTCGTTGAAAAACCCACCGGCTGATTAGAAGGGCGAAGATAGTAGCGAGAAAAGCGAATGCTGCTAGTCCCCATTCCCAGCCTTGTCGCGGGGCCAAAGGTTGCGCAAGCAGTCTAGCTGGTACGTTGATGATAACCAGAATGGGAATGATGAAAGTGAAAATCCACCATAGGGGTAGTCCCCAACCTGTTTGGTAGATCTCCATCGGATAGCGGGAAAAGTTGGTGATGTAAAACCAAAAGTCGTAGAGGCTTTGATTGCGGCCAAGCCAAATGCTGGTAGCCGCCAAGCAGATGATCAGGCTATAGAAGAGCAAAACACCGCAAACGATGTAAATGGCGTAAAGAACTAGTAGAGGAAGCGACCAAGACCAAAGTGGTTCGGTTCTTTCATTGAGGTTGACTAGTGCGTAGACGAGGATGATACAACCGGCGAAGAAGTTGCTCAGAGAAGCCCATTCCATGCGTCGAAGGGAGATCAGGAATTGGGTGTCGATGGGTTTGAGCAATGCGTAATCGAGTCCGCCGGTGCGAATCAGTTCGCTGAACTCCTGGGCATTTGGCATGAAGAATGTCTGGACGATGGAATTGATGATCCATGTGGTTGCCAGGAAAACATAGAATTCGTAGCGTCCCCAGCCGGTAGCTGCACCGATACTGCGAACATGGTGGAAGATCAGAATATAGAATCCGAGATTCATCAAAAGCCACGCGAGGCTTGAAACACAGTCGAGGAAGAAATTTCCTCGAAAGGTCATATCTCGGATGAGGCTGTTGCGAGCGAAACCTACAAACACGTCTAAGTAGCGTTTATAGGAATTCGGCTTTACGTCGGATTCGAAAGTTGGCTCAGTTTGGGACGTTGACATTACACGCGACCTTGATCGCTCCAGAGTTGCGTGAGGACCAACGCGTGTTCGACGGCAGCAAGCATTTCATCGAGGCAAGCGAATTCTTTGACGGAGTGGATGTTGTACTGACCGACTGAGAGGTTTGGTGTTGGGAGTCCTAGATGGGACATCAGTGAACCATCGCTACCACCTCGGATGGCATCTCGTTTGCAAGGACGACCGAGGCGTTGGTAGGCTTGCTCAGCGAGATCTGCAGCGAGGGGGAAGTCGCGAAGTTTATCTCCGAGATTTCGGTATTGTTCTTCGATTTGTACATCGATGCGAAGCCGTGGTTCATCTCGCATTGCATCTTGAGCAAGGTTCTTCAAGTACCGGGCATACTCATCGAGTTTTTCAGTTTCGAAGTCTCGCAACAGAATCTGCACGCTAGCTTCTGAAACAGAGGAGTGCAGGACGTATGGGTGCAGGAAGCCTTCGCGTTGCGAAGTGGATTCTGGAGCGAGGTGATCGAGAGGAAGGTTGGCGACGAATCGGCAGGCAGCTCGCAGAGCGTTTACCATTTTGCCTTTGCCAACCGACGGGTGGGTATTGATACCGTGGAATGTAATCGTCGCAAGGTCAGCAGAGAATGTCTCCACATCGATGGTGCCCGATGCTCCACCATCGAGAGTGTAACCTGCAATCGCTCCGGCTTTAGCAAGATTAAAATGACGCGTTCCTCGCCCGATTTCTTCATCGCAAGTGAAGAGAATGCGGATCGGTCCGTGAGGAAGATGCGGGTGTTCCATCAGGACGTTTGCAAGCTCCATGATGGCCGCCACACCAGCTTTATCGTCGGCTCCAAGCAGTGTTTTGCCATCGGTGGTTACGAGGGTTTTACCGATGAGTTGCTCAAGTTCCGGCGACTCACTGATTCTTATGAAATCACCTGAGAGGAGGGGGATATCGCCCCCTTCGTAGTGTTCGATGACCTGGGGTTTGCAATGATCGCCTGGGGCTTCAGGGGATGTGTCCAAGTGTGCGTTGAACAAGATGGTGGGAGCCGGGCCGTCTACTGTTGCGGGTATGGTGCCCCAAACCAAACCGTAATGATCTTGTTCGGCGTCTAGGATCCCCATCTCTTTGAGTTGTTTGGTGAGGATCTCACCAAGAAGCCACTGGCCGCGACTGCTCGGGTAGTCTTGGGTGTTCGGGTCTGCTGTTGTTCCGATTCGAATGTATTGCAGGAAACGATCGAGAAGTCGTTGTCGTTGGATGTGCATCGCAGTGGAGTAAGATCGATTGTTTCGGGAAGGAGGATAAGGCGTTGCTACGAGTATCGCAGAACGGCGAAGCCATCATTCTAGCGAACAATTCCTAAGTCGGATTAGCGATTCGGCCAAACTGCTTGCAGAACCCGGCCAACGGAATCGGATCGATTCAGTACGTAGAAGTGCATTCCTGGAATGCCGTGCTTAAGCAGATCGGAAACTTGATCGATTGCATAATCGACACCAACTTTGCTTTGCCAAGCTTCGTCGTCCTTTTCGGAGAGCTTTTCGATCAAGGTCGCTGGCAGTTTGGCTTTGCAAAGTTGAGTAAATCGAAGGATTCCTTTGAGGTTGAGGATCGGTAGGATCCCAGGGACGATCGGAACGCGGATACCGGCTTTTTCACATTGATCGACAAATCGGTAGAAATCTTGATTGTCGTAGAAGAGTTGGGTGACAACGATGTCTGCCCCGGAATCCACTTTTCGCTTGAGATTATCGAGATCGACTTGGGCCGATGGAGCTTCCTGGTGCACTTCTGGATAACCCGCAACCGCAATACCAAGTTGCGGATAATCGGACTTGATCAAGGATACGAGTTCGTTTGCGTATCGAAGACCTCCTACGGTTTGTTGAAACTCCGATTGTCCCTTTGGGGGATCACCACGAAGGGCAACGATGTAGTCCGTTCCGAGGGATACTGCGTGATCAAGGTAATCGCGAAGTTGTTCGACGGTGGAACCAACACACGTCAGGTGGCTTGCAACCCGTTGCGAAAAACGGTTTTTCAAGGCTTCGATGATTTGGATCGTCCGGTCGCGGGTCGACCCCCCTGCCCCGTAGGTGCAAGTGAAAAAATCGGGCTTGAATTCTTTGAGTTCACCGATGGTGCCCATCAATGTTTCGAAGGCTTCGTCGGTTTTGGTTGGGAATACCTCGAAGGAGAGTCCAAGGTGACCGGGCCCAAAGAATTCGTTCAACCTCATGACATGACTTCCGATAAGATCCAGTTTTCGAATGCTTGCTGCGAATGCCTGCGATTCATCCCGGCGTTCCACTTTGCCGGAGCATAAAGTCTCTCAGTATACGTTGCCGGCGTCTGGGAGCGGGGAGCTCTACGGGGCAAGTAGCTGCGTTAAAAACGGCCCATAAACATACCTTGCGCTTGCTGTTCTTGGAATGCTGTTTCACAATCTAGAACCGAATTTGCCGCCGAAGGCAAAAATAGCTGCGGCTAATTTCTGTCGGGTTTCCTCAAATCGAAGGATGATGCAGGTATGACCGCAAAAACGTTGGATACAACAACACAACTGGCTGGTACAAATCCCCTCGCGGGAAAGAAGATTTTGGCTTTCGTTGGAGATATTTACGAAGATCTTGAACTCTGGTACCCCAAACTCAGGTTGATCGAAGCCGGGGCTCAAGTGGTCATCGCCGGCGAGAAGGCGGGGGTTAGCTATGCTGGAAAGAATGGCTATCCCTGCGTTTCGGATGCTGCGATTTGCGATATGCGTTCGGAGGATTTCGACGCTGTATTGCTGCCGGGAGGATTTATGCCCGATCGTTTGCGAAGATTGCCCAAGGTAAAAGAGCTGATCGCTCAATTCGCACGAGACAACAAGTGCGTGGCAGCGATTTGTCACGGCGGATGGCTAGCGATTTCCGCAAGCGTGTATCGAGGGGTGCGCGTGACCGGTTCGCCCGGTATCAAGGACGATTTGGAGAACGCGGGAGCGATTTGGGTCGATGCACCGGTAGTGGTCGATCGCCATTTTGTTTCAAGCCGCAAGCCGGATGATCTGCCTTGGTTTGTGCCGGCGATGATCCAAGTGATCGCAGGTGCTTAACCGCCAACGAGTAGATAAAATTCCTTTAACTCGGGATCGATGCGTTCCGAGCGAATCCACCGCGGTGATCAACAAGGATAAAGCGAATGGCTTCCATGGTTCGGTTCCTTCAAATCAGCGATACGCACTGGTCGTCCGAGTCGCTTTCGCTGCCAAGTTGCAATAAGCAGATCGATACAGCAAAACGATTTGAGTCGCTTTGCGCATGGATAAAATCGCTTCGAGATCCGATCGATTTCATTGTCCATACGGGGGACTGGGTACACAGAGGCCATGTCGCTGGCGACTCCGGCGAATCGACGCGTAAAGTCTGGGAACTGGCTCAGCAACTGGGTTTCCCGGTTCTTACCGCAGTTGGTAATCACGATCACCGTTCGGTTCTGCGTGAGTGTCTTGTGAATTCAAATGCAGCATATTCGGGGAATGGCTCGAATAACTCTAATGGGAAAATGGATACTGCCGTTCTCGGGTTAGCTGATGGAAAACCGCTTGAGATCGTCGGTGGACGCAACGTGTTGGATGAATGTGCTCATTCGGTCGCAGGGGATAGACTTTGTTATCGCTTTTCATGCAAGGATGAAGATTTCCTCGTGCTCGACGCTCGCGACTCACAATCGATCGACCCGAGAGGACGAATCGATACAGATCAAATGAGCGCGATCGAAAGTTACTTTGCATATTCGACGAAAATGTGCACGGTCTTTCTACATTACCCACTGATCCGATTGGATTGCCAATGGATCGACCGCACAATGTGCGTGGAGAATGGTGAGGAACTTCATTCGCTGTTTCGAAGGTATCGAGACCGAATCCGTGGAGTATTCTTCGGACATATCCACCGTCCGATTTCGGCTTTGGTCGATGGGGTGTTGTATGCAAGTTGCGGAAGCTCCGCGATGCATTTCCCGAATTTTCCTTTGCAGAGCGATGTGGAGTTCGAGGCTGATCCACTGGCTTTCGCGAACTATGTTACGATTGATAGGAATAGTGTTTTGGTAAAGCCCCAATGGGTAGGAACATCGCAATAAGTACCGATGCTTGCCGTGACAAAGCCAATAACAGTGTTGTGGAATTTACAAAGCGTTATGGTTCTCCATGCCGTTTCGTTGGTGATATTGGTTTGCATTGAATATGGGTCGCTTTGAGGGTGGCTGCTTTGATTTGGAACCGCTGGAGAAATTGATGGAAAATCAAACACGGGGCGAGTTGAATCCAATCGACAAGAGACGATTCGAACAGGACTCAGGCGAAGAGAACTCAGAAGATAAGAAGTCATTCGAGAGCTCAGGGCCCAGCGGCTGGAAGGCTTGGGGACAACTGGTTCGAGTCCCAAACACCTTCACGAGCAGTGCCGATGTTCTGGCAGGAATGTGCCTCGGAAGCGCTGGTGCTTCATTCTTGAATCACCCAGGTTCCGCAGTGCTCGGTGCATTGGCATCGATCTCGTTCTACTGGGGTGGGATGGCTCTGAATGATATCGTGGATGTCGATGAGGATCGGCAGCATCATCGACCCGGGCCATTGGTTCGCGGTGTAATTGACGTCGGTACAGCCAAGGCTGTTACAGGCGGCCTATTTCTTCTCGGGGGGGTATTTGCTTGCCTCTCGGGGGGCTTGATTCATGGACAATGGCAGTTTGTTCTCTCAATCGCAGTGGCTCTTGTGTTTGCGATCATCGGGTACGACGTATGGTTTAAAAAAACTCCACTAGCACCGCTGTTGATGGGGGCTTGTCGATCGTTGAATATGCTTCTGGGCGTTGCAATTATCACAGGTGACGCTGCGCAAAGCGTACCGCTTGCAGCTTGGGGGGTCGCTGCAGCCTTTGGTCTCTATGTGATGGGCTTTACGATCGCGGCTCGCAAAGAGTTCCTCAGTGAGCAATCGCGAGGGAGATTGGGGTTGGGGTGGGGCGTTGCTGCTTTGGGTATCGCCGGAATCTCCTTTGTGATGTGGAAGTACCCTTCGCCCCGAATCGAGCGATTGATTGCCACACGCGGAGATTTTGCTCGATGGTTTTTCCCGGGGCTCTTCTGGATATTGTCTTTCCCCGTGTTTCGTCGAGCTTGGGTCTCGTATCAATCGTTGCGAGGGCCTGACCTCGGTGCCGCGATACGACAAGCCATCGTACAAATACTTTTCATCGATGCGGTCTTAGCTTTAGTACATGCTGGGCCAATGGCGGGTTTGCTCATCGCTGCTCTGGTCATCCCGACCTTGATGTTGAGCCGTATGTTTCGCTCTACCTAATGGGATATGGAAATGGCTTGGACTCGATTCACTAGGATTCTCTGCTTCGCGTGGTTTCTCGTTCCATGGTTTTTCGTTGCATGGATATGGTTGTATGTAATCCCTGGCGGACTCTTCGCACTGAACCAAGCCGACAAGTATCAATGGTTTGAGTCCAAAATTCGTCCTGCACTGCATGCTTACTGTCTGGAGTGTCATCATCAAGGTAAGTCCAATGGCTCATTGGCATTGGACTCCCGTTTGGGATGGACCGTAGGGGGGGACTCCGGTGCAGCAATCCTTCCAGGGGATCCGCAAGGAAGCTTGCTTTACCGCGCCATGGCGCATTTGGAAACTGGGTTGGAAATGCCCTCGAAGGGGCCGAAGGTACCCGAGGATGTATTGAAGGCATTCGAAGTATGGATCTTGGACGGCGCTCCTGATCCTCGCGATGAACCCGAAAGCTTCGATGAAAAGGGGGCAAGCAACTGGGATGCACAGGTTGAAGAACGTTCGAAGTGGTGGGCTTGGAAACTACCGGTCGAGCATGGCAAGCGGCGGTCAGGTGAGGTCGAATCGAGCGATGCAGGGACTGTAGCCCAGGACGGTGGGTGGATCGATGCGTGGATCGACCAAGCCTTGCAAATTAAAGGTATTGTTCCCTCGCAGATGGCCGATCCGGTTTCATTGATTCGCCGGCTGAGTTTCACTTTGCGTGGCTTGCCCCCGTCGATCGAGGAAGTTCGGGATTACGTACCAAGGTTAGCGAATGCTACCACCCAGGAAGCGGCCTGGCGGGAGCTTGTCGATCGGATGCTCGATTCCCGAGAGTATGCTGAGCATTGGGGCAGGCATTGGCTTGATATCGTTCGGTACGCCGAAACGCATGGGTCAGAAGATGATGCATATTTGCCTTTCGCTTATCGCTACCGTGATTATGTAATTCGAGCTTTTGAAAAAGATGTGCCGTTGGATCGCTTGATCCAAGAGCACATTGCGGGAGATTTGATCGCACCGCGTTTCAATCCGGAACTTGGATTTAACGAAGCGTTGGTCGGTGTATGTTTCTATCGGTTGGTGGAGTTCAATCAGACTCCGGTCGATGTCAAACGCGAAGAGATTGCCGTGATCGACAGTCAAATCGATGCGATGAGCAAGGCGTTTCAGGGCCTTACGATTTCTTGTGCGCGTTGCCATGATCATAAATTTGATCCTATCTCCGATGAAGACTATTACGCGCTTTATGGAGTCCTTCGTAGCACACGAACGGCGATGTTGCCGTTGGAGGACTCGGAAAAGACTAAGCCGCTGTTCAGCAGGCTTGAGCAGGACCAAGCGTCGATTGGGGTTGCTACTTTGCAGAACTACAAACGGCAGGTTCCTCAATGGAAAGAAGCAGTTTCCAAGGCTCTCTTGTGGATTCGCTCGCAATCGCAAGAAGGAACGAAATGGGAAGATCGCAAATGGGAAGACATCGCAGCGACACTTCCTGAGGATCGTTGGACGAGGTTGTTGGCGCGATGGAAGTGGAGGCCGAAGGAATCGCCGAGTGAGGCTCTAACTCAATGGTTGCTCGCCGCCGATTCCCCAATCTCTGAGCAAAAGGTGTTGAGAGAGGCTATCGGTAAGGAGCAAGCCCAGCGCCAATCCCAATGGATGAGTTTGTTGCAATCCTCCGATGTAGGAGGGGGGCTTAGAGAGGCTAAATATCGTGAACGGTCATCAGTTGCCCACGCCGGCGCTCAGCGCGGAATTAAGGTTCTCTTCGATTTAGATCGCGATGAGTTTCTAGGATGGAGAGTATCGGGTTATGGAATGCCAGAAGAAGTGATAGGAGTCGATGGATCCGCATATGGGCAGGATGCGGAACAAGGCGATGTTCTACCGACACGCTGGTCGGTGCTTGGTCAGTCCGCATCGCCTTTGGGGCGTTTATTGGAAGGTGGTTATCACAGCAACATGTTTACAGACCGCGCAAGCGGTAGCCTTAGGTCCCCGGATTTCGTGATTGATACCGATCAAATTTCGATGTTCTGCCGGGGGACTGCGGATTCGAGAGCAAGGTTGGTAATCGAGAACTTTCAAGGCGATTCGCTTTTGTTTTCAACTTTGAACCCCACGTTGAATTCCGATGCGCCGAGATGGATAACGATGCATATTCGACCTCAATGGAAAGGTTTGCGAGCGCACATCGAATTCTTGACTCGCGATGCGAAACCGTATCTTGGAGTGATCAAGGATCCTGGGGTACTGGAGAAAAGTGATGGACGCTCCAGTTTCGGCGTGCACTTGGTCGTCGGGCACGCATCGGGAGAAAGGTTGCCGACCCCAGCTAGAGTAGTTGAGGACTGGTTATTGGGCGAGGATCCGAGTGTTGATGGGCTTGATAAGATGCTCGGTAGCGTCCAAGGATCCTTGGACCGATTGTTGGATGGTAAGGGAAGCTATCGCGATGCAAGGTGGATTAATACTTGGATTGATTCCGGAGTATTTGCATCGTTGGATGAGAACCAAAACGAGGGGCGCGAAGCTGTTGCAAACTACCAGGCTGAGGAATCGAAGATCCCTATTCCGCGTTGGGTTCCAGGAGTTGTCGAAGATCGTTTAGCGGTCGATCAAGCTTGGTTACCTCGCGGTGACCATAGGAAACCGGAGGGGGTAGTTCCAAGGGGGTATTTAAAAATACTTGATTCGAAGGCTAGCCGTTACGCTGGAGCGGAGAGCGGAAGATTGCAGCTTGCGTTGGAGATCACCAACCAGGGGAATCCACTAACAGCGCGAGTGATGGCGAACCGTATTTGGTATTGGTTGATCGGAGAGGGGCTCGTCTCGACGGTTGATAATTTCGGTCGAATGGGAGAAGAGCCAAGTCATCCGGAATTGTTGGATGAGTTGGCCTTGGAATTGATCGATCGTAAGTGGTCGACAAAGGATCTGATTCGTCGGATACTTTATACGAAGTTTTGGCGGCGATCTATCGCCGCGAGCGAATCATCGATAAAGCTCGATCCTGCGAACCGGTTTTTATCTCATGCAAACCTTCGGCGGCTCGAAGCGGAATCGATTCGCGACAGTATGATTTCGGTCACCGGTCAGTTACGGCGACCTGACGGTGGTTTAGCAACGCGCAACTACTATAAGACCGTGATGGAGCCGAACAAGCAGTCACCTCCTGGACCGATCGATGGTGAGATGCGGAGATCGATTTACTTGGAGATCCGAAGGAACTTCCCGGACGATTTTCTTATGGTTTTCGATCAGCCGAAGCCTGCGTTTACTGTTGGGAAACGTTATGTGACCAACGGTCCGGCGCAGAGTTTGATGATGCTCAATGATGCCATGGTGGTTGGATTTGCCGAACGATGGTCCAAACGGATTGTGGGAACCACAAGTGATTCGCAGTTGCGGATCGTGCGAATGTTTGAAGACTGGTTAAGCCGCGCTCCAACACCAGAGGAGATTACTGATGCTTTGCAGATAATTCATGGAATGGAAGCTCAGGTAGGGGAAGAGCGAGCTTGGGCAAATTTTGCTTTAGCGTTATTCAACATCAAAGAAGGGATGTTCGTCCGATGATTCGATCTGGAGTATCGCCTGATAGGATTACAAGACGTCATGCGTTGCAACGTTCCGGTTTGGGAATGAGTTGGTTGGCATGTGCATCCCTGCTTTCAGAATCAAGTGCAAAAGAGGTAGGGGATACAGGGCGTCATCATCAGTCCACAGCAGACCGCGTACTGTTCCTGTTTATGGATGGAGGGCCGTCGCAAGTCGACACGTTTGACCCCAAGCCAGAGTTGCAGGAGTACGATGGCAAACCGTTTCCGGCGTCGATCGATGCGACTCAGTTCGATCAGAACGGGAAGTGTTTCGGAAGTCCGTTTCGGTTTCAAAAGTATGGTGATTCCGGGCTAGAGATCAGCGAACTGTTCCCCCACTTATCAAAGTATGCCGACGATCTATGCGTGATCCGATCGATGAAGAGTGAGTTTGCAGAGCATTCGCAAGCTTGTATGTATTTGCATACGGGGTTTGCTGCGCAAGGTCGGCCATCGATGGGGGCTTGGCTCGGTTACGGGTTAGGGACTGAAAACGAGCAGCTTCCTAGTTATGTCGTGGTGCATGGTGGACTTTTACCGATCGGTGGACCGGAGAATTTTTCAAGTGCATTTTTGCCGGCTGTCTACTCAGGATCGATTTTCGATTCGTTCAGTGGGGGGAGTTGGTTCGGAACATTACTCCGG
>JBJONT010000475.1:0-5108 GCA_046051705.1 Planctomycetota bacterium | reverse complement strand
GAGTTGTTCGCGTCCGGGGTTCAGTTCATTACGGCCGAAGTTGAAGTAGATTACGCTCCGGCTGTCTGGATACCATTCAGCGACGGAGTAGCCGTCGGTTACGCGAAGAGAACGATTGTTTTGCAGGTCGATCACAACCGTGCTTTCCCAAGAAATCAGGACGTGCTTTCCGTCGGGTGACCACTTGAAAAGGTTAGGAGGATTTAGTGCTTCAGCCGCAATAACACCCTTTGGGAACCTGACCCGTTGCATGATTTTCCCAGTGTCGGGATCGATCACCAGGAGTTCGAATTCGACGACTTGGCCAGTCGCTTCCTCGGAGACTTGAATGCTAATCACGGCAATTCGAGTTCCGTCCGGCGACCAAGCGGGATACCATTGCAGAAACTGGTTCTTAGCGGGGGATAGGAGCTTAACCTTTTCTCCAGACAAGTCTCCTGACCAGAGCGAATACTGGTCACTCTCTTTTTCTAGCCTGAAATAAGCGAACTGTTGGTGGTTCGGACGCCAAACCGGCGAATAAAGGTCGTTGATTGATTTGAGTTTCTCGCCATTCGCCTTGCGAGCAATCGTCACGACTTGTGATCCGAGCATCAATGGCTGGGTAAGATCGAAGTGAAGTATGGGACGGTTGAGAAAGTGTGATGGACTCCCAGGATCCAATCGCTGAAACTCGAGGCGATCGGCATCCGCCGCAACTTGGTTCCCGATGCCGACATTAGCGTCTGCACGAAGCTTATAGGCTTTCCCTAAATCAGGGTCGATAAGTATCGCTTGGTCACATTCGACAATCGCTTGTTTGAAATCGTTACGTGAAAAAAAGATCTCAGCCCGTGAAACAAATACTTCCGGATGATTCACGTTTCTTTCGATTGCCCTATCGAGGTCTCGAAGCGCGTCGTCATGTTGGCCTAATCGAATCCTGGCTGTTGCCAGGTTCATGTAAGCTATGCCGTTATCTGGATCCAGGTCGACTGCCTTGCTGATGTCAATCAATGCATCGCCGTTTTGATCTAGTGACAACTTCGCTACGCCACGACGCAAATATGCTTCCGAATAGTCTCTATCGAGTTCAATGGCTTGCGAATAGTCGGCAACCGCCTCAAGGAATTTTCCCTGCTCTGAGTAGGAGTCGCCTCTCATTCGAAAGTACGCCGCATTGTCTGGATCGAGCTCGATTGCTTTGGTTTGATCCAAAGTTGCTTTGGCAAATTGCCCTTCATAGTGCAAGATTAGGCTTCGGTAAGCGAGTGCGACATGCGAAGCTGGAACATCGCGTAAGGTGCGAGTGTAATAGCTTTGCGCATCCTGAAGCAAAACTGCATCGGAGGTTCGAATTTCTTGCTTTCCCATTACCAGACAATCTTCACGGATCGATTCAACGGTCATAGGCCAGTTGGTCTTCTTCAAGTCTGGAAATGGAGCGTCCACTTTGGGTAGGACTTTCTTGGCGAACCACTTACTGCGGGTCAGCATCGCATCCAGTTGTAGCGCTCCAGCATCGACGGAGGAGAGATCCCAAAGTCGAACAACACCGGTTCGTGTATTTGATACGGCAAGTAGTTTGCCGTTTGGACTAAAGGCAAGGCAGGCTATCTCGCCACCGTGATCAGGCAACGTCCGCTGTACCTCAGCGGACGAACGATCAGCAAGTGCAACATCGACCTTATCGATCGGATAAGCAATCTGAACAGAGATAGGTGAAAAGGCAACCGATAGCCCAGTGCCCAATGATCGAAGGGACTTTCCTGTAGCTGTGTCATAAAGTTTGACTTGGTTGTTCAAACTTACTGCAAGCGATTCTCCATTTCGATCGAAGTCGATCTGCGCTAATTCCACCGGTACTTTGGTCCTTCCTACGCGAATCTTGTGACGAGGAGTCCCATCCTTGTTCCAGATCACCAACATCCCATCCAGACTAGCACTTGCCAAGGTTTGGGTCGTCCAATCAAAACGTATCGCACATACATTGCTTGTATGCTCCTCAAGCGTTTTGAGCTCTATCTGTTTGTCCAAATCCCAAATCTTGACATTGGTGTCCTCGCCACCAGTGACAAGCTGTTTTCCGTCCGAACTGAAGTCGAGTGCTGTTACGGAAGCGATATGCCCCTCACCATTCTCGGAGAAATCCCTCGGCCCGCTCTTAGGTAACGTTCCCTGCATAGCGCCCGAATCCGGGTTCCATAGGGTTACAGTTCCATTGCGGTGCCCTGTCGCGAGCGATCGTCCGTCCGGACTAAACTTTACACACACAACATCAGGTTCCGGAGTTCGAAGAGTCATGATGATGGATCTTGACCCGATATCCCATAATTGTGCTTTCCCATCGAGTCCCACAGTCAGTAACCGAGATGAATCAGGGCTAAAGGAAATCTGGACGACACCGCCAATATGTCCCGCCAAGCTCTGAAAAAGTTCAGCCCCTATGTTCCTGTTGGTCAGTCCGATGAGAATGATCAGACACAGTGCTAAGATCCGCTCAAATGCGAATCGGTATGTCGTTTGCATCATCATTTCTTGCCTCTGATCTGGTGTTTGGGAGATCGTGTCGAACGCTTTGTTCCTCGATGAATGAAAGCGCTGCCGTACCCTTCAAAGCCTTTAGCAGCTCCAAATTTCATACATTTGCGTAGTATGGCCGGTAATCTCCGATTTCGAATTTCTTAGTCTTCCGTCTGAGCAACGATTCAATCGAATCATCAGGGCTTGGCCGTCGGAAGTCAATTCTTTGGATGATACTGATAGAACTACTCGATTTGGGCATCGCACCGGGAAACTTTCGCCCCGCACAACGCCATGCACCGAACCAGCATGGGCGCTACAGCCGTCCAAAAGAACTTTGCCGAAATGACAAAAGACCATCGAAAAACAGGGTTTTGAGCGAATAGGACATGAGCCGGACTTATTGGAGTTTTCTGGGGTCCAGTCATGCGTGGGCGGCTGGAGAATAAGAGTCCACTGGGGAAACAACCATAGAGTACGACGAAAACCAGCCGGAGTTACGAACAAACGTTTACCCAGCAGTCAACGGCGAGGAAGCAGCTATTTTGCACTCATGTCGTGCTGATTTCATAGTCAGAATCTGGTGATGCTTCACCCGTGATGCAGGTGAAGCATCCGTATCCAGCTACTGCCGAGCCAACAATCCAAATCTGCTCACCGCAACTACACCGTGTGCCTTCTTTGTGCGCAGCAATCGCGTTATCCAAACGTGCAACGACATTGTCTCGTCGTTCCGAAGGATTAGCTTTCAAAAAGCGATCGATATAAGCATCTTTCGAGATCAGAGTGAATCCGGTTTTTGATTGTGTCATGGTTGAATGTCGGTTAGCGTTTTGGTCTGGAATGCCCCCGATGGCCGAGCGGCGGGTCAGATTCGACATAATTTGGAAAAAACCACAACCCGCATTTTTCTTGAATGATCTTGATGCGATGGTCGTCGAAATAACGGACGCTCGAATTCTTTAGTCGCAACCGGAAGAAACTAAACGAACCTCCACCATGCGTACTCGCTCCACATGGTCTGCTCGTAGCTTTGCAATTCGCCACGCATCCCACAGTAGAGTTTCTTTCTGGCAACCGAGGATGATTATGCAAAGGCGACGGGTTGAAGAAGATAATGGTTGAAGGGTGAGTGATTCGTGATGTAGGGAAGATGCCGGGCGACGGGCACCCCCACCCGATTAGCCATTCTCCGTGAACAGTTCAGGTTCTGACTTCAATAGCCCCCACTTCAATTTTGGTAGGCGGCGGAGGTTGTCATATACTCTCTTTACGTCTTTATGCGGCCGGAGACTCAGATGCTCTAGTTGCTGCAGATTCAAGATCGGGCTGTAATCATTGTCTCGAAGTCTTATAGTCAACAGCGTCAGGAAACGCAGTTGAGGGATATGGCACAAGAATTCGATCGAATCAACTGAGATGTACTGTGGGCCCATACCGTCTCCACAAATTGTCAAGCTCTCCAATCTGCTCAATTGAGTCAGCTCAGCGTAGTCTTGGACTTTTTGGAAGTTTTCAACGTAGAGGCCTACCAAATTCGGAAGCATACCAATTGGTCGAACCGATTCAACACCGGCTCCAGATCCTAGATAGAGAAGATTCAAATTCTTCAGGTTCTGAATTGCAGACAGATCCTTGTAAACACCCCATTTGATCTCCAGATCCCGGAGATTCTGTTGATGACAAACAGCATCAAAAAGCTCCTGTGGCATCCGGGTGCCAAACTTGAGGACCTTAAAAGCCTTGGGATTCTGAACTAAGAATTCGCACCATTCGGTCAACACTCGCTTCTTTTCTTTCGACGACTTGTAGGCCGTTCCAAGCTGCGTGCAATTGATAATGAGCTCTTCTTCTCCTGCATACTCGGACACTTCGGTCACTCTGGCGATATCTTTCTTTCTATCCGCGAAATGATAGTAGAAACCGTATTGAATTTGTTCGTCAGTCAGTCGCATCAGCGTGTTGATTCACTCTTGGGGTTAACTTGTTTTTACACGGATCAACCTCAACCCTGTAGACCGCACCAATGCAGCCTATCACGCAAGATAGCCTCGATCCGAAGTTGAATGAATGATATCCGGCACTGCTAGCCGATCAATCATTGGATGGAGAGATAGGCTGTTTCGGGTTGATCATCCTGTATCGGGGACGACTCTGGCCGCTCATTCGCACGACTCACTGAAACGCTTTTGTTGGCCAGGGCAGCCCACAAGCCCATGTTTTCTAAAGGGGCAGCAAATGCAGGCATAGACATGCATGGATAGGCATGAATGCCGAAGCAATTGGCCCGAAATGCGAAAAACCTCGAGGAAACCAGGGTTTTTGAGCGGAGAGGACAGGAAACGAACTTTTTCCTGTTTTCCCTGCAGTTTTGAAGAGTTCGAAAGGTGGGGAAATTTCATTAGTCCCAAGAACATTACAACGAACGGGCAATGCCTACTGTTTTAATGAACTGTAGGAGCAGAGATATCACTGGAGACCAGCCTGGGCTGCCGGGTTGTGGGTGCCATGGACTGGGGATCGTATTTTCGAGCTGGAAGTGTAATCGTGTTTCGTTCCCTCGACTTGATGTCGGCGACGATCTTCTCAAGATCATTTCCAAACTG
>JBJONT010000474.1:0-9385 GCA_046051705.1 Planctomycetota bacterium | reverse complement strand
GGCTATTGGATCGTTACCAAAGGTGCTTTCGACTCGATGTCGGCGAAGAATAGAAACTTGGCGTTTGAGCGATTCTTGGAGAGGCTATGTATTTTGGTTGGGATCGCATTTTTGTTTTTCGGTCTGTGTTGGCGTAAAGTCAGATGCACCTCAAGTTGTCCCTCGTCTACGGTGCTGTTGGCGTGCGTGATCTTCTCATGCACAACTCCTGGATGTTCCCGCGAGCGGGCAATAGACGGTTTCGATCCTGAAAGCTCAACCGCGTCTGAAGACTTGATTAATTCGCATTTGCGTATCGATGACGTCCATTGTCCCGAGGAAGTTCGTCTAGGCGGCAGCGCGAATGTCGAAGTGCGAATGCGGAACATATCTCCGCATGCCATTTCCGCAGTTTGTTTTCATATGGGGCCCGCATGCTGCACGACCTACTTACTACAGGACTTAACTCCCTCGGTTGTTCAAAGTGGCGAACCGTTTTTGGCGAGGTACACGATTTTCGGAAGGGCTGAGGGTTTTAAGGACATTCTGGAAGTAACAACGACAATTCAAGGCCAAACTGATTCAATTTCCATTCCGATAAGCACAAGGGTTGTCAAGCCAAGATTTCAGGCGTTGGCCCCCGTTGAACTGGATTTCGGAAATTTGGCAATTGACAGTTTGGAAGTTCCGCCGGTACGTGGCAGAACAACCTTGCGAACCCCACCGCAAGATTCAATCACACTGGAAGACTTCAGTGTTACCGCACTCGGTGAATTTAAGAAACTCTCAGTAGAGCAAGTCGTTGAAATCAATGTTGATGCCAATCAAAAACAGTGGGAAGTAGCAATCGTCGGCGTTTTAAATCCTTCTAATCTGCGAATCGGTCGATTTTTGAGTGAAGCGACGATCGAAATTCGCAGTTCGCCCTTAAAGGTTGTAGGCAGGGGTATCGTACGACCACCATGGAGTCTAAACGGAACCGTCAATCCTGTCGTGGCAGTCCGAGGCAACGTTTTGATCCCAAGCAAGTTTGTTCTAGACCCATTTCCATCGCGTCCCTTTTCAATTAATTCTATCGATCTAACCGACGCGCCCTCGGGATTAAGGGCCTCCATTTCGGAAGATAAAAACATTTTATTTTCGTTTGATCTGGCAAAGGAATCGACATATAGTTCGATAACTTCCAATTGTGTGATAAACGCAATTCTGAATGTCGAATGCGACGGACGACTCGAGACTTTAACATTTCCGATTGACTTTGTTAGATGAGAGGACCTATGTATGCGAGGAAGCAGGAGATATGGCTTTTCCCTGATTGAACTTTGCGTTGCATTGTCGGTTTCTTCCGTTCTCGTTTCACTTCTTCTCGTTGCGGTGCAAGCGGTAAGAGAACGCGTGCGACAGGCTCAATGCGCATCAAATCTCAGGCAGTTGTCGCTCTCGACACTAAACTTCGAGGCACTACATAAGGTCTTGCCCAAGGGGGGCGAAACGGGTTTAGGAGATGATGGGATCGCGGCACACTATAGCGTTTGGACTCGAATTCTGCACCACATGGAGGAAGGATCGCTCGCGTCGAGTTTGCGATTCAATTTGAATCCGTTCCACCCTTTGAATTCCACGCTTGTAGGTACTAACGCTTCACCGCTCCTCAGGTGTCCCTCGGATCCATTTAGTGACTCGCATCTTTTGTCTCCGATTGGATTGAGTCCAACTTCATGGTCATTTAACTACGTAGGAAGCGTTGGTGTCCTAGGTGGGTTGGTGGACGAAGTCGGCGTTTCGAGTTTTTCACCGGATGCGGCGCGTTTTGCAGGCGTGTTTCGACAAATCGCCGGAGTTCGAACTTCGGAAATCGGTGATGGGATGTCATCCACAGCAATGATATCTGAACGTATGATTGGCACTAGAGACAATCCTCAGTTTCGTGGCGATGGAATACCGTTCGCAGACTTCCCCCGCCTACCAAACCAATTTTTCATTTTGGACGCTGCAAGTCCAAACAGGCTATCTCTAAACTGTTCTGGTATACCTCCTACTCACCCGACGTGGTCGCGCAGTCACAATCGAATGTGGTATTCCGCTGAATATTCCTATTACAATCACGTGCTTCCGCCAAACTCAATTGTCTCCGATTGCAGCGATGGACTGTTCCTTGGAATTGGCGTGTTATCGGCACGCAGCTACCATGGATTCGGCTCAAATGTTGCATTTGCAGATGGTCATGTTTCAATGATTCCGAATTCCATTGATCTTGTCGTCTGGCGAGCATTGGGGAGTCGTAGCGGCGATGAGATCCTCGCTTCAGTGCTTGACGAATAGCGATGCTTTGCGTGTATAGCATACTCTCAACGCGTCGCTACACACCCTCTGCTTCACGCTCTGAAATCTTGCCGATATACAGAACGCGGCGTTTGCGATGCTCGTCGAAATACAGGATCCGCCTGTTGCCTGATTTGTCCGTAGAAATGGAAGCCATCGATTTGCTCTCCTCTCAGTTGGTCGCTTGAAATGTTCGTGACTTGCGGGTCACCCGTAAGCGTACACGCACCTTGGGTAGATTCATTGAAGATCGGGCTTGCTGAGATCCCTAGGGTTTGTTAGCAACTCTAGGTGTCTGCTTGGGTTTTCAGGCCCATCGGGTCGGCATATTGGTAGCAAGCGATAACCCCCACGAAGATGCACCGGCCCCGGAGGGTTGATATCTGCACCAAGGGGCTCGCACAGAATCAGGCGCATCTTCTACCACCGGCGCATCAGATCGATTCGAAGTGTTATTTACCCTTGCGCAGCTCCGCGCGCACTCGCCGCCGCGCAGCTTGCACGATGGCCGTGTCGGCCTTATCACGTCGCTCTTGCTCGCGGTACTCGCGCACCGCCTCAGGATGCGCAGCCTTCCATCGATCAGGCAATAACTCCTCGATCTTGGCTGTGCCTCGGAGCATGTGCGTCGGGAAGAATGGATGCAACGGTGGCTTCCAAATCGATGCGTGCTTGCGATCGCACATCACCACGCCAGTATTGAGGACCGACTTGCTATTATCCATGGGGATTTCTTGGGACTGCAGGATATTGCGTCGTTCCTCGAATACCCACTCAAAGCTTGGCAACTGACTCCAATCGTCATGCATTGCGACGTGCCCCGTGGGACCACCGCGAATAGATCGGGAGTCTCTTCGGTCAGAAACACATCGGCATCGACGTACAAAGTCCGTTCGTAGGCTTGTGCAAAAGGGTGAACCCGGAACTTATCGAGCCCCCACCAATCCTGTGCCGGTTTGGTGATCGCCACAAAGTCAGCTCCGATCCGATGGGCGTAGGCTTCCATCAAGGGACCGGTGTACTTGAGCAACTCTCGGAACGAATCGCCGGTGGCCACCGTGATGAGCAAACGCGACTTGGTTGGATCGATCGAATCGACCGTTGGCTTCCATTCCACCTTTGGGATGACTTCGACGGGCATCCGTTCGTATTCCAACCAAGCCCCGCGCCAGATTCCTTCATAGTCGCGACGCAGGTGACACGTGGGGCGATCGAGTCGTCCGATGGTGATGGGCTTCGATGGTATTGTCCCAAGTGCCCCAGGCATTGGGCCAAGGACCAGGCGGACACTGATGGATCAGTTCCAACATGGCTTCGGGACTCAGATCTGGGGTGGCTTGATTGCATTTAGACATGGGCCTTCTCCTTGGATTCGGCGTTAAAAGCAGCGCGAAGGATGTACATAGCGATGATGGTCAGCACAAACGGAATGAAACGGATCATGGGGATGTACTTGATCCAGTGAGCGAGGATTTCCACCGAGAGTTCTTCGTTGCTTCGGAGGCATTTCCAAACGCCCATTTCATTCATGCGTGTTTTGGTGGAGCGACATCCGCAGGCAAAATCGTCTGGAATGAGCCATCCCAAACAAAGCCAGCTTAGCGCTCTGCGAGTCTTTTCGATTAAGAGTTCCAGTTCCGTTCCGACTCCGGTGGTCGGAGGTTTTACGCATTCAAGTAAGTCCGGCGTTGGAAGCATGCCCACGAGCGTTCGGTACTGGATTGCTTTGCTGCAAGTGACCGAATTCTTCGATCGTGGTTTGGCATGTTGAATACACGCTGCACATGCGTCCTGGGCAATCGGCACGGGTACCTGGGCCAACTCGGATGAGATCTGGCAGTAACCTTCCACGTTGTGTTTGCATTCAATGGGTCTGTTCATGTCACACCTTGTTCACATCCCGTGTAAACGATTTGACCGATGTAGGAACCCTGACCGGTTGGCTGGTTTCCTGCGCATATGCAGACTGCCTCGAACGGTCCGTTCTGCTCGACGCACGGATCGGGAACTGACACTGGAACCCAGCCGATTCCGTTCCACTGGTAATAGCAGGGACAGCAACAACCACTCGAGGAGCCCGATCCGCTGCTTCCTGAAACACCACCACTTGCACCGCTCGATCCATACGATTGCCCCGAGCTACCGACACCACTGGAGCCAACTCCACTGGATCCGGATCCACTCCCCGAACCGGAGCCCGAACCAGATCCACTGGATCCTGATCCGCTGCCGGCGCTTCCACCTGATGGTTTACTGCCAGAACCTGAACCGCTGGGACCGGTGCCGCTTGGTCCAGATCCGCTACCACTTTGTCCTGATGATCCGGAACCGGAACCTGATGGCTTGCTACCACTTTGCGAGCCGGCTCCAGAGCCCGACTGGGAACCTGACTGCGAACCCGAACCGGATTGGCTGCCAGATCCACTCTGTGAGCCGCTTTGCGATCCGCTCTGTGAACCACTGCCGGACGATCCACTGCCGCTCGAGCCGCTACCACTTGGCTCGCTGGATCCCGAGCTACCCGATGAGCCACTACCTGAAGATCCACTGCCAGACGAACCGCTCCCCGATGATCCACTGCCGGAGGATCCAGACGAGCCCGATGAGCCGCTCGATCCCGAGGAACTAGCGCCGCTGGAACCGCCGGACGATCCACCACTGGAACCTGAAGTGCCCGATGTGCCCGAAGAACCCGACGAGCCTGAAGAACCCGAGCTACCCGAGGAACCACTGCTTCCCGACGAGCCAGAAGAGCCACTCGATCCGGAGCTACCAGACGATCCACTCGATCCCGACGATCCACTGCTGCCAGAGCTACCGCTCGATCCGGAGTATCCGCTGGTCCCTGAGCTGCCGCTTTGCCCGGAGGAACCAGAGCTTCCGTGGGATCCAGGAGGATCGACGTCTCCAGAGGGCCCGCTACTGCCGCTCGATCCCGAGGAGCCACTTGAACCCGACGAGCCAGACGAGCTGCTAGAGCTCGACGATCCAGAGGAGCTCGATGAACCGGACGATCCACTACTCCCGGATGAGCCGCTCGAGGATTGCTCGCAGCAAACGATCGCGTAGATGGGCAGGCCGTCGTAGCCCACATAACGCATGAGGTAACGACCCATCTGAGGAAACTCACAGCTAGATACCGCATACAAAGGTTCTCCATCGATCATTCCTAGAAAGTGTCCGAGCTGGCGTTTGGGGCCTTGCCCGGATCGTTGTTGCGTACAGGTCGCCGCATACACAGGCAGGCTTTCGACCGACCCGTTTACAGCAGTGGCGATATACCGACGTGAATACAGGGTCATTTGTTGGCATCCACCACCTTGCAATCGAAGACGCTGCCCCACGATTTGGTCGCGACGTCAAACTTCTGAACCACCCCTGGGTAATAGCCATTGCCATCGGGGATGTTGCTCGTGATGAACACGATCTCTTCGTAGTTGGCATCATCGAAACGAATCACCGCCCATCGCAGTGCGCCAGTTGATTCAATCCACAACACTGATGCAGGTCCGTGAGGAACGCTGCGTAAATAGCCGTTTTGACCAACGATCGTTTCGGCTGCGCTGTATGCCACCGAGCCAACGGATACGCGTGTGATCACACACCCGCCAATCGCTGCGGTTCCAATGAGGTTGTTTTTCAATGGTTCGAGTAAAACACCAAATCGTGGTCCAGTGCCGGTGCTCGGGACCAGCCCTTGGAAACTGACTTGGCGTTTGAACTCGGTGAGGTTGGCTGCTGGAGTAATAATCGGAGCACCAAGCGCGACGATCGAAAAACGATCCAGGTCGACTCCGGTTTGATTGCGAACCTTGGCAAGTGTTGTTTGTCGCAATGTGCCTTCGGTTTGGGAGAGCTGATCGTGCCGCTGGTTCTTTTGGTCTTGAGACAAATCCACCAGTGCATTCCAAGCCTCAGCTGGAATCTTTAGGGGATCGCCTGGAAGTACTTTGCGGAATTGGTCTCCCACGCGTCACACTCCGATCCCGAGGTTACTGAAATCCCCGTATGGATAGACTTGTTCGACGTAAGCAGCGACCGGTCGCTTGATGAGTGCCTTGGCGGTTGGGTCTTCGTCATCGATGAAACGAACCCAAAGGTACTGCCATCCCTCTTTGGAAATACCGCCAATGCTCCCAAGGGATAAGCCAGCTACGTTCGGGCTGGCTGCAAATCGGAACGTGATCTCCCAGTCATCGAGTCCCCGTTTCGAACCACTTGCTCCAAGGAATAAGACCTCCCCTTTGGCGAATCCTTTAAATCCCGAAGCGTTTACCTTGCCAGTGAGATTGAACAGAGCGAGCTTGTAGCCAGCCCGTTTGCAATCCTGCCCACGCATCGGTCATCAATCCCGCGACGCTGTAGACTGCACTTTGGAAGATCCCGATAAAGAATCCTTTGAAGTTCAGCCACTTCGATTGCAAGAATGCCACCCCACGTTGCCATTCCATTTTCAAAGTGAGCCATAGGATTTTGCCCGCCAGTGCAATGTCACCGGCAGCCAGCGCATCACCGATCCCCTGCCACGCACCAAGAGCCGTGTCCTTGAGCTCATTGAATCGCTCACCTAGCCATTGCATAGCCTGCGAGCCAGCACCACTGGCATAGACGAAATAACCGACCAGCGCCGCAAGACCTGCGATGGTCAGACCAATCGGGGACATGAGTGCCGTGATCGCGGTCCCCAGGAACGCAAAAACGCTGCCAACACCGGTAAGTACCGTGGCTGCAGCACCGAGCACCGTTCCGATCCCAGCGACTGCGGTACCGAGGGCTACAATTGCTGCTCCCCCGGCTGCGATCGCCATGCCGATCTTGAATACAGTGACGATGAGTTCCTTGTTGTTTTTGATCCAGTCGCTGATGGTAACGACGATTCGCACGGTCGAGTCGATCATCGCCGAGAGAACCGGCTCCAATGCTGAACCGATCGTAAAGACGGTCTTCTTGAGGACTTTCCAAAGAACATCGATGCGATCCCCAAAGGCTTCGGCCGCTTGGGCATCTTCGGTTGCCATGGTCAGTCCCAGATCGCGAGCCTGCTGTTGCAACTCCTCGATACCTTGGGCTCCATCTTGTAGCATTGGCAACAACTGTGTGCCTGATTTTCCGAAGATTGCCATTGCGGTTGCGGTCTTGAGCGTTGGGTCGGTGATTTGGGACATCCGATCCGCAATCGCTTTAAATTGTTCGTCGGGGGAGAGCTTGGAAAGCTGCGCGACGCTCAGTCCCAGGGATGCAAGTGTTTCTTGGGCCGACTGCGATCCAGATGCCGCTTCAAAGAGCATTTTCTGCATCTTCTTGAGCGACCCCTCGAGCGTTCCAAGATCAGCCCCAGACTGCTCGGCCGCGAATCCCAGTTCTGAAAGAGCCTCGACCGACACACCGGTGCGCTGACTCATGTCGACCATATCGCTTCCCATGTCGGCAAACACCTTGGCAGCGCCGGCCAGTGGGGTAACGATCCCCGCGCCTAGCATGGCCATCTTGGTCCCGATCCCCTGGAGACCCTTGCCAAAGGCATCGAGCCTTTTGGCTGCATCGTTGAGTCCCTTCACCAAACGAGAGTCTTTGGTGAAAAGCTCGATGTACGCTGAACCGGCTTTGATACTGGTGCTTGATGCCATCGTTACCGCTTCTCTTGCATACGATCAATGAAAACGTGTTTGAGAGCTTCGATTCCAACCATCGTGCGCGGTTGGATTCTTTTCTTTGCGTGAGGATTAAAATCCGACGGGTGGTAGACTTTCGACCGTTTGGCATCGCGATGGATGTTGGCAAGCATCGCCAGAACCGAGGAAGTGTGATTCCAAAGGACTTGGCTGCGTGCCTCCCCCATCGCGATTAGCTCTCGGAGGCTAAATGGTCCTGGGTCACAACCGAGGACTCCGGCCAAGTGCCAGACGAGCTGATCCACTTCTTGGCTTCGGTTTCCGAGTCGATCGAATCGAGGATCTTCTCCGCGTGGCTTAGCACCTTGTCCCTGACGGTCTTGCCCGCTTCGATCGCCTTGCGAAGGCTCGCCCTGGCGCGGGCATCTGGGAAAAAATCAATCAGTTCCTCGACGAACGCATCAGCAGCTTGGGTGATCGCATCACCTGCCAATGCTCGACCAAAGTCCTCATCGCTGATCGATTGCTTGTCGGCTTGCTCCTTGCACAAGCAATACAGCACATCGGCAAGAGTGCCGCCCACAAGGTTTTGTGTGAGGCGACCGAGCCCCTCAACGTCCAGCAGATGATCGAAGCGATGACCAGCAGGGGGTACTGGACAAGCCCTGGTGGCAAGACACCCCATGCGACTCTCTATAGCGCGATCCTCCGAGAGCTTGCCAAGGGCGAGACCTCGCGATTCGTAAAGACCGATCGGGGCCGGTTCGTAGCCGCTAGCGCCAACGCCGAGGTGGCCCAGTGAGCTCGGATCCCAACTACGGAGTCGCAGACGCGATGCGAAAGGTCGCTCTGCGACTTGAAGAGGCTTTTCAAACGGGCAAGGTCGATTCGATTGATGCCAACCAACTCTCCGAGATCTTTCTCTTGATCGCCGAAGAGCTTGATCCCCCTTTACCAATCCAACACGAATCCCATGCGGGGAACTGACATGCACATCGGACAAATCCATTTGGTCACCGACTTGGCCGATGGCGAGCGGGCGTATCCCGAACGCGACCATTCGTACCAAGTCCAATCCGAAGACGACCCATCGCTCGACACCACGGTCGAGTACATCGAGCGCCGTGGGGACCGCTTGATCGCCCGAGGACACAACGGCCAGGACTATGCGGTATCTGGTTTCGATCGCTTCGAACTCAAGACGATTCGGAATTGGCTCCGGCGCTAACCGTGCCTTACTTCCAACCAGCGCCCCACGTTTGGCACGTGCGGGCGTTTTGTCGTCGGATGGCCTAGTTATGCCAACGCGGAATGCGACGCAACGGTGGCCAAGCGGTGGCGTTTGTGGGGCTCGAAAACATTCTTGCAGATTCCGAAACATTACTTCCGAGGTCGGCTTGATGTTCTTCCAACACCATGCGAACTGTGTGTGTACGCCAAACGAAAACAGGTTTCCAAACACGGAGAAGCGA
>JBJONT010000473.1:0-4090 GCA_046051705.1 Planctomycetota bacterium | reverse complement strand
ACGGAAACGGATCAGGTTCAAAGATGCTGTAGGGAAGGCGCCAAGGCCACAAGTCTGCGGATTTTAGCGAACCACCACAGCATTCTCCACCGATTATGTGTCCCATCTCGTGAGTAAACGTCATGACGACCCATGACGCAACGAGTAGAAGCACGAATCGCGTAACGCGGACTGCCAAAAGTTAGGTCTCCATTATCCGCGATTTGATTCAGTGGGCGAACTTGTTTTTACACAGATCAGCGTAAGCCCTGTTAGCCACACCCATGCAGCCTATCACGTAAGCTGGCCTCGAACGCTAGTTGAATAATACGAAACACTCGTAAGCTGAGCAAGGATTTTGAGGAGTAATAGGCTGTTACGGCTTAATCATCTTGTATCTAGGGACGACGCAGCACCTGCAGGCATGGACATGCATGGATAGGCAGGAAGGCCAAAGCAATTGGCAAGAAATGCGAAAACCCCTGGGGAAACCAGGGTTTTGGAGCGGAGAGGACAGGAACCAAACTTTTGGGTTTTTCCCAATGTTTTTGGACAGTTCAAAAGGCTGTAGCCGTGAAATCGCAGACAGGAAGGCCAATCGTCTGCCTCGTCGCTGGAGAATGACGGAAGCCCCTTGACTTTGGGAAACTCAAAAGCAATCATGTACTTACATTGGTCGACCGTTAAAACTGGGTAACGCGGGTGTGCAGCTTATGATCAAGAATTTGGTGAAGCATGGGAACAGCTGGGCGGTTGTCATCGACCGTCCCATTCTGGATTTGCTCAAGATCGTTCCTGAGTCCCAAGTCGAATTGACCACAGATGGCAAGTCCATTCGCATCGCTCCCGTCAGTTCCGATGACAGTAAATCGAAAGTTCGCGCAGCGCGATCCAAGGTGAATTCAAAGCACTCCAAGGCTTTCAAAAAACTCGCGGAGTAATAGCCCGTGCTGTTTCTAACCCTGGATGACATCCTCGAATCTCATCAAAACCAAATCGATACCTACGGCGGCAGTCACGGTATACGCGATATCGGACTGCTTGAATCTGCTATCGCTCAACCCGCGGCAAGCTTCGGCGGTCAGTACTTACACGCAGACCTTTTTGAAATGGCTGCAGCGTATCTTTACCATCTAGTGATGAATCATCCGTTCGTTGATGGAAATAAACGTGTAGGATTGGAAGCATCACTGATCTTCTTGGAAATCAATGACGAAAGCCTTATCGCCAACGACGCCGAACTCGTTGATCTTGTACTAAAGACAACTGCCGGCGAAGTCGGAAAACAGGAGATCGCAGAGTTCTTCCGATCTCATTGCGAGAGATGAAACTGCCCGATCTGCGTCCCATCCTCGACGAAGCGTTCGAGGTCTTTGGCGACAAGAGCGAATATGTGGTTGCCGTACCGCAGTACCGAGCGGCAGCCAACACGGCGATGGGTTGGAAGAACGTCAGGAACCGAACAACCCACAAATTCCCTAGGAAAAAGCGGGGTTCCAAAATGGGGCGGCGCAAAATCCGACGCGCGCCGAAAAACACTTCGTGCGCTGCCTCTTGCATGCGCGCGCTGCGACTCTCTCTTGTACACTAAACCGTTTGCTCGCTCATCCACACATTACAGGGTCATTTACTCGCTCATTTAGGATCCGCGGCGGATAGAGTATACGGCGAGTAGAATCCACGGCGCAAATACAACCATTTAAATCAGAAATCTGCTCACATCGATTGGGCCGATTTCTGCAAAGGCGCCATCGACGTTCGTTCGCCTGTATTCAATAAGGTGATCCACAAGTGGGTCTGTATATCTATCCAGGCCAACTTCATCTAAAAGTGATTTCACGGAATGCCCCTGAATCGTCTTGAAGTGTTTCCAAAATCGAAAAACTTCGACCCGATCTAAGAAAAACCGATTGCCAAGCCAACCAAAATATCGGTTCGTCCAATTGCCCGTGTATGAACCATCCCATGCAAACGTCTGTTCGCACCACAGATAGCCATCCTCCTTGAAGCAGCTTCGTGTTCCGACAATATGTCTCCCATCCCATTGGCTTATCGTCCTCACCAATCCCGAATCCCAGAAAGTGACTGTGGGACCAATACGACCGCCGCTTCCGCGAAAAGCGCCAGCGTATCTTGGTTCGAACACTGAAAAACGGTCATTTGAACCGTGCTTATTTGACCACGTCTCTTCCGCCTGCACGTCGATGATTTCTGGATAATGCTTAGATGTTGTCTGGATATCAAATCTGTGATTGGTATCAAAGATCGTGAATTCATCCAACGCTAGCCCCAACGATTTCACCGCTCCATCCCGATCAATGTAGTAACCTTTGAAGAAAGGCGATGCGTATCCCGCTCCAAGCAAATAGCCCGTATCCATCCATTGAACTTGCGTACCGCATTCCTTACCCGAGTATTTAATTGATGCTTTCTTTAAATTATCCTCAGAGCGAAAAGTCAGTTTGGGGCCAAATTGCTCTCCATCTCTTGTGGCGCAATATGACTTCACTGCGCCATCGTCAAAGAACTCTATCGCAAAATCGATCATCCTAACGTCCCTTTGCTACGTCCCGTGCGGCCTTTGCATGATCATATCGCTCCGTTTGCGATGGCGCGAAAAGAATCGATCGCGGAGTAGGCGATCGCCTTGAGTGACTCTGGCTCATTTCGATGTCGGAGCCAATCGGCAAAGTCGTCTGCCTATGGTAGTGGTTCAAACTCAGTGTTCACGTAGATTTCTCATCTTGCCGACGAACTTGTTTTTATACGGATCAGCCTAAACCCTGTAGACCACACCCATGCAGCCTATCACGCAAGACAGCCTCGATCCGAAGTTGAATGATATCAAGCACTTGCGAGCGGATCCATTAATCGATGAAGCGATAGGCTGTTTCGGCCTGAGCATCCTGTATCGAGAGACGATGCGAGCATGCCCGACATCTCTGTTCCAGCATTGAATACCAATACGATTCGAACTCACCTAGTTCGAATCCTGCACCTCCGCTAAAAAACAGCATGTTTTCCCTGGAAAAACGAGGGTTCAGGGACGACTCTGGCGACTCACTCGACGACTCGCCAGGGTCCAAGGCGGCGCACGAGACGACGCAGCACCTGCAGGCATGGACATGCATGGATAGGCAGGAAAGCCAAAGCAATTGGCCCAATATGCGAAAAACCCTGGGAAAACCAGGGTTTTGCTGCGGAGAGGACAGGAACCGAACTTTTTGATGTTTTCCCAATGTTTTTGAAGAGTTCGAAAGGTACCCAAGCAGATGATTCGACATGTAGGATAGATTCCAATCGGGGCAAAACCAACTGCGACTTGACTCCCGCAATAACCGATGAGACTATTGGTGAAGTGCTTCCGGTCACAAAGTCGAAAAATTGAGATTCTAAACGATGTCCAAAACGATCCATGCAGTCTTCGAAAACGGAATCTTCCGACCGGTGGACCCCGTCGATCTACCAGACAAGGTCGAAGTCGAGTTTGAGCCAAGGGTTTTGGAGAAGAACAATCGTTGGCCTGATTGCTATTTTGAAGCCACTGCCGGGGTGTTTGCGAAAGAACCGTTCGATCGACCAGACCAGGGTGTATTACCGAATCGAGAAAAATGGTAACGCACTATTTGCTCGACACGAACGCTTGGATCCACTATTTGAAGGATCCTAAATCGAGCATTCGAGGTAGGCTGGCCACGATTTCGCCGCGACAAGTCGTAACCTGCTCGGTGGTTTTATCGGAGTTGCTTCACGGTGCGGAAAAATACGGAAACCGAATCCAGCGTGTTGATATTATCAAGTCTCTGCTCGCTCCATTTTCTTGTTTGCCGTTTGACGAGGTCGACGCCAATGTTTACGCGTCCATTCGACACGATCTGGAGTTAAAAGGTCAAGTGATCGGACCGTATGATCTTCAGATCGCCGCGATCTGTCTTCGACACGGCTTTGTGCTTGTAACAAACAATGACTCGGAATTCTCAAGAGTCTCCGGTTTGATGGTCGAGGATTGGTCTTAAGTTGAAGTCGAGCACCACGAAGGACGTGGGATTCGCAGTGGTCCGATCTTTCCTGAACTGCGTTCCATCCTCGACGAAGCGTTCGAGATCTTTGG
>JBJONT010000472.1:0-3179 GCA_046051705.1 Planctomycetota bacterium | reverse complement strand
GTGTCCTTGACCGCATCCATAACCCTACCACCCGACCGCATCGCACGCAGTGCCGGCTGATCGAGCGAACCGAACCAGTTGGCCTCACCTAAACCTCGGCGATCCTGCGCCTCCGAACCGTAATAACTGAACTTACGCTGCTTGAGCATCAACACAAAAATCGCGCCGTCGGTCTCATGCGTCACGGGGTGCTCAAGCTGACCGAATGGAGTTTGATTATTCAATCCCATTCCCAAAGCGACTTCAACGGCATCGATACCAAAGAGCGATCGGCCGTCGGCTGCGACGTAATACTCGCCAGCCACATCATCGATCAGCACAATCGTCCAATGGGGAGCATTCTCCTTGAGCCACTCTTCGAGTTCCCGCAACTGTCGCTCGCTCGGGCCTAGCTCCCCTTTGACATATAGATGACGATCCGGCGACCAATTCCCGATGACATCTTGGACCCGCTCGATTTGGGTGTACCCAAGCCGGTCATAAGACACCCCAGCGATCCCACGGTCTTGAGCCTGAAGGCTCCCTGCACCCCCCAGGAGCGAGACACCCAAGTTCGCTTCGGTTGCACAAAGAACCAATCCGATCGCGCACAGCATGAACGCCTGCAGAGCCCTTGTCTGCAAAGCGGAGAAGGCAAGACGTACCACAAGCCGGTCCATTCGTAACTTCATGAGAGTAAGTTGATCTTTAGTCTAATTTTGGGGACAGTGAATCATCTTTTTAAAAGAGGATTCCACCAGCAAGATTTCTTCGTAGCCCTAGCGCCGCGAAGGGTTTACTTGGCACCACTCACCGCAAATCGCTCAATGTTTGCGCGCAGTTCCTGGGCCCAACCTTGCAATGTATCTTCCGTCACGCCATCCCGAGGTGCATATAGAATACACACGATCCGCGAAACCGTCTCATGAATCTTCCCCGCCATCGAGTCTTTCACGGGGCTCCCTAGGGGTTTTTCCCCATTCTCCCCGCCGCAGACGACGACCAAATTTTCGAGTTCAAGCGATTGGCCGGAAGCATTAAAAACATAGGATTCCGCTGGGTTGCCGAGCCGGATAACGAGCCGCTGGGAGAACGCATCGCGATCGAGCATCGAGATCGGGATCCCGACCCGAACCGACAACGCATTTAAGCAATCCACGGCCGGGTTGATACGAGGAAATTTCCCTTCTTCCAGACACCTTGCCAAATACTCTTGAGCAGGCTTGTTCCTCCCGGAAGGTTTGTAGCCCCCGACCCGCAGCATGCTGCGAACTCCCTCGCGGAGCGATTCATGAGCACTTTGCGGGCTACTAAGCTGCTGGGCGATCCAAGCGTCGAACTCCTCGGTCGGACCCCAAACCGATAGTCCTTCGACTTCGAATACCGCAACGCGTACCGCGTCGACTTGGTTAATAACTTCGATCGCCATAAGTACTCCTGCTAAACTTCCCAACCCTTGCGATACTCTTTAGTGAGCAACCGATTGGCAACCTTCAGCAACGCCGCTTGGGAAAGACTGCTCGTTGGATTGCTCGAATCAATCTGAGTAATCTCCATCTTGGCTGGATCATAAGTGATCTGAGCTTCGGAACGATAAGCGACGTTGCCAAGCAGCACAACTTCGGTAAACGGTCCGGAGTAATCGAAAGAACTGCTTGCCTTGCCGTTCCCCTTAGCCGCTTCGATCCACTGCTTGTGGTGTCCTGGAGAAGCGGGCAAGTAGGGGGCTGGCGGAGTGAAATCAGCGAATCGATCGAGAGGCAATAATTTCGGCATTCCATCATGCGCGATGGCGATCTTGCCTAGATCCCCTACGAACAGTGAACCGTTCATGGGCAACTCATCCGCAATGGACTTCTCCGGACTCGTTTCTCCTTCGTACCAGTGAACATCGACCGGAGCAAGCTCACCGCGCTGACCAAATGAGAAAACGGTATGCATCCACTTCGGTGCAGAGTAAGGATCAGGTCGAGGACCTTCCGAACGAACGGTCACTGGCCCGCCAAGTTTTAGTCCCCAAAAGGCAGGATCCATCAAGTGGATCGCCATATCGCCGACTGCCCCGCATCCATAGTCCCACCAACCTCGCCAACGGAAAGGTGCGAAGGCGCTGTGATAGCTGCGTGCCGCGGCTGGTCCAAGCCACAAATCCCAATTCAAGTGCTCGGGTACAGTGGGTTGTTCTGAAGGCATCGCGACCCCTTGCGGCCACCACTTACCTGGTCGGTCTGTAATGACATGCACTGATCGTACTGGCCCGATCGCGTTGGTTTGCAAGAGCTCTACAAGCCGCAAATACCCTGGGTGTTCATGATTCTGCGTCCCCATCTGAGTCGCAACACCTTTTTCTTTTGCAAGCTCGGTGATGAGCCTCGCTTCGGCCACCGTATGCGTCAATGGTTTCTCACAGTAGACATGCAATCCGCGTCGAAGTGCTCGCGAAGTCGCGGGAGCATGGTGATGGTCTGGAGTGCCGATGACAACCGCATCTAAATCGGATTGCTCAAGTAGACTTCGGTAGTCTGCGTATTTCTTTGCACCAGAGTATCGATTCGCCGCTGCATCGAGCGCATTGCGATCCACATCGCAAAGAGCAACGATGTTCTCGGAGCCAACTGCATCCAAATCGCCCGCTCCACGCCCCCCAACTCCAATCGCTCCGATATTTAATCGGTTATTCGAACCGAGAATGCGGCGGTATGCCCAAGCCGGGGTGCTCATCGCGCAGATGCTTGTCGAACCTGCTACTTGGAGAAAACTGCGGCGGGTTTGCATCGTTGTGAGTTCCTTCGGTGAGGGAGAAAGGCTGTGCGGGGGGGATGCGAATAGCGGATAATCAATATACACGAATCGGAGATGGGTGGGTTTCTGGGGGGGGGTGAAACACAGAGACACAGAGGCACGGAGGCGCAGAGGGAACCATTCATCACGGTTACTACAAATCGTCGTAGCCACTCTTCGCCAGACGGTGGAAAGGAACTAGATGGTTGGCTGTTTGCTCTGTGAACTCTGTGCCTCCGTGTTTCCAAACGACCGCGCATAGAAGGACGGATTGTTCTGTGACTCTTTTTTGAAACACAGAGGCGCAGAGGCACGGAGGC
Organism: Planctomycetota bacterium; assembly: GCA_046051705.1. Classification (GTDB taxonomy): domain Bacteria; phylum Planctomycetota; class Planctomycetia; order Pirellulales; family Pirellulaceae; genus JBKCUI01. Next base: position 99 of record JBJONT010000472.1, on the reverse strand, counting down.
GCAGAAGTACGGAGGGGAACCATTCATCACTGTTACTACAAATCGTCGTAGCCACTCTTCGCCAGACGGTGGAAAGGAACTAGATGGTTGGCTGTTTGC
>JBJONT010000471.1:0-14968 GCA_046051705.1 Planctomycetota bacterium | reverse complement strand
GCGCGCGTCTCGAATCTAAAGACCCAAGGGGTCTACATCTTGCACGGCGATGCTGACGATAACGTTCCGGTCGACCAAGCTCGCAGTATGCGTGAAGAACTTGCCAAGTTCCATCCCGACTGGGTCTACAAGGAGCAACCTGGGGCAGGGCACTGGTGGGGGAACGCTTGTTGTGACTGGCCACCGATGATCGACTTCTTTCTCACTCATCAAATCGCTGATGCATCCCTTGTTCCTGCCATCGACTTCACAACCCCCGGACCACACGTATCCCCATCGTGCCACTGGTTCTTGCTGGGTACCCAAGATCGATTCGCAGAGATCTCCCGTGTCCAACTTCAACGCACCAACGCACCATGGAAGATCACAGGCACCACGGAAAACGTCGCAAGCTTCGCCATCGTTCTCGATAAACTTCTTCCTGCAGAAACCGCCCCACCAGAATCAATCACATTGGAGATCGACGGATCGACTGTCGAAGTCAACGATCTCGGCGAGTGGCTCAAATCGAACACTTCGAAGTCGCTTTGGTTAACCAAGTCGTTCACTTCCACTGACAAATGGGTGTGGAAACGGTCGGATCCACCTTCGGCACAACATAAAAACCCCAACCGATACGGAGTACTCAAAGAAGCCTTCCGCAACCGATTTATCCTCATTTATGGCACCGAAGGCACACCGGATGAGAATCGTTGGATGCTCGATAAAGCTCGCTTCGACGCGGAAACATTCTGGTATCGCGGCAACGGGAGTGTCGATTGCTTGAGCGACACTCAATGGCTTGCTCTTCAAAAATCCAATCCCCAATTCCTTGCAGAACGAAATTGCATCGTCTACGGAAACGCAACTGCAAACGCAGCTTGGCGTACGCTTCTTGCATCAAGCCCTATCAGCATCGAGAATGGTCGGTGGAAATTCGGTGACAAGCCGGTTCAAGTCGAATCCGCAATTGCATGGTTTCTCCACCCTCATCCAACGAGTGATTCGGCGATGGTTGCCGCCATCGGCGGAACAGACCTAGCAGGTATGAAATCCGGAACACGGCTTCCTTTGTTCTCCTCAGGGACCGCTTACCCAGATGCCATGATCGCCTCCCCTGACTTCCTCAAGGACGGAATCGATGCAGTTCGCCTCGCGGGATTTTTCGGTCCCGACTGGAGCATCGAAAAAGGGGAATGGAAACCCTAACTGATCGCATATCCTAACACTTCATTTTTCGCAGGATCTATCCCTCCTATGCTTCTCCCATCCTCCCCAATGCAAACTGGGCCCATCGCAAAAGCCCCTCGTTCCGGTTCTTTCTCCTGGATATTCCGGGCCTTATTGAGTATCACAATGCTCGGTTACGCCGGTGGCAGTTGTGTTGGCCAAGAAGCGCAAGAGACCTTCAAGCCCGATCAATCCAACATCCCTGTTCGTGCCCCCGAAGGTGCAATCGTCTTGCTCGACGAGAACCATTTGGAATTCTTAAGCATGAAAGGGGAGGCTACCGATTGGTCGCGAGATGCCGAATGCCTCGTGGCTGCTAAAAGCCCCAGTCACGTCAACCATATCGTATCGAAGTGGCACTTCCGAGATGCCGACATCCACGTCGAATTCATGGTCTCAGATGTTGCAGAAGGCAACAGTGGGATCTACATCCACGGAAACTACGAAATGCAAATCTTCAACTCCTTCGGAAAAGAAGAAATCAACGAACATGTCGAAGGAGCTCTCTATGGATTTGCGAAACCTCTCGTAAACGCTTCTCGTAAAGCTGGCGAATGGCAAGTCTACGACATTCGATACAAGGCCCCACGCCGAGATGCAAACGGCAAAATCACCGAACCAGGTTCCATCACAGCTTGGCTCAACGGCCAACTTGTCCAAAAAGAAACCCGCTTCGAAGAACCCCGATCTGTCTACCACCCATTCCGATATGGAACGACCGACTACCTCAAGAAAATTTGGCCGCAACAACTCGCCACCCAAACTGGGCCGATGTTCCTTCAAGACCACGGCAGCCCAACCCGCTTTCGCAATGTTTGGATCAAACCTCTCGACGATAAAGCGTTCCTCTATACTCCCGAATAATCACTGCGAACTCGTATTCGCCGCCTCATGAAACTTGCGATGCTGCGAACTTCTATCGCTTTCCCTAAAATCTTCATTTCCAACCAACCGAGCTATGTCTAATCACTCAACTGTTAATAACGGGTCTAAAATTGACCGTGCTGTGAATGTCGGTCTTATCGGGATCGGTTTCATGGGCTGGATCCACTCGCTCGCTTACCGCCGATCAAAACTCGCTAACCTCGCAGGATTTGCAACCCAAGACCCCTCGAAACGAGCCGGAGACTGGCGGGGCATCCAAGGTAACTTTGGACCTCCCGGAGAAGTCATCAGCACCGATGGATTACAAGTCTTTGAATCCCTTGAACAACTCGTTCGTTGCCCGTCGATCGATGTAGTCGACATCTGCCTACCTCCTCACCTGCATGTCGATGCCGCAGTCCTCGCCATGCAACACGGCAAAGATGTCTTCATCGAAAAACCAGTGGCACTTACCATCGAAGGTTGCCGAAAGATCGAGCAAACCGCTAAAGAAACCGGCCGCATCGCTCTTGTCGCCCACGTGCTGCCCTACATGGGCCCCTTCGCATATGCGACCGAATTGGTCCAAAAAGGGACCTTCGGACGCCCCATCGGTGGATACTTCAAACGAGTTATCTCCGACCCGACTTGGATCCCCGATTTCTATGATCCAAATAAAGTCGGTGGACCATTGATCGATCTTCATGTCCACGACCTGCACTGGATCCAACTGCTTTTTGGGAAGCCGATCGCGACCCATGCAGTCGGTCGCATGAAAGACCAAGTCGCCAAGTACGTGCACGTCCTCTACGAGTTCGACTCGCCCGAAATCGCCGTCGCAAGCTCATCGGGTGTGATCGACGGTCCAGGCCGCCCGTTCACCCACGCTTTCGAACTCCACCTCGAACGCGCGACTCTCCACTTCGATTTCGCTGCTCATAGCGACCAAGCCGAAACGATGCCGCTTAAAGTCATCACCCACGATGGCCAAGTCTTAAGACCGGAGCTTCCCGCCGCCGATGATATCGATGCTTTCCAATCCGAGATCGATGATATGGCTCAAAGTGTTCGCTCCCGACAACCTGCTCCTAGACTATGCCTCTCGCATGCCCTCGGCGCTGTCGAACTTGCTCTGAACATCCAATCGCAACTCGCTCGCTCTTCCTAACTACACGGCATTTCAGAACTTCACTGTAATTCAGAGCATCACTGTATTTCAGAACAAGATGTTGTAGTAAGACAGGCGGCAAAACAACATGCTTAACACTGGGATTAACACCGCGATACGCATCGGAGCGAGCCTCGGTGTGCTGCTCATTTTGGGCATGACGCACGCCGATCGAATCCAAGCCCAGACGCCGCTTGCGCCAAACAGCCCACTGAAAGCCTGGACTTCCGGCCAGTGGACTTTCATCACCGACCAACCTATCGATAAAGAGATCCAGTCCTGGCCAAAGGTTCTAGATCAAGCGCTCGTGCAATGGTGCCAGAAATGGAATATCCCGATTGCAGATGCCAAGCAATGGCCTTTGACAATCCACTGGATGGGCGATCGAAAACTCTTTGAACAAGCTGGGTTGCTCGATGGCACTCCTCCCTTCGATGACGGCTTTCAACTTGCCGATAAAATCTTCTTCGTCGAACAACCTTCGGAATACTACCGACGCCACTTGCTGCTTCATGAAGCGACCCACTGGGTGATGTATAGGGCGTTCGGTGGCGGCGGCTCTCCTTGGTTCATGGAAGGGATGGCAGAAACCGAAGCGACGCATAGACTCAGCAACGGGATTCTGCAGCTCGCCGTAATCCCAAGCGATCCAGCCGAAGTGCCACACTGGGGCCGTTTCAAACGCCTTCGCTCGGCCGTCGATGCCGGCGAGGTTCCCTCCCTGAAACAAATCCTCCGCTACGGCAACGAACGCGAAAACCGCATGGACCGCTACGTCTGGAGCTGGGCCGCCTGCGTCTTCTTTCGCAACCACCCCAAGTACTCTGATGCCTTCAGGCAAGCAGCTTCCGACCCCTTGGACTATTCCCTCAAACTCTCGAATAAACTCGAATCAATTCTCAAAGAGCAATGGCACTTCGTCGAAGCCGACTGGTGGCTCTTTGCACAAGACTTCGATTTCGGATTCGATCCATCGAAGTATCTCGTCAGTACCGAATCACTTTTGTCGCTCGCCTATCCAGCAAATCGCCTCGAGGTACAAACCAACCTTAACTGGCAAACCAATCTGAATGGCCAGAACAACGTAAACGGCCAAAACAACCTAAACGAGCAGAGCAGTGCAGGGGGGGTAAAAAAAGGGATCCCTGTCTCGATCGAAGCCTCCGGAGATTTCATTGTTACTTCCCCTCTAGCCCAGCAATCAGCGCAACAATTAGCCCAGCAATCAGCTCAGCAGCCAGCAACGCAATTACCCAACGACCAAGCGTGGCACTCCTCTGCCAACGGGATCACGATTCGCTATCACCGACATTTCCCACTCGGCAAACTACTCGGATGTTTTATCCCCAAACCTTCAGCGAATTCACCAGCATCCACCCAATCGCAACCCGCTTCCACAGTGCCTACCCCAGCGATCTTTCCTGTCGGAAAGAAAACACTGTTTACACCTCCGTCGGATGGCTGGCTCTTATTCAAGATCAACGAACCGACCAAAGACCTCTTCGATAACTCAGGTACTCTAGAGATCAGCGTTCGCCCAATTAGTAATCAACAACGCTAACAATCCACAACGTTCACAGCCAATCCACCGAGCGATGTTTCTTTGTACTTCGCTTGCATGTCCACTCCTGTCTGCCTCATGGTCTCAATGACGCGATCGAGCGAGACGAAGTGTTTTCCGTCGCCGTACAAAACAGCTAACCTAGCTGCATTGATGGCTTTGGTTGCTCCCATCGTATTGCGTTCGATACAAGGGACTTGCACTAGCCCTGCGATCGGATCACAAGTCAGCCCGAGATTGTGCTCCATTCCAATCTCAGCTGCATTCTCGATCTGCTCGATGGTTCCTCCCATACAAGCCGCCAATCCGGCCGCAGCCATCGAACACGCGACTCCGACCTCGCCTTGGCAACCCATCTCCGCAGCCGACAAAGAAGCGTTCCGCTTGTACAACAGTCCAATTGCACCTGCTGTCTTCAAAAATCGATGTACCCCTTCGCGATCGGTAATGGTCCGATCAAAATCGGGATGCCCAGGATCAGGTACCAAGTAGACGTAATATCCCAACACAGCAGGGATCACCCCTGCCGCCCCGTTCGTCGGTGCAGTGACGACTCTCCCCCCAGCTGCGTTCTCTTCGTTGACCGCTAAAGCAAACAAGCTGACCCAATCGAGTTGCTGCAACGGATCTTTTGCCTTTTCTTGCGCATAAGCCTTCAGCCACTGACTCGGTACTAATTCGGTTCCGCCGGTAAGTTTCTGATAGATGTGAGGAGCTCGGCGACGTATGCGCAATGATCCTGGCAAGACGCCTGCGGTCATGCACCCTCGGTCGATACAAGCAGCCATCACCGACCAAAGCTTATCGAACTGAGTTTCGATTTCCGACGGACTCCGCGACACCCGTTCATTCGCGTCGATGATCTCATCGATACGCTTCCCCTGCATCCTGGCCATGCCAAGTAGTTCCGCTGCGGTGGTAAAGGGAAACGGTACGTCCTTCACTCCATCATTCGCCCCATCATTCTCTCCTTCTTTATCTCCGTTCCCTTTCTTTGGATCGTCTTGATTGTCGCTTTCCTTTGCATTGCGATTTTGTATCGTCTTTCGCAACGCCTCTAATTCGTCTTCGTCGTAGACAAAGCCTCCGCCGGTCGAGTAATACCTTTGGCAATGCAAAACTGTTCCTTGGGAATCGTACGCCGTAAACTGCATTCCATTTGGATGTGAAGGAAGCGTCTCATTGCGCAACCAAACCAAGTCCCTCTTCTCTTCAAACCCTAGCGGCAGTTCGCCACCAAGCTTCAACGACCCGTTGGCTCGCAACACTTCTACCGTTCGCACCAATTCGTCGACTTCCGTTGTCCCTGGTAAACATCCAGCTAACCCGCAAAAAATGGCGGTGTCAGTTGCATGCCCCAAGCCCGTCAAAGCCAGCGAGCCGTATAACTCCACGCAGACCCTCGCAACCCCGGCCCGCCAATTACCATCCGCCAAAACTTCTTTGGCAAACCGATTTGCTGCGATCATCGGCCCGACGGTATGCGAACTCGATGGCCCGACACCAACTTTGAACAAATCAAATACGCTGATCATCTCTGAAATCTCCAAATCCCTGGTGGTGCCACTGCATTCCTGTAACCGATTACTTTAGCTAAGCAACATCGCTCGCTAAACAACGTCGCTCGCTAAGCATCGTCGACTGCTAAGCAACGTCGATCGGGGCTTTGCTCAGCTGAAAACTCTTTGTCTCTCCGTCATCAAACTCGATCTTCGCCACCCGCTTCGGACCAAAACCGTCTACCGTCACGATAAATCCTAAGCCGTATCTTGGATGGGTGATGCGTGTACCTGTTTTGAAATAATCCACCGGTATCCCAGCTAATGTCGTCGAAGCATTTAACTCAGCGCCAGACTTGATCCCCGCAAGCCCCGCCGGTAATTTGCCACCCTTCTTAGGGCTCATCTCCTGGATCTCTACTTGCTGGTCTTCTGCCGGATCGTTGGGATGAACCCACCCATTCTTTTCATTGCGTGACTTCTTCGGACGTGCTGGTGGCACATCTGGCAACTCGTAACTCGGTTCTACGAAAGCTCGTTTTGCATCGGGATCTTGATCGTCCCAACTGACCACCTCGAAGTCCTCGCCGCCGACTTCCTGACTGACTTCATCTTCGCTTATCCATTCACTTGCCCAGAACCCGTCTCGGCCCCAAGACCCCTGAGCACCCTTCCCACCAAAGGCTCGAGATCCGGTCTTGTCGACCATACTCATCTCTGCCCTAGGCAACTCGAGCAGAAAAGGGCTCGGACAGCCCATCTTGCTCCCGCCAAAACCTCGACTCGAAGCAGTACTGATCTGCAAAGCTTGCTTTGCTCGCGTAATACCTACGAAGAACAACCTGCGTTCCTCTTCCATCTGCGCCGGATCGCTTTTACTTCGCGCGTGAGGCAACACATCTTGTTCAACCGCGATGATATACACATTTTCGAACTCAAGCCCTTTAGCCGAATGAAGGGTCATCAAGGTCACGCGGTTATCGGATTTCAGATTGTCGGTATCACTCGCTAAACTGATCTGCTCTAAGAACTGCTGCAAGCCTTCGCCATCGGACATCAGCGAATCCTTTTCCTCTGCGTCGGCTAACAATTCTTGAACGTTCGACTGAACACTATCGTCCGCTTGATCGGACTTCTTTCCTGACAAGTACTCGATGTAATTGGTCGCTTTGAGCAGATGTTCAAGCATCGCTACGATCGAATCGCCTGAGAGGTGGACCAAGCGATCGTAGAGTTCTAAGAAGGTTTTCGCCCCGCTGAGTGCCTTCTTGCTGAGCATCCCACGTTCGAGAGCAGCCCGAAGCGCCACCAACATCGATATCCCCCGCGATCGGGATAACTCAGTGACTTGCTGTAACGACTTGTCTCCCAAACCTCGGGGCGGAACGTTGACCACTCGACGGAACGAAACGTCATCTTCTGGATTGTTCACCAGGCGCAAATAAGCGACCAAGTCGCGAATTTCCTGACGCTGATAAAATCGGAATCCACCGATCAACTGATAAGGGATCTTGCGACGCATCAACGCTTGCTCGAACAACCTAGAATGCGCATTGGTGCGATAAAGCACCGCAAAGTCCTTCGGCTCCCGAGTTCCATCCAACACGTGCTGGACGATCTGATCGGATATATCGTCCGCCTCTTCCTTTGCCGTTGCATACGAACAGATAAGGACCTTCTGACCCGATGGCAATGTCGGTATCAACCGCTTTGCTTTGCGTCGCACATTGCACGAAATCAAACAGTCAGCAACCGAGAGTATCTCCGGTGTGCTGCGATAATTCTCTTCGAGTCGCACCGTAGCAACGTTCGGATAATCCCTCTCGAAATTCAAAATGTTACCGATGTCTGCTCCCCGCCAACCATAAATCGATTGGTCCGGATCTCCGGTGACGTTGACGTTGGGATAATTCAACGACAAACCTCGTACGATCAAGTACTGCGCAAGGTTCGTATCTTGATACTCGTCGACCAACACATACTCATGCTTGGAATCCAAGTCTGCTCGCAAGTCCTCGTTGGTTCGCAAGATCGTAGCTGTGTGCATCAGCAAATCATCGAAATCGACCGCGTTATTGGTCAGCAACAATTTCTGATAAGCCGGATAAATCTTGCGCACCGCAACTTCTAAAGCCCCACTCGGAGCGTTTTGTAACATCTCCGGGGTGATCGCTCGGTTCTTCAGTTGCCCCACACTCTTGGCGATTTCAGGAAACTTCAAATGAGTCAGCGATACCCCCGCAAGCTCGACCGCTTCTTCCAAAGCACTCTTTGCGTCATCCGCGTCGAAAATCGTGAAGTTGTCTTTAAGCCCTACCATGTTCCCGTAGCGACGTAAAAAGCGTGCGCAGTAGCCGTGGAAAGTCCCCATCCACACATTCGTCTCTCCGACGATCCGCACCACCCGATGCTTCATCTCCTGCGCCGCCTTGTTCGTAAAGGTCAACGCAAGAATCGAGTAAGGCGAGATGCCTTGCTCAAGCAAATACGCGATGCGATGAGTCACCACCCGCGTCTTACCGCTCCCGGGGCCGGCAAGCGTTAGCAACGGCCCATCGACATGTGTCACCGCCGCACGTTGCGATTCGTTCAATCCATCGAGTATTCCGCCCATCGATCTGCCGCCTCCTACTCTGCCTCTCACCAACCCACAAAAACACAGCCCTCCAATGCAACTTCATCGGTTGCCATTATCCGCCAGAGCCCCCGTTCTTCCAAGGCCCCTGACTCCCCGCCCAAAGCGCGACTTGCCCCTTCGCTATCATACATTGCCTGAAAATGCATTTTTCGCCGGTCGCTCGATCGCTAACAACATCCACGACCGCATCATCCTTATAAACGACGCTTCAAGCATGACTCCAACGAACTCCGCTGCTCAGTCCCAAAATCATTCTCGGCCAAAAAACCTCGCCGAACTGATCGCATCAGGATGGACCAGCCGCAGTGTGAAACAAGAAATTCAGCAGAACTTTACTCTTGCTCTCGCTTCCGGCGTACCTCTTTATCCAGGTATTATCGGCTACGAAGACACGGTACTGCCAGAACTAAATATCGCACTGCTCGCCGGACACGACTTGCTATTTCTTGGAGAAAAAGGGCAAGCCAAAAGCCGCTTGATGCGGACCCTCGTACGATTCCTTGATGAATACATCCCTTACCTCGACTTGCCAGACCTGCCTGTCCACGAAGACCCGCTGAAACCTATTACTTCCCAAGCTAAAGCTTTCCTCAGCGCAAACGCACCGGAAAACACTCCTATCGCTTGGTGGCACCGCGACGAACGATATGTCGAACGACTCGCACCTGGGACGAAATTTGCAGACATCATCGGGGAGATCGATCCATCGAAACTGACTGGCGGAATCAGTATGAGCTCCGAATCGGCGCTCCACTTCGGTCTGATCCCCAGAATGCACCGAGGGATCTTCGCCATGAACGAACTCCCGGAACTCGATGAGCTCGTCCAAGTCGGTTTGTTCAATATCCTCGAAGAACGCGACGTGCAGATTCGCGGTTATCCAATCCGCTTCGACCTCGACCTGTTTATCCTTTTCTCTGCCAACCCATCGACCTACAACCGAAGCGGCAAGGTGATCCCGCAGCTCAAGGATCGTATTGGGTCATTGATTCAAACCCACTATCCGAAGGAACGCGATCAAGGTATCGAGATACTCCTGCAAGAGTCCGGCATCGACCTGGGTGGAAAATATCCGGTCCAAATCCCGTACTTCATGATGGAGATCATCGAAGAGATCACCCACCAAGCACGCTCGAGCAAGTATGTCGACCAAGCATCCGGAGTCTCGGCTCGCTTCTCGCTATCGAATTTCCGAACGATGGTTGCTTCAGCACGACAACGTGCGATTCTTCTCAACGAACCGCTCGCCGTTCCTCGCATCAGCGACCTCGGACACTTGCCTACGTCGTCGCTCGGTAAACTTGAACTCGACTTGATGGGCTCGCACCAAATGTCGGAACGAAAAGTCCTCGATGCTTTGGTAGCAAACGCCATCAAAGCCGTCTTTGAAAAATACGTAAACGAGTTTGGATTGAAAGAAATCGGCGAGATTTTCAACAAGGGAGTACGAATCGAAGTCGGCGATCTGCTTCCAAGCGACGCGTATGCCGAACGGCTCAAGCATGTGCCACCGGTGTGGGACACGGCCTTCGAAGTCAACGCATCGGACCTTCCTGCCATTCGCGCATCGTGCGTCGAGTTTGTCCTCTCTGGTCTTTACGCATTGGATCGCATCAGCCGTTCGAGCAAACACGGCAAGGTTCAGTTTGAGGTTTAGAGTTAGGCATTAGGCATTAGGCGTTAGGTCTTAGGCATTAGGCGTTAGGTCTTAGGTCTTAGGTCTTAGGTCTTAGGGGATAGGCCGGAGGCAGCCCCATACCCAAGCGCGTCTCCCCTTCTCCCGCTGGCGGGAGCAAGGGGTCGGGGGATGAGGGTGGTGACCGCGCAATGGCCGCACTCACCGCTCGCCCGGGACGCAGTCCCAGGCTACGCGGAGGGGTTTGTCTCGGTTCTCGCTGCCGACTTGTCTGACTTGTCCGACCTGTCTGACCTGTCTGACCTGTCTGACCTGTCTGACCTGTCTGACTTGTCTGACTTGTCTGACTTGTCTGACCTGTCTGACCTGTCTGACCTGTCTGACCTGTCTGACCTGTCTGACCTGTCTGACCTGTCTGACCTCCCAACACTCACCGCGCCCGGGACACAGTCCCAGGCTACGCGGTGTGGCTACGCGGTGTGGCTACGCGGTGTGGCTACGCGGTGATACCACCGGCAGGCCTTGCACCCAATCGCCCCAATCGAGTACACCCAATCCATATGGGCTCTCCTTCAATATCTATCTTCGTTCGATTTGCTAGCATCCCCTACCGAGAACTTCGGTGTGGGTTGGCAAGCTCGTTACGTTCGTTGGTATTTGTGCTCGCTTTGCTGCTTGCAAATCATGCCGAAACCTCCGCTTTCGCGCAGCAACCTTCAACCTCCGAGCCGACGCGCATCGGCCGCTCACTTGGACAAGTACGCTCAGAGCAATCAAAAGAACCGCAAACAGTTCGCACGGTTCCTCAGCCGATAGAACCGGAAACTCTCGAGAATTCATCGAAAAACAAAACAACTCGCTCGTGGGGTGAATCCGACGGGTGGCTGAAAAATATCGAGGCTTGGGTCGGCCCAAAAGGGGTTTCGCAATCGATTCAAACTCTCCTTTTCTTGACCTTACTCAGTGCTGCTCCCGCCGCACTCCTTATGACTACTTGTTACGTCCGTGTCGTGATCGTGCTCGGAATTCTCAAACAAGCGTTAGGAAACTCGCAGCTTCCACCCACGCAGGTCATGGGTGGACTGTCGTTATTCATCACGTTGGCGGTGATGAGTCCTGTGTGGAAACAAGTCTATGACGATGCGATAGAACCCTACACAGCCGAAGGTAGTCGGATGAGTTCCGACGAAGCCTGGACGCGTGGCATTGCACCCGTGCGTCATTTCATGTCTCAGCAAATCGCTATGGCGGGCAATTACGACGATGTCCATTTGTTCTTTCATCGATACGCACCCGGTCAAACCGCTCCGGAGAATTTCGATAGTGTCCCTTTAGTTGTTCTGCTTCCAGCATATGTCTTGAGCGAACTGAAAACGGCGTTCTTGATGGGGTTTCAAATCTATCTCCCATTTCTAGTTCTTGATTTGGTCGTTGCTGCTGTGATTACAGCCATGGGCATATCGCAATTCTCACCGTCGACGGTTGCGATTCCCTTTAAACTTTTGCTATTCGTATTGGTCGATGGTTGGCGACTGATCGTTCAGATGCTTTTGGATAGCTTTGGCACATTTACACCCCCGTAACGGGCCGCACTGACGGTAATTTGTATTACAGCCTTTCGCAACGGGATAAAGAACTCCTCATGCAAACTCAAGACGCGATCGACCTTATTCGCAATTCGCTTTTTCAAGTGTTGCTCATGGCAGGTCCATTGCTGTTGGTGGCTTTGGTTGTCGGCGTCGTAGTAGGCATTATTCAGACGGTCTTGCAACTCCAAGATTCGGCTTTAACCTCGGTCCCTAGATTGTTCTTGGTAGGAGCGGTATTGATTCTGATCCTACCTTGGATCGTTGAGAGAATGGTCGACTATTCGCAAGATGTGATCGTTCGTATTCCGCATGTGGTTTCCCATCAGGATGGCCCATGATCGACATCGAATCGTTCGCATGGTGCTACGTTTGTGTGGCTTTGCGGTTTGGCCCAGTATTCCTTTCGTTTCCGTTTCTATCGGGTGCGATCTTCTCTTGGGGTACACGCCTCCTGCTCGGCTTGATCGCTTGCTGTTCGCTCGTTCCGTTGCTTGCAGCTGGTCAGCGTGTGACGATCCATGGCCCGATGGCTCAAATACTCTCGACTCTGTTGAGTGAATTGCTCTTCGGTACGATGCTTGCAATTTCGATGCACCTGTTTTTAATCGTCTTTCGCACGTCCGGCCATCTGCTTGGAAGCCTTGCTGGAGTTAACCTTGGGAGCGATACGGAGTCGGAAGAAGAGAACGGTCCGTTGATCGAGAAGTTCGCGGTATGGGTATCGGGTATTGTTTTTGTGTTGGTCGGCGCGCACCGCTGGATGCTGAATCTGGTGCTGGAAAGCTTGCGAGACTACCCATTAGGCGCGATCGGCAACAACGAACAAATGTTTTCCGACATAGGGAATAACTGGACTTTGATCCCGATCCAGTTCGGAGCCGCACTCGCCATTGGCATCAAACTCGCCCTCCCTGCCGCATTCCTGTTATTCGTAGTCCAACTCGCAGGCGAGTGGGTACGTCGAAGCCTTCACACTTGGGATCATGCAGCCTTAGGAGGAGCAATTCCATTCGTCGGCTTGATCGCAGCATTGATGGTCTTCACAAGCGGTATTGGTTTGACATTTGAGCAAGAGATTGCAAGGTGGGCTGATCAAGTTCAACGCAACGTTGCCGAGCCGGCGGCTTGGTCGAATCGCATAGAAGAGTCCACCAACAATTCATCGACTTCCGCTGCTTTACAATCCCCTAATACCAATCAGGACCAACGAAGTCGCGGGGGGTTGAGCGATGGCTGATTCGCAGGAGACGAAGAAGCATTCGGCAACACCCAAACGTCGTCGCCAAGCTAGGGACGAAGGGCTGTTCCCAAGAAGTTCCGAATTGGCTCCGGCATTGCTTTGGTTGGTAAGCTTGAGTGTGCTTCAATGGAATGCGCCTCGCATATGGGGATTGTTCAGCGGGATGCTGCAAGAGAGTTTCGAATTTCGCAAACCGCTCGTCGGTCGCGATCTTTTGACAGACCTTAGCGATCGCTTGCTACTCTCCGGCTGGATCCTCCTACCCCTTTTCATCGGTATTATGGCCTCTGCATGCATGGTGGGGTTTGGACAAGCCGGATTGCGATGGATGCCACAGCGACTAGTCCCGGACTTTAGCCGATTGCAGTTGATATCACCTTGGCAGATGCGAGGTTCAAGCGATGCGCTCAAGCGATCGTTTGTCGGTATGCTCAAGCTTCCTGCGGTGATGCTCATCATCGGTGGTGGATTGTGGAATCACTCGAATGAAATACTGCTATGGAGCAACTTAGACTTGTCGATTGCCCTTACCTCAGCCTTCAAGTTACTTCTTGATCTTTGTTGGCAGCTAGCGTTGATCTGGGCCCTCTTCGCCGCGTTGGACTACGGTTGGCAATGGTGGATGTTCGAGCAGCAGTTGCGTATGACCGATACGGAATTGCGCGATGAGCTAAAGGAATCGCAGGGTAATCCGCAAATCCGCGCACGCCGCCGCGAGCTTTATCAAGATCGCGCATGAAAGATGTCAAGCAATCACTTGTGAAATAAGCACAGGTGAAACATGTACATCTTAAATAAGCACTATTCCCAAGCTATTTGCTCGACAAGAGATTTCGCAGGACCGGTTCAAATGCATCCGCATGCCGAATGAATCCGAGATCGGAAGGATGCGATCCATCGGTGGTGTCATCACGATCTGCCCCCAAAAGTGATTCTCCCGGAAGATAATACAAATCCTTGTAGCCGAGCTCCAACAGCCGCTTCATTTGACCTGCTAGCGCGTTGCGGCTCGTGGCATTGCGATCGCGTTGGGAAGGGATGATCCAACTACCCGAGTAGCTGCGATCTTCGACGAGGATGATAGGAGTCGCAGGACGAAGCTCGCGCAGTTTGGTGATGAACGGAACGGTGCGTTGCTGCACTTCATCGGCGTTCATATTGGGCAAGCAATCGATGACAAATACGGCCGCATCGATTTCACCCATCAGCTCGGCAACAGGTAAATCCATCGTTCCGCTTCCGCTGAAACCAAGGTTTACCACAGGCCTATCGAGCCTTCTACCGAGAATCGCTACGTGTGCCATACCCGGTCGCGAAGCGCATGCGCCGTGAGTGATCGAGGTGCCGTAGAAGACAATCGGTTTTGCAGTGCGAGGGGGAAGCGACTCCCATTGAGCGTCGGATCCGACGCCGATTTTCAGAAACTTCACTCCGTTGTACAGCGGAAGATAGACCGCATACTCTCGCTTTCCGGGTGCAAGCCCTGAGATCCATTTCTGTTGTACGACTTGTGTATGCGGTGGCAACACTGCAACCCACTTCCAATGGTTGTCCGAGTCGCGGG
>JBJONT010000470.1:0-3159 GCA_046051705.1 Planctomycetota bacterium | reverse complement strand
GAGCATGAAGACGTTCGGATGATGTGCAACTTCGAGACGATTTAGTTTCGAAGTGATCCTGGTTGGATTGTTAATTCATGAGGGCCTGCCAAGATCGGTAGGTCCTCACCTCTGGTTGAATTTCAGATTATTCGTTGATGCATGATTGCGTTGGTAGTCACATGAAGCGTTACGTCAGCTTTGCTTTATTCGTTCTTGGACTCGCTGGAATGTCATTTGCGGCTTACCGGTTGGGCGCCAGCCGTTCAGATCGTTTGACTTTGGGAGGCAACGCCGATTCAGGTTTGGTGGTTCCAGCCAGAGGGCTACCAACAATGGCTCCACCAGCGGGAAACAAACGCTCAGACAAATTCGCACGTGTGAATCTGACGACGCACGAAGGCAATCAGATCCAGTTTTACGAAGACTTGGCCAAGGACAAGAAGATTGCCGTCAATTTTATGTACACGGTATGCAAGGGTATTTGCCCGGGTATGACCGCGAACATTAAAAAGGTGCGTGAGGATCTAGCGAAGGAAGGAGTCGACGACATCTGCTTTGTGTCGGTGTCGATCGAACCTGACAAAGATACCCCGGAACGACTAGCTGCCTACATGGAAGTCAATGGGATTGAAAACAAGCCGGGGATTTGCCCTTGGATTTTCCTAACGGGAGATATCCAAGACATCGACTACTTGCGAAAGTCGATGGGTGTATATGATTTGGACCCAGAGATTGACGAAGACCGCACGCAACATGGTGGTGTGATAACCTTCGGCAACGACCGTACGAATTGGTGGTGTGCTTCGCCTGCTTTGCAGCGTACGGAAAAGCTCAAGGAAGTGATCTTGCGAATCACAAGAGATCGCACACCGATGAATCCTCCTCGCTTGGATCCAGTTCCGTTGGCATCTCGGTAAAGCGGCTTTGCAGCCGATTATTTAACCCGTCGCCACTCGTCAGCGGTCCCGTAGCCACTCGTCGCCAGACGGTGGTTCTTCAGAGCATGGCATGCTGCTGATTAGTTTTGCGACGCTGAAGCTGTCTTCCTGGATGCGCTGACTATGATGGCCGAGGGAGCGTAAGTTGTTACGGAGCTTGGGTTTGCGCGGACACCACCCTCACCCCCCGGCCCCCTCTCCCGCCAGCGGGCGAGGGGGAGCAGCGCGCGTGTTTTGAGGATCCCGGCGAGCCAGCGGGCGAGGGGGAGCAGCGATTGTGCGCTCGCGTTTGGGGGGAGCCTCGGCGTGATGACTAGGGTAAGTAGTTTAGAGTGTAGTAAGCGTCGGTATGGAGTAGTCCCCTGCCCTGCCCTTGTGAACCGCCCTGCCCTGGTGATTCGCCTTTCTCTTGCGAACCGGTTTGCACTGCCGAGCGGATACCTTTGGACATCAAGTGATGAACATGGCCGCGTTGTAAGCCTTCGATTTGCAACTCGACCCTAAGAGCATCGCTGGAGAGTTTTGCCGATTTGATTTGAGGCTCGGTGGCATCGACTTCCGGACTGCCGTACGCACCTTGGTAAATGTACGTAAAACTTTTCATCGCATACGACGAGATGTCTTCTGCGCTTGCTCGATCAACCGGCTGCGTGAAGACCAACTCAAACCCACCTTTGATCGCTTTCATCTCGAGTATCTCGAAGGGGACTTTGCCGGTCCAATCGAGTCGCTGTACGCAGAAACTCTTGGTTCCCCGCGAGCCCCAACCTCGATTGGTTCCACCGACGAAGAGTTTGCCGTTGGGTTCCATTTGAAGTCCCACCACACCGCAATCGAGTCCTTCGCGGAATGGATAACAAGCACCTTGATAGTGCCCTTGTACTTTTTCCATAGAGCAACGCATGACGGTGGAAAAAGTCTGATCGCCGACGAACATTTGGTTTTTGAAAGGACCGAATTTGCCATCGGAGGTATCGCAAGCGATACCGGCAGCGGATTGTCCCATCTTTCCGTAGGGGAAAAGAATCGCTGGTGGTTCATACTCGGGGATCTTGTCGGCCTCTACCATGAATCTGCTGCCGTCCTTTGGCTCTTTCGGTTTTGCTCCCATTTCCGAAGCAGCTTGCTCATACCATTTGAAGCCACCTGGATGTCCGACGAACTTCTTGGGCATCAAGTGTTTCAGCGCGCAAGTCCCGTTCCAGGGGCCTTGGTTATCGGTGTAGAAAACATCACCTGCGGCGTTCATTCCGATACCACCGGGTGATCGGATTCCGCTAGTGGTGGGTAATGTTTTTCCATCGGCGGTGGCTCGTACAGCCCAACCGCGATACAGGGCGTCGCTTCCGAAGGAACCGGTCAAGCACAGTACGACCCAGATGTTTCCGTCTTTGTCGAATTTCGAACCGAACGCATATTCGTGATAGTCACCGGTGATTTGCCATCCATCAGCGACGACTTCGAATTCATCGGCTTGGCCGTCCCCATCGTTATCCCTGATGCGCGACACATCGGGCCGTTGCGTGACATAAAGCCAGCCGTCTCGGTAATCCATCCCAAGAGGTTCGTGCATGCCGTGCGCAAAACGCTTGAACTGCTCCGCGGAAGCCTTGTCTGAATCAGGGTTTTCAATCAGCCAAATCTCTCCGCGTCGAGAAGCGACCGCCATTTTGCCGTCTGGCATTCGTTGGAACGAAGTTGCTTCGAGCTCAACTCCTTCGGGGACTTCGAACGAGTGAATTGCATAGTAATCGGATTCTTTGGCTTCTTGTTTGCTTGCGGCTCCCGCTTTCTCTTGCGCGGCGAGAGAGTGAATCGGGGTGATCAAGCTGGCGGAGGTGAACAGCACGAGGCTTGCAGAAGCAACACTTGCTCGAATTCGAGATCGAAGAACAGAGCGGATCGACATGTCTATACTCTTGGTTTTGAATGAAGTTCGATTATTTTGCGGGGTTGGATAGGTGTTGAGCTTTGGATTGTTGTTGCTCAAACCTTGAAGTTACCAGCGGAGGTAGTATTCAATAGGTGTGCCGACTGATGGAAGGGGTAGTACGAGTTCTCGTTTTCCCTTTGATTCACGTACGACAGCAGACTTAGCGAGTTTCTCATCGACGGTGATTTGGTATTTTTCGTCGATGGACCAAGTGTTCGCAGAGATGGACTTAATAGCATCACCTGAAGCGAGTCGTAGCATCCAGACTCCTGCCGCGTTCGGCGAGGTGGCCTCTGTTAGCTTGAT
>JBJONT010000469.1:0-7243 GCA_046051705.1 Planctomycetota bacterium | reverse complement strand
TCGCATGGCTGGATTGGTCGTTTTGAATACCGGGGCTTTTCCTCCCCCCTACGTACCGTTGCGAATCGCAGCATGTCGACTTCCGTGGATCGGAAGTTTTGCGATGCGGCATTTGAATGCGTTTGCGAGGGCAGCGACGGTAATGGCGATCGATCGCTTGCCCCGATTGGAAACCAACGTCCGCGACGGGTTGCTTGCTCCGTACGACACCGCAGCGCATCGCGTTGGAATCGATGGATTTGTCAAAGACATACCGATGAGCAAAACGCATCCGACGTTTGCTACTTTGAAGAAGCTTGAGAGTGATTTACCGAAGCTTGGTCGATTACCGATTCGGTTGGTGTGGGGTATGAAGGACTGGTGTTTTACGCCGGAGTGTTTGCGGCGTTTCAAGGTGGCTTGGCCGAACGCATCGGTACGCGAGTTGAGTGACGTCGGGCATTACGTCATGGAGGAAGCGGCATCGGAGGTTTGCGAGGAGCTCGCGGGGTTAGTTGTTCAGTAGGGCAGATTGCTGAAGATTTTTTGCAGCAGTGAGAGTGGAGTCGGACAGGTCGGACAAGTCAGACAGGTCAGACAAGTCAGACAGGTCAGACAAGTCAGACAAGTCAGACAAGTCAGACAAGTCAGACAAGTCAGCGGCGAGAACCGAGACAAACCACAACGCGTAGCATGGGACTGTGTCCCGTGGTGCGTGCAGAGCATGTGCGCGGTCACCACCCTCATCCCCCGGCCCCTTTGCTCGCGCCGGCGAGAGCAAGGAGAGACTCGTTTGGGAAAGAGATAAGCCGGACTTGATCTGATTTCGAGTATACTAATCTCGTGGCGGTGGGGCTGATGCTTCCATAGTTCTTGAGACTTAGGTATTCGATGATACAGCAAAGTTTGCGAGTGTTGGCCGGGATTTTGTGCATGTCGGGCGCAAGCCTTCTTGCGCAGGAGGATCGCAAGATCGACTTTGAAAAGGATGTGTTACCGGTCTTCGATACGCATTGTGTTCGGTGTCACGGTGCAAGCAAACAGACAGCGGACGTGCGATTGGATCTGCGATCGGCGATTCTCAAAGGTGGTGGCAGCGGCGAGATAATTCGGGTTGGAAATAGCGCTGCCAGTATGTTGATCGAGTTGGTAACGCAACCTGATCCGGATCTCCGCATGCCACCCGAAGGCTCTCCGCTGAGTGAAGCTGAGGTCGGATTGCTGAAAGCTTGGATTGACCAAGGGGCGCAGGGGCCTGAAGATTCGCATTTGCTGAACAAGGCGTTGCCTTGGAGTTTTCAGCCCGTGACTCGTCCTCAAATCGCGCCGACAGATTCACCGACAGTTTCACTGTCAGTTTCGCCAACAGATTCGCAGTTGGATTCGCAAAGCACTGTTGGATATGGTCCGATCGATCGTTTCTTGGCCACTCGCTTAGCAACCAAAGGGCTTCGATTCTCAGATGCCGCTGAACGCGAGACGTTGATACGACGCTTGTATTTGGTTGCTTTGGGAGTACCTCCGACCATTCAGGAAGTCGATGCGTTTTTGCAGGACGTGAATCCCGATGCATATGATCGGCTTGTCGATCGCGTGTTGAGCGATCCTCGGTATGGAGAGCGATTGGCGCGCCATTGGTTCGACGTGATACGATTTGCGGAGTCGAATGGATTTGAAACGAACCGCGTTCGCTACTCCGCTTGGCCGTTTCGCGATTATGTCATCGGCTCTTTTAATTCTGATAAACCATACGATCAATTTATTCGCGAACAGATCGCTGGGGATGAACTGGGGGTAGATATCGGAACCGGTTTTCTCGTTGCAGGGCCTTATGATTTGGTAAAGAGTCCTGATGAGTCTTTGACGTTGATGCAGCGCCAAGACGAGCTAGCGGATTTGATCAATACGACGGGGACTGCGTTCATGGGCCTGACGTTGGGGTGTGCTCGGTGTCATGATCACAAATTCGATCCTGTGACACAAAAGGACTTTTATGCGTTGCAAGGAGTCTTCGCGGGGGTTCAATTCGGCGAAAGGGAGCTTGCTAATGAATTGAATGACCAATCGCGCGCGAGAAACGAGCAGATCAAAATTGAACTGAAACGGATTGAAGGTGCCGTGGAAGCTTGGCGAGTGAAGTCAGCAGCGAGGATGTCCGAGAAGAAGCTTAGGCCGGCAGTTGAGTTTACAGTCAATGAAGAGCAGTTTGAGCCAGTGCGAGCTTTGGCAGTGCGGTTTACGATCCTCGCATCCGGTGGCTCGCAGCCTTGTATCGATGAATGGGAAGTGCTGCGAGAAGACGGAGTCAATGTTGGTGCAGCGTCTCGGGGGGCCAAGGCGAGTGCATCGAGCACATTGCCAGGTTATGCGATTCACAAGCTTGAGCATATCAACGACGAGAAGGTCGGCAATTCGCATAGCTGGATCTCCAATGAAGCAGATGGAGGTGTTATGAGGATCGATTTTGCTGAACCATCGGTGATTCGATCGATGCGATGGGGGCGAGATCGACTGGGGCAGTTCCGCGATCGGGTGGCAAGTGCTTATAAGATCGAAGCGTTGCTGGAAGATGGTCAGTGGCGAGTTGTAGCGACGGGAGCCGATCGCATCAGTGCGGCCGGTAGCGATCCGCAGGGGTGGGTATTAGGTCTAGAGGAGGGTGATCAAGAGCAAGCGAGTTCGCTGCTAGCGAACTTGAAGGCGTTGCAAGGCGAGCAGCGGGGGTTGCTGCGTGGTCAAGCAGCTTGGATCGGAACATTTCGTGAGCCGGGTGAGGTGTATCGTTTGTATCGCGGTGATCCGATGCTTAAGCGAGAGAAAGTCTCGCCGGGGGTAGTCGAGTCGTTGGCTTCGATCGACGGTTCGCCTTGGGGTGCAACTCGACCTCAAGTCAGTGAACCTTCAGGAGCAGATCAGGCGGTAGCCGTTGAGTCAGGTTCTGATACCGATCGCATGACCGAGCGGCAGCGGCGTATTGCACTTGCGCATTGGGTGTCTTCGAAGCACAATCCGCTTACGGCGAGGGTGATGGCCAATAGGTTGTGGCAGATGGTTTTTGGGGTAGGTATTGTCGATACGCCCAGCGATTTCGGTGGGAATGGGAGTAAGCCGGTGCATCCAGAGTTGCTTGACTGGTTAGCTTCGGAGTTGATCGATAGCGGTTGGTCCGTCAAGCACTTGCATCGGCAGATGTTTCAATCGTTGGCTTTCCGCCAATCATCGTTGCCGAGGGAGGATGGATTAGCGGCGGATGCGGATGGAAGATTGTTGTGGCGGTTTTCACCGAGGCGTTTGGAGGCCGAAGCGATACGAGACAGCATGTTGGTTGCAAGCGACGTGATGGATTACAGGATGGGTGGGCCAGGGTTTTACTTGCAGCGAGTCGAGCAAGACAACGTGTATCGCTACTTTCCGAAAGAGGAAGTTGGACCTGCGGAATATCGCAGGATGGTGTATTTGACGCGGATAAGACAAGAGCAAGATCCCGTATTCGGAGTGTTTGATTGTCCGAGTGGCAATCAGGTGATCGCGAAGCGAGCCAGGTCGAATACGCCGTTGCAGGCTTTGAACTTATTCAATAGTCCGTTTGTTCTGCAGCAATCGAAATTGATCGTGCAGCGTTTGGATCGTGAGGTGGGAGGTGGGTCGAATGCGGATGTTCAGTTGGATAAGCAGACCGCATTGGTTGAGAAAATACGGTTGGCATTTCGATGGTTGATGGCCAGGGAACCAGACCGATGGGAGGTCGAAATGTCGGAAGCATTTGTGAAGCGTGAGGGGATCGAGTCGTTTTGTCGAGCGATGCTAAATGCGAGTGAATTTTTGTTTGTGTTCTAAGGGTTGTTGAGCAAAAGAGAGAGCGGAGCGGAGAGCATGAACGAGCAGCAACATTCACGACGAGCATTTTTAGCGCAGCGGTTCGGGCAGATAAGCGGCATGTCGCTTGGAAGCATGGCATTGATGGATTTGATCGGACGCGATCGGGCGAGAGGGGAGGAGGGAAAGGTTGCAGGGGCAGTTGAAGGGACTGGGCCGATTCGACCTCAAATTGATTCAGCGAATCCGAATCGTGCGAGGGCACCTCATTTTCAGCCGGCGGCACAGCAGGTGTTGATGATTTTCTGTGCTGGGGCGTGCAGTCATTTGGATACGTTTGACTTCAAGCCTGGGTTGATCAAGTATCACGATCAGCCGATGCCTGGATCGGAGAAGATCATCACGTTCCAGGGGGGGCAAGGGACGTTACAGAAGAGTCCTTGGGAGTTTCGGCCAAGAGGGCAATGTGGCAAGCAGATATCGGATTTGGTCGGGCAGGTTGGTGAATTTGCGGATGACATGTGTTTTTTGCATTCGCTGACGGGTAAGACCAACACGCATGGTCCGGGTGAGAACTTCATGAATACGGGCTTCACTCTTGATGGCTTCCCGAGCATTGGGGCTTGGACGAGCTATGCGTTGGGGAGTGAGAACGAGGAGTTGCCTGCTTATGTAGCGATCCCAGATCCACGGGGGGTGCCGCAATCGAGTGGGAACTGTTGGAATCCCGGATTTTTGCCGGCAGCGTTTCAAGGAACCGATTTCAATGCAGCCAAGCCGATACGGAATCTTCGAAGGCCCGATGGGAGCAGTCCGCAGGGTGATCGAGCGACGCGAGAGTTTTTAGCCGATTTAAATCGGCATCATTTGGAGCGATACCCGGGGGATAGCGAGTTAGCGGCGCGGATATCTAGTTACGAGTTAGCAGCCAAGATGCAGTTATCCGTTCCGCAGGTTGCGGATTTGAGTACGGAGGATGAAGCGACGTTGCGTGAATATGGAGCAGACCAAGGTGGTAATGCGACATTGGATACCAAGGCGGGTTATGCGAGGAACTGCATCTTAGCCCGCAAGCTGCTGGAACGGGGCGTGCGATTTGTCCAATTGTTCAATGGAGCGTATCAGGTTGGTGGAGAGGGTACGAGCAATTGGGATGGTCACAAGGTATTGAAGGATCAGTACACCGTCCACGGTGAAATTTTCGATCAGCCCACGGCGGCTTTATTGCGAGACATGAAACGTCGCGGGTTACTAGAGAAGACCTTGGTGGTGTGGTGTACGGAGTTTGGTCGGATGCCGACTTTTCAAGCTGGAGCGAGTGGACGCGACCACAATCCCTCAGGCTTCACGGCTTGGATGGCAGGCGCGGGTGTAAAGGCACCTTTCTCCTACGGGGCGACCGATGAGTTTGGTTACAAAGCTGTAGAGAAGGTTGCCACGGTGTATGACTTTCATGCAACGATCTTGCATTTGTTAGGTTTGGATCATGAGAGGTTGAGCTTCTATCACAATGGAATTGAGCGGCGGCTGACCGATGTCCATGGTTCGGTGATTCGGGATGTTTTGCGAAGTTAAGGGGGATGGAACTAGATGAGTTTGTTAATTTAGGAGGGCTAGAGGGATTGGCTTGAGGGAAAATCCTAGGTTCGTGTGAGGAAGGCTTTAGGGTAATGCCGATGGAACGGGGGCGGAGGGTGGTAAGCCTTCTGGCGGAGCGGACACACGCGAGTGAAATTAGGAAATTGCATGCACCCAAGAATCGGCGAACGAACCGAGCGAGGCGAGCGCAACTGGGCGCAGCGGGTGGTCTCATTGCGGCTTGAAGCGAGTCCGCATTCGCGATTGTGGCGATGGTTCGCTGCGGGTTGTATCGGTTTTGTTGGATTGATGGGTGGAGCCACAGAGGTTTGTGCTCAACAGCGGTTGCGGACAGCAGAAGCCTTTGGGCTTGGTGCAGAAACATCTGAAGAAGGATCGTCGTCTCGCGAAGTGAGGCTTGGAGCGATCCGCGGTATACCTTTTCAGCAACTGACGCCGGAAGCTGCCGGGCGGGTGCGATCTGTGGTGGAGGATACCAGTTACTTCAGGCGGATGCCGACGCAGACGGTCGAATGCGATGCGGCGATGTACCAATTTTTGGTCAGGCATCCGGAAGTTGTGGTTGGGTTGTGGGATTTGATGGGGATAACGAAGGTCAGTTTAAAGCGGACTGGCGAGTATCAGTTGGTGGGTAATGATGGTGCGGGCACGACCTGCAAGATGGACTTAATCTACGGCAGCGACACTTTGCACATCTATCAATCGCAAGGTGGTTATCAGGGGAGTCTCTGGCCGCGAGAGCTTAAGGGGCACTGCGTTGTTGTGTTGCATAATCGGCCGGTGCAGTTGTCCGACGGGCGACCTGGCATGGTGGCATGGATGGATGCATTCATGCGGTTGGAGAATGCCGGAGCGGATTTGGTCGTCAAGACGCTCGGTCCGATGATGGGCAAGACAGCCGATCAGAATTTCGTCGAGTGTGCGAATTTTTTCTCGCAGGTGTCGATGACATCGAGGTTGAATCCGCAGGGGTTGCAGCAAGTCGCGGTGCGATTGAAGAATGTGAGTCCAGAGGTTCGCAACGAGTTCGTCCGCGTAGCGGCTGAGTCATCGATGCGGCAGGGGAAGGTCATCGGTGTTCAGCAAGCGTTAACTCAGGGGATTGCGACATCGACGAGGCGGATGGTCAGCAAGAAGGGGAGTGAGGAGTTAGGGGATCGGGGTCGAGAGTTGATGGAAGAAGGGGTGGAGTCACCTTCGATCCGGCTTTTGACCAACGAAGGGGATTTTGATCCTAAGCCTTGAGCTGGCTATGTGTTAAGGATTTAAGGAATTTGGGAACCGGGGGTTGGAAAAGGGCATCCAATGGAACCGGTTGAATTACAATGCTGGGAGTTGGGGATCCCTCGCGGCTTGGTCGCGTCGGTGAGTTGAAGACTCTCAGGAATAAAGATCCCCAGAAGAAAACTCCACGGATGAAAACTCCCCTATTTTTTAGAATAACGCTAAAATACTGCCCATTCTGATGTAATGATTGCGTTGGTCTTCATCTCTACGGACGTCCTTTAGAAACTTTTCTTATTTGGGTTCGCTATGGCTTCAGGTCCTTCAGACGAAAATGTCGAGCAAACGAAGCGGCAGATACGGGACTTGGTCAACCAGGTCACGGAGATGGCGAAGTCGGATGTAGACGCTTCGGAGTTTTACCCTTCGGTTTTGCAGCGGGTCGTCAGTGCATTGGCGGCACCTGGGGGGGCGATATGGTTGCTTGATGGGGAGAGTGGGTTGCGTTTGGCGCACCACATCGACATTTCGCCGAATTTGATCGATGCGCGGAATGAGGAAGCGATGCAGCATGGTCGGCTTTTGGGTCGGTTGATTCAGAATGGGAAAGCCGAGTTAGTGCCAC
>JBJONT010000468.1:0-9769 GCA_046051705.1 Planctomycetota bacterium | reverse complement strand
TCTTCAAGCCGCCAAGCGGCGAGCTCGCAGTGAGTTGCGCAAGAAGAAGTAGGATCTTAGGAACCTACCTCGCAACCCCGAAAAAAAGTACACTATTTTGAGAGCGTCGCTGTACGCTCTCCACGACTTGACAACTCGAACTTTACACATGAATAAAAGCTTCAAGAAATATAATGGTTGCTAGAACTGCACTTGTCACGGGATCCACTAGCGGTATCGGACTGGCAATCGCTCTCGAATTGGCCCGAAACGGTCTAAACATCCTTCTCAACGGACTCGAACCACCCGAACTCATCTTCGCTAATCCCGCCTTCTCCGAAGTCTCCTCTCACGGAACCAAAGTCCGTTACTGCCAAGCCGATCTGCGAAACCCTTCAAGCATCCAAGGCTTGTTTGACTTCTGCAACGCTGAACTTGGACCCGTCGATGTACTTGTCAACAACGCAGGTATCCAACACGTTGCGGCCGTCGAGGACTTTCCTGTCGAACTTTGGGATTCTATCATCGCTACAAATCTTACCGCCGCTTTTCATTCCACGCGTCTGGCACTACCTTCGATGCGTTCGCACAACTGGGGACGCATTATCAATATCGCTTCTGTCCATGGACTTGTCGCTTCCCCTCTTAAATCGGCTTACGTCGCCGCAAAACATGGGCTTGTCGGTTTCACAAAAGCCGTCGCTTTGGAAACTGCAACAACTGGGGTGACTGTAAATGCGATCTGCCCTGGCTGGGTCCTTACACCCCTAGTCCAAAAGCAAATTGAGGCTCGCGCTTTAAATGACAAACTCAGTTACGAGCTTGCGACACAACAACTTCTATCCGAGAAGCAGCCGTCCTCGCAGTTTGTCACCCCAGAACAAATCGCTGAGCTCGTGACTTTCCTCTGCTCTCCTTCCGCAAACAACATCCGCGGCGCCGCTTGGAATATCGACGGCGGTTGGCTCGCACAGTAATACCCGGTTCACGAAATCCTGATTTGAAATAGCGTTATGGCAAAATGCAAGCGACAGGTTTAGGGGGCATTCGACTCCGTCCTTTATGCTTTTTCTTACGGCATCGACTGGTCGCCAGGATGTATCTATGGCTTCCTTAAGACTCCAGTCTCTATCTCCTGACTCTCGCACTTCGTGGATCGCTTTCTGCTCTCCCGCTAGTCCTCGGCTTTCGCAATGTAAATAGGACTCGCTAGTCGCGGAACTGAGGAAGAAATTTGTTGAATTTCCAAATTCAGGGCACAAGTGGAAAGGGCAAAGGTGCTCTTGTCCGTAGGAGCGTGCTGCGCAAGAAGGACGCTTAGTTCACTAGTTAAGTGGTTTATTCTGTGAGAAATCGATATGCGATCAGCTACTTGTTGGGGCCGATGCTAGTCGAGGTTGTAAGTTAAAACGGCGGGTTCATTTGAAAGTTGAGAAATACTTCGTCACTTATCACCTTTTGATTTCGGCGGCCCAAGCGTCGAGTTTGCGTTGCAGAATACTCAAGGGCATGCCGCCATCGCGAAGGATTTGATCGTGGAATGCGGACAGTTGAAATTTATCACCCAATTCCCTTTGGTACTGTTCCCGCCACTTGCGAATCTGCAGTGATCCAATTTTATAACTAAGGGCTTGGCCAGGCATCGCCATGTACCGTTCGATTTCCGCAACAGCGCTTTGCTCCGAAATCGGTTCATTCTTCATCATGTACTCGATTGCCTGCTCACGCGACCATCCTTTTTGGTGAAGGCCGACATCGACCACCAAGCGGATTGCACGATGCATTTCATCCCCAAGCGCTCCTAGGTATTGCTCTGGTTGGGTGTATAGACCAAGTTCTCGTCCAATCGACTCGCAATAGAGTGCCCAGCCTTCTCCATAAGCCCCATACCAAATGAATCGGATGAACTTCGGCAGTCGCTGGTTTTCTTGCTGCAGCGATATTTGAAAATGATGGCCGGGAATCGCTTCGTGTGCAAAGAGCGAATCCATGCCGCTGGTAATGTTGAACTCCGCTGGTTCAGGAAGAGGCAAGTAAAAAATCCCAGGGCGACTTCCATCCGCCGACCCTGGCATGTACTCCGCGCTGGCGGTCGCTTCGCGAAACGATTCGGTGCGCCGAATCTCAAACGGTGTCTTGGGACGCATCAAGAAAAGCCCATCGAGCTTGGGCTCGATTTTCGCTTGGATATCCCGAAAAGCTTGTAGGACTTCTTCGGCATTCTTGTAAGGAGTAAAACGCCGATCTGTTCGTACGTGCTGAAAGAACTCTTGAAGCGTTCCTTGAAATCCTAACTGCTTTTGGACTTTCTCCATTTCACCGCGAATTCTTGCAACTTCGGCCTCTCCGGTCGAAAAAATGGCATCTGGAGTCAGTGAAGTTGTGGTCCAAGTTTTGACCCAGTATGCGTATTGCTCGGAACCATTGATAAGGCTCCCGATTCCAGATGTTGTTCGTGTTCTTGGTAAATACTCGTCACGCAAGAATTCGCCCAAGCGTCGGTAAGCTGGGATGATTTGATCGGCAATCGCCTTTTGATACGCCTCAGTTAACCGTGCTTTATCTGCGGTGGGGAAATTTGCCGGAAGGTTGGTGATGGGAGCATAAAAGAGACATCTCCTAGGATCGTCTGTGACAATTGTCGGGTCGAGCAATTGTTTGATCATCCGCTCCACAAGAATTTTTGGAAGAACATATCCATCCGCTATACCGCGGCGGAAACTTTCGATCGATGCATTACACCATACTTCGAAGTCGTTGATTCGCCCCAACCAATTCTCGTAGTCCTTGACGCTTTTAAACGGTTGGCTGCTGCTACCGCTACCGAGTTGGGCGAACACCAGATGAAGACCATCGAACTGATGCATCGGTATCCGTTGAGTGTCGAAAGCGATCCCTTCGAGTTGATTCGAAAGTTCATATTCAAGAATTTCGGCTGCGAGTTCCGTGTCTGAAGATGCCTTTCCGGCAGGCGCGCTGCGTAACTGCCGCTGCGTATCTAAGTAAAATCGCTTGCACTCTGCAACGTGGTCGGGCGACGAGGTGATCGCGAGTCGATCGTTGTATCGATTGTCCCCTTGCATCGTCGCGTCCAAGGGGAAAAGTATCAACCGTCGTTCGTGATATTGATCAAAGAGACTTCGCAGATAATCTTCACGCGAAGTATCTTGCCCTTTGATCATTCTCAGGTCTGTGCCTAAAAAAACGAGCGACATCACCCAAAGGGGAGTTGCGATCCATCGTATTACCGAGAAACAGGAATTCATCGACATCTATACCTTTAAAATGCTTCGACAGTACCATTGGTGGACCGGACATGACTTTGGCAAGTCACCAAGCTGATGATATCGGACTGCAGAAAGGGTTTCTAGCTCCTAAGGGCCATTCGATATTCGCATCGCAGATAATCTCACTGGCGGTATTATCACTGGCGGTTTCGGCTTGTTGCGACTCAATTGGCATTACAACTGATTACCAGTTGATTTGCTATGATATTCCACGCCGGTGATTTGGGATGATTCAAGTTGCTTGTGTTCGCTATCTCATGAAATGATCGGGATGTCCAATGCGTCAAGTCTACGCTTGTCTGTCTGTACTAGGTCTGATTCTCCCGATGATTTGCTTTGGGATACACTTTAGCCGCGCTGGCCAAAACGCTTGGGGGGAATTCTTTGCCGCTCCCTTCGCGACTTGGGTGATCTCGGGTTTCAGCTGGGATCTTATGATTACTGCAACGGCTTGTGCGGTATGGATGGGGAGCGAAGCGAAGCGGCTGAAGATCCCAGGCTTTGGCTGGCACTTTGTGGCGATCTTTTTAGTCGGTATGTGTTTCGCACTTCCGACGTTCCTTTACCGTCGCCAAGCCATCTTGGAACGACTTGCCAAGTCCGACACTGAGGCACAGCAGTAAGGCTTAACGCTTGCGTTTGCTTTTAGAGTTCTCGTAAATCTCGATAACTTTAACGCGATCAGCCAGTTCTCGCTCTCGTGCGATGCATGCGAGATTCCAAGCATTTTTCTTACCATAGCGATTCCAAGCGAAGCTGATCTTGGAGCGTTTGCCTTTGGAGTTGATCCATGAAGCGCAGAATGCGAAGGACTCCGCGTTCTTCCATCGGGCGTCGATGTTTTTAACTAGGTGCACTCCAACTTGGCCGGTCGTATTGCGATGGGTTTTACGGCCTTTTGCTGTTTGCACGTCCGGGGCTTGTTCGAGCCATTTGGCATAACATGCCTTGGCTGCTTGAAGCGACTTGGTCTTTCCTCCGAGAGTCCGGTCATTGAAAAACTGCTGCTGGCGTTTTCCTTGACGAGTTAATCGGACCATCCATCCGCGTGTACTACTTCCTTCATAGTCGACGCGTGTGATTCCTTTGATTTTCGGTTCAACCATTTGCAATACAAGTAACTTCGACAAGCGGAGAATTCGGGGCGTTTGAAATTGAAAAGGCTAGCGGAAAAGAGTCCCAAGGATAATCATTCGCAAATGTTCGGTCTACAGTTGAAATTCCTCAATGGTCGAGAGATTTCGAAAACCCCTCGTTCAGGGAGTCGAGTGAGCGAAAATGTTAGATTTTCGAGGCGGAGTTTGAGGTGATTACGATCCGAGCGAGTTTCGAATAGCTGCTACGATTCCGGCTGCTTTTGTCCAAGTTTCTTCTTCTTCGTGCTCAGCATTGGAGTCGGCCACAATCCCTCCACCTACTTGGAACTGCCACCAACCCATGGAGCAAGTCAACGTACGAATAGCGATATTCCAGTCCATGTTGGTCGTTGGCGAAACATATCCAAGTGCGCCGCAATATGGACCTCGCGATGTAGGTTCTAGTTCAGCGATAATTTCCATTGCGCGAACTTTGGGCGCACCGGTGATACTGCCTCCGGGAAAGACGGCAGCCATGACATCACTGAAACTGGTCTTGGGTTTGAGGTGACCGCGAATAGAACTTACAAGGTGAAGCAAAAACGGAAAAGTTTCGACTTCGCAAAGTCGGTCAACGACAAGTGAGTCGATTTCGCAAATGCGTGATAGGTCGTTTCGCAAAAGATCGACAATCATGATGTTTTCGGAGCGATCTTTTTCGGAATGGATGAGTTCTTCTTCGAGAAGCTTATCGCGAGTCGGATCTCCGGTTCGTCGGCGTGTCCCTTTGATAGGCCGAGTTTCGATAGAGCGGTTTCGGACGCTTAGAAAGCGTTCGGGGGACGCACTAACGATTTGAGCGTGTCCTAGATCGTAGTAGCCGGCGAAGGGTGCGGCATTGACTTTTCTGAGTCGAAGTGCCAGGTCGCTTGCGGAACATTTTGCTGGGCAGAGGAGTCGCTGTGACAAGTTGACTTGAAATACATCACCGGCCCGGATGTATTCTTTTGCTCGTTCAATAGCAGAGCGATAGGATTGGCTATCGAAATTACCGAGCCATCCACCTCCAAGCCTCGTTTCGAATTGGGGGGCTTTGAGTCCATGAGCCATCGCGTGAAAGTTGGTCTTGGGTTCTGCTTTGCGAGAGTCTTGTAAGTTGTCGGTCTGATGGTTGAAGACAAGTTGCCAGAATTGCTCGAGACGAGTTTTAGCGCGGTTGTTTCGTTCCGGCTCTGAAGGTGCTTGTTCGTTGTATCGGGCGTAGCCTTGTGAGAAAACCCAGCCTTGGTCTTCTGATCCATCGTGAGAGTGTTTCCAAGCGAAGAGAACGTCGTAGATTCCCAGTGAGCATAAGGGAGTTTCGAGTTCATCGAATTCGGGTGCGGGGTATTTTTCGAAGCAGCGTCCGAACTCGTATGCAAGTAGGCCGGCGATTCCACCTTGGAATGGTATCGGATGAGACTCGCTGTTTGCTTGTGCTACACAAGGTATGGATACTAGAGTATCGTCTCTGTATTGCTCGAGCCATTGGTCGACGGTAGCAAGCGGGTCCGCTTGTGGTGTGCGGATGACTAGGGTATCGATGGGTGCGGCGGCGATGAAGCTGTATTCGCTTCTGGGATCACCTGCAAGTGCGCTATCGAGCCAGATGCAACCTTGCAGTTCGCACAGTTTAGAAAAAACAACCTCCGGGGAGGTGCCCGGAGGTAATTTGCGATAGATAGGTTCAAACACGGCAGTCTGATGGTGTTGGAGTGCCATCGTTTAGTGATGGTGGTGATCGTCTTTGAGTAGCAAGGATTCTTTCTTACCGTCGATCGTCACGTAGAGTCGGGCTTGAACGCCCTTCTCGTCATCACCGCTTGCGCCGACCAAGGTCAACATTTCTTGATCCTTGGCTTGGAAAACCGATCCAGCGATTTTGGCGGAGTCCAAGGGAGCTAGCGTGTACTTCTTTTCTTCTCCACCGGAGGTGATGACAACTTCGACAGCTTCAATTTTGGCGCCGGCGCTGACGAGGTCTTCGAAGTACACCGTCAACAAATGGTTGTCGTCGTCGTGAGCCCATTCGAAGTGGGTGGTTGGATTGGTGTCGAAGTGCGCAACGTGTCCACCGTTTGGTCCGTGTTCGGAATGGCTATGTCCAGCGTGTTCGTCAGCTTTAGCTTTAGCTGGTTCGCCGTGGCCATGATCATGGTCGTGGTCGTGGTCGTGATCATGGCTAGCAGCCGGTTTGTTTTTTGAAACAGATCCAGCGTCGCATCCGAGGTAGCAGGGGACGCACAGAAAAAGTGCAAGGGTGAGGGTGGTTGTGTGTTTCATAGTGGAAGGTCGATGGTTAGTCGGTTGGGATGGATTTCTTGATATGTGATAATTGGACGCGATAGGTCGGAAATACGCAAGTTGGCTTTTATGGGTTCAGGTGTAAGTTAGGTGGCAGGTTGAGAGTGCTTGGTTTAGGGGGTAGGGATATGGTTTTTGGTGCAATCGGGGTCGGTTGGGGAGGGGGATCCGGTAAGTTCGGTAGGGTGGGTGAAAAGGTATTTCCAGACGGGTGCGTGGGCGAAGGAACCATCTGGGTTACGGATTGCGGCTTTTCCTGGGGTGACACAGCTATGGGCGCGTTTCTCATCGCCATCGACATTGGCATCGGTGATGATCCGGCGAGAAAACTCATAGGGAGGGGAGAGCGTATCGGCGTTGACGATAGGTCCATAGGCATTCAGGCCAAGGAGTTCCCAGCTTCGGCAATAGTGATCGCCTGACCAGCCGGAATCGAGGATATGGGAGAAGCCGAAGAAGCGTTCGCGAGGTGTAGCTGAGTCGAGTGATTGCCAAGTCTCGTATTGGTCTCTTGGGCCACAGAACATCACAACGCGTGCGACGCGTTGGTGGATAGCGAATCGCGCGGAAGTAGTCGCACCGTGAGAGGCCCCAGACATGATGACTTGTTCCCAGCGGATTTGGGAGTTTTCGTCGAGGAACTGGTTCCACTGGCTGTCAGGGTCGTGTTGATGAAGCCAGAGTAAGAACTGTCGAGCTCGTTCTTGCATACCGTCAGGGTGATCGATGGAGACCAGAGGGCTGTGGTCTTCTCCCGTGGCGGCTTCAAGGCGGATGCGACCGAGCGCCATTGGATCCTCGGGGTGGGGGTCTTTGCCGAAGCGATTGAACCAACCGTTGGCATAGTGGACTCGCAGCACGTGGAAGCCTTGATCGGCGAGAAAGTGGAAGAGTTCGGGGCTATGGCCCATCATCCAGATGACAAGTTTATTTTGTTTTTTGGGGGAGTTTGGTTTTGATGTAGGGGGGAGAACGCAAGCGTGTCCAAGATCAGTCGGCTTTTTATCGCGTTCGAGAAGGAAATCGATGTCGGGATAGGATTTCGTTCGAGGATCAATTTCGCTTGCGCGAGCCGAGAATTCCACCCAATTTTTTTTCGGAGTTGGATCGGAATTTTGAGCGAAGGCTGGGGCGAGGAACATTGAGTTCAGCGAAACAAAGAGGTTCGTGCATGCGAGAGCGGTTGCAAGCAGGCTAGCCAACCGCGTGGTAATGCGTCGGGGGTTGTCGTCAGAGTGGAATAGCGTTTGACTGGGCATATCAAGGATTTTATAAGGGTGCGTTCGTAGAAATTTTGGCGGGCCGGACGAGTTAGTTTAACCATTTTTGGATTGATTTGAGCCACATTGAATGATTTGAGGTTGTAGGCTTGGCGAAGGCCTTAAAATTCAAAAAGAATTTTTTGGTTTGGAAGTAGGGCTATTATTGGCTTTGGTTTTTTAGCGAGTCAGGTTGATTGGAACATGGTTCAACGCACACCGGTGGAAAGCAGCAAGAAGATTCCAGTTGGTAAGGTCGGGCGGTGGCTGGTACCCGTGAAGCGTTATTTGCAGATCGAAGCGACAAGTGGGATCATTTTGTTTTTATGTACGTTGATCGCATTGTTGGTAGCTAACAGTCCTTGGGATCATGCTTTTGAGGAATTCTGGCACACGCATGTGGCAATGGTGGTTGGCAAGCTCAAGGTCGAGGGTGACTTAGGGCATTTGGTGGTCAACGACATATTGATGACCATTTTCTTCTTTGTGGTTGGTTTGGAGGTTAAGCGAGAGGTGGTGGGTGGTGAGTTACGCGATCCGCGTAAGGCATTGCTACCTATCGTTGGAGCGATCGGTGGGGTCGTGACGCCAGCTTTGATCTATTATGCGATGCAGTATGGTCAGGAGGGGGAGCGAGGCTGGGCGATTCCGATGGCGACCGACATTGCTTTTGTGGTTGGGATTTTGGCGTTGTTTGGGGACCGGATACCGTTTGGACTGAAGATCTTTTTATTAACGTTGGCCATCGTCGATGACATCTTAGCGGTGTTGGTGATTGCGACGGTGTTTACCGATTCGATTTCATGGGAGTATCTTGCCGCTTCGTTGGTGGGATTTGGTTTGGTCGCATTTTGCAATCGGATTGGGGTGCGATCGGTGATCGTGTATGCATTGATTGGGGTGGGGGTATGGTTAGGGTTTTATAAAGCGGGGATTCATCCGACGATTGCAGGGGTGGCTTTAGGGTTGATGACCCCTGCTCGGGCTTGGATTGCACGCCGGACGTTTTTGGAAGTGATGCATGATTTCTGGGATCGAATTCAAGCGGACGAGGACGGAGAAGTTTCTGAAAAAGCTTCGGGCGCGGGGCAAGGTGATAGCCATGGTGCAGGACAGGGACATGGTGCAGGGCAGGGGCATAACCACGGGGCGGACCATGAAGTCGTTCCTGTGAATCTCGAGCAGTTGCGTTTTTTGGCTAGAGAAAGTCACTCCCCGTTGCATCGGTTGGAGATGGGATTACATCCTTGGGTAGCGTTTGTGATCATGCCGATATTTGCATTAGCGAATGCTGGGGTGGAATTAGATCCGGTGGCATTGCGCAGCGGGGTTTCGCTGTCGGTGGCGACAGGGTTAGCGGTCGGCAAGCCATTGGGGATTTTTTTGTTCAGTTGGATTGCGGTGGTACTTGGGCTGACCCGATTACCTGCGGGGGTGAATTGGAAGGTGTTTTTTGGGGGGGCTTGTTTGGGAGGAGTGGGCTTTACGATGGCGCTATTTCTCAACGCATTAGCGTTTCCTTCGGAGGAGTTTCCTGTGTTGGAGGGGGCCGGGAAGATTGGGACTTTGGTCGGATCCGCAATAAGTGCGTTGGTCGGAAGTGGGGTTTTGTGGTGGTATACAAAGCGTGTGCGAGGCGGAGAATGACGGATTGCCGAAGTCGGGAATGTCTAGGATGATGTGTGGGTATTGGATGGCCGGGATTCCTTACTCAACACGACGAAACATCATCGATGACAGAACAAGAATTTTTGCAGCACCATGACTTAGTTCGTAATCCGTTTGTGGATGAAGATGCGCAGACCGACACCGTGTTTCGCGATTT
>JBJONT010000467.1:0-15568 GCA_046051705.1 Planctomycetota bacterium | reverse complement strand
TGGGAGAAGATCACGATTGAGCTGACTGGCAATCAGTGCATCCGCATCAAAGCCCCGGGACAGGATAAAATTCACTCATTTAGCAAACGCCGTAAACTGTCAGAGCACCACCCCCTCGGTATCCTCATGCAAATTGCCAAAAAGGGGTATTGGCAAAACCCACCGACCTTCTCCGCCGAGTATGATCGCGTGAGCAAAGCCTTCCAACGCTTCCGAACACTCCTATGCGGGCTCATCCCACTTCCAGAAGAACCTTTCAAGGAGCAACAAGGCCTGCACATGCCTCTTTTCCATGTGAAAATCGCCGTTTCGTAGAAGGCTTCAAAAAAACTACACATTAAAAAATATTACTTGAGCAAAATCGGCACTCTGGGTCGCAGAAAGCGACAATCCAAAGCCCTAGCAATCATGTGCTCAAATACACAAAAACCTAGACAGCGACAACCCCCGACTACGAACGCATCTTCAAAGCCTTTCGCCGCTGCCAAGATGTATTCTGCTCCCTGATTCTGCTCCCAGGCAAACCCTGCCGCAAAGTAGACGGTGCTTTTGTAGCGGAGTTTAAGGCAACGTTCAAACTCTTTACTCTATTTATGCCCTTTCGCGCAATCAGGGAAGTCGACATTGTCTCCCTAGCTTGATCGTCGCGAATTAAAAATCTCATTTTATTCCTTGCTAATAAATTCTAATTATTGTATTTATTGCGCATACAGTATGTCTTCTACAGCATCATTAATTTTAATCGCTAACTGCACCGCTACTAAGCGGGTTTCTGCAGGCGATGCATTGATGTTAAGAAAATGGACTGGAACCATTCGTCAGAGATTTGCGTGGTGGACCAAGGCGATAGACGCGGCAGGATTCTTAACTCCAGCACGTTATTGTTACGCTGGCGATGCCTGGGCGCAAGTTCTTGCCGCAGAGTCCGTCAAACCTGAGTGCACTCTGTTGTGGGTAGTGTCGGCAGGGTTGGGACTTATTTCAGTAGATCAGCCTATACCAAACTATTCTGCTACGTTCATAAACTCGGATAGCGACTCTATTGGCCACAGCAAAAATCAAAACATAGATTGGTGGAATTTATGTGTCGAGTGGCAACGAAAAAAGACAGGAGTTGGCTCAATTGCGGATTTAGCGACAGCAAACCCTGATGCGAAGTTTGTTGTTGCTTTAAGCACATCATATCTCGCCGTAGTTAAAAACGATCTTATTCTGGCGAGGGAATCGCTGTCTTCTCCTGACAACCTGCTTGTGATATCTGCGGGCACACGGCATCTGCCTGATTTACATGGTTCGCTGATGCCAATTGATGCAAGATTTGAAAATTTAGTGGGTGGCGCAAGAGCCACTTTAAACGCGAGAATGCTACGTCATATCATTGAAAAATTTAAGCCTGAACAAATCAGCGCCTCTATGGTCGAGAGTTATTTGAACAACATTGCAACTAGCTTAAAACAAGCCCGATCATATGACCGAAAGATTTTAAATGACAAACAGATTGCAGCATTCATTCGCAAGCATTCTAGAAAAAATTCTAGGACGAGCGCATCTTCTCTACTTCGGTTATTGCGAGACGAAGGATCGGCATGTGAGCAAAAGCGATTTCAACGCATCTACAGATCAATTCAACCAGAATGAATATGAAAAAAATCACAAAAAAATCCCCGAGAACAACCGAAAAGAAAATAGAACGCAAGGCGCTTCGCATCCCGCAAGCCTCTGGCGCAGATCTTTTTTTGCTCACGCTTATGGGAAGCGAACTGCTGGAAATAGCGGGGATTTCAAGAGTTTCTAGAGATGATGACGGCAAGCTTCTTGGATATCAGCGATCAGAAGTGCGTAAGCACGTTAGGGAGATTGCTGAGTATCTGCAAAGCCCTGGTATGATTCTAGCCCACCCAATCATTTTGTCTTTCAACTCTTCAGTCAAATTCACGTCGAGCAGGGGTGCAAAAACAAACGATGGACTTGCTATTTCTGGAACCATCGAAATACCTACTCCAAAAGAAAATAGTGACAAACCAGCTTGGATTGTTGATGGGCAACAACGAGCTCTTGCGATAAGTCTTTGTGTAAAAAAAGATTTTCCAGTCCCGGTATGTGCATTCATAGCAGACAATGTCGAGTTACAAAGAGATCAGTTTCTTAGGATAAACAATTCGAGGCCACTACCAAGAGGATTGGTTACTGAATTGCTTCCTGAAATGAGCGCTAATTTACCAGCGAATTTAGTAATGAAAAAAGTGCCATCTGCACTCTGCGATTTATTGAATCGTGACGACGCATCACCATTCAAGGGGTTAATTAAGCGTTCGTCCACAGATGCCGCACAGAAAAACAAGTGTGTGGTGACAGATACTGTTGTGATAAAGATGTTGGAAGAGAGTTTGACGCAAGCATCAGGTTGTTTTTTTCCATATCGTAATATAGCAACAGGAGAGTGCGACCATAATACGATTTGGCACCTTCTAGTTTCATATTGGACGGCTGTCAGG
Organism: Planctomycetota bacterium; assembly: GCA_046051705.1. Taxonomy (GTDB): domain Bacteria; phylum Planctomycetota; class Planctomycetia; order Pirellulales; family Pirellulaceae; genus JBKCUI01. The sequence continues at coordinate 13,073 of JBJONT010000467.1, read as the reverse complement.
GATACGTTTCCTGAGGCCTGGGGATTACACCCTTCCCGGAGTCGACTGATGCATGGAGTAGGGATTCGTTCAATGGGCAAGCTAATGGATCGAATTATTGCATCAGGCAGTGGGTTGCAAACGAATTCCGTGAAAGAGTTCAAAAGGGAACTGTCACTAATTGCGCCTTTCTGCCGATGGACTTCAGGCAAATGGGATGAGTTAGGTGGCATGCGTTATGACGAACTTCAGAACGTGCCTAAGCACCACTCTATACTGGCAAACTACCTCGTACGCAAATACTTGGAAAAATCATCTCAAAGATAAACGAGGATGAAGTTCTATTTCCCAGATAGCCACGATCTTGTTGATCCTTCGTTCGATTTCGTAACTGAGCAAAGGAGTTACAATGGAAGTCGCCAACTCTCGCAGCAGTATGCACATGAAGCACTTGAAGTTCCTCCTTATGATGGAATGTTGTTATCCAAGGCTGTAGTTGATGGAAAAAACAAAAGTACTAGATACAACTTCGGCCAAGTGAGATCACTGATGGACAATGGAATTCACAAATTTCTTCGTCTAGAAGCGACATCGCAACGACCAAAACTGGAAGCCATGGGAGACTGCGGTTCATTTAGTTTTGCTAATGAAGATGAACCACCGTTCACTGTTGATGAGGTAATCGATTTTTATGGCCAATGTCACTTTGACTTAGGCATCTCCCTTGATCACGTGATTTTAGGATACCAAACTGATCTCTCTAAAGAAATCCCAGATGACTGGCGGAGAAGGCACCAAATGACGATTGAGTTAGCAAATGAATTCAAAATTAAATCGAAGCAGCTTGAAAATTTTACTGCTATGGGTGCAGCACAAGGCTGGGATCCACTAAGTTACAGAGAATCGGTTGAGGCTCTTCAGAAAATGGGTTACGACTATATTGCTGTTGGAGGCTTAGTTCCCCTAAAAACAAGAGAAATTCTTGATGTATTGGCAGAAATTTCAACGGTGCGCAAAAGCAAGACCAGAATTCATTTGCTTGGAATTTCTCGACTGGAGTGTTTTGAAGATTTTGCCAAACATGGAGTCGCCAGTCTCGATAGCACTGCCCCCCTCAAGCAAGCTTTCATGGATGACAAGAATAATTACCATACACCAGACGGCGCATTCACGGCATTAAGGATTCCGCAGGTTGATGGGAATCCCCAATTGAAAAGAAATATTCTTGCTGGCAGGATTGACCTTTCTGAAGCGCTGAGCATGGAACGGTCATGTATGTCCTCTGTAATCGATTTCGCAAAAGGAGTTGGTAGATTAGATACTGCGGTCAAGGAGTTGAAAACTTACGAAGCTCTATGGAGTGGTAAAAAAGATGACTCAGACCGCTATCGTCATACTCTTGCGGCACGACCTTGGGAAAAGTGCCCTTGTTCTATCTGCCGACAATTAGGTGTCCATGTTGTCATTTTTAGGGGAGCAGATCGCAACCGACGCAGAGGCTTTCATAATCTATTTGTATTACATCAAAAACTTTCCAAACTTCGACCAAACTAATAATTATTATGACCGAATCACTTAGGCTACCATGCATTGCAATTCGACAAGGCAAAGATCACACTCTTTTTACCTTTGCAATAGATGGAAAACAGCTTCACTCGATAGCTCAAATTTCACGAATAGGAAGAGGTGAAGATTTTGAATTGGTAGGTTATCAAAGACCGGAAGTTCAATCTCACATTGCTGAGATACGCAACTATCTAGAATCAGATAATCCCATGCTTCCGAACGCGATCGTGATCGCATTTGATGAAACTGTTCGATTTCATGAAGCAGGACCTACTACTGGTGCCGGCCAAGCTGGGATACTTGAAATTCCCATTCCTACGGTCTCCCACTCCAAACCTGGATGGATTGTTGATGGGCAGCAACGCAGCGCTGCCCTTCGTGATGCGCGGGTAAATTCATTTCCAGTCTTTGTAACTGCATTTGCTGCAAACAATCAGCACGAGCAACGAGAGCAGTTCATTCTGGTTAATTCGACGAAACCACTTCCCAAAGGTTTGATCTACGAACTGCTTCCCGGAACTGGCGCGATTCTTTCGCGTTCTCTAGAGCAGAAGAGATCCCCATCCGTCCTTCTTCACAAACTGAACCAAAGACCAGAGTCTCCTTTTTACCAAACGATCAAGACACCTACTGCACCTGATGGTTATATTCAAGACAATTCAGTTCTGAGAATGCTATCAAGCAGCTTAAATGATGGGTCTCTTTACAGAGTGGCCCTAGAATCTTCTGAAGAAGATAGAGAGCAAAGAATGTTTGATTGTGTCTGTGAATTCTGGCAATGCGTGACGAAAGCATTTCCGGAGGCGTGGAACCTTCCGCCCCGGAAATCACGACTTTCGCACGGAGTTGGCATTACCAGTCTTGGCTACATCATGGATGCTGCCTATGATCGTCATCTTAAGACGCACCAACCTAGGGCAAATGTTTTCGCGGAGTGTGTCGAAGGCATTCGCGAGCATTGCGCCTGGACCAGTGGTTTTTGGGAATTTGGGGGAGGAGTCTCTAGGAAGTGGAATGAAGTGCAGAACACGCCCAAGGACTGTCAGTTGGTTGCGAACTATTTGCTTCTTAAACTTCGTCAAAATTGGCGTTAATGCCTATGATCGCCTTACCATTTGAGCAAATCGACTCTCTGACGTAGTCTTTCGTAAAATTTATTTCGATCTAGAGGAACAGCTATTCAACCGGATTCTGATGCGATAGCATGCTTTAGCGCGCTGACTATGCTGGCCGCACCTCGTCCACTCGGGTAGATCAGTTCATTTGCGTTTTTTGGCCGCTGTGCTTTGATGAAATCTGTTGCCGCATGCTTCGCGCTCTGAGTAACTACGATCAGATAGTCTGAATCGCGCGCGATGCCCTTGAGCTTATCGCTACCACCATGGTCGTGGCTTAGGCGGACTTTTACGTTACTACAGATCCCCTCAATTAAATTGGCGGCACGCACAGCTGCTGACTCATTAAGAGTATAAATGCCAATCGATCGGCCATTGAGTCTTTCTGAGATTAGTTGCTCTTGGTTCGTCTTGTCGGATGAATTACTGGTTTCTTCATAAGACCACCCAATTGCTTCAAACTCTGCTCGACTATTCAAGTCATCGCACAGAATGCCGAAATAATGGCGAATATCAGGATCAATTCGTCGAGCAAATCTAGAACAACTCTTCCAGATTTCATTAAATAACTTACTCCTGGCGCCTTCATCCAAGTTCGGTCCTGCAATTAGCGAATCGAGTTGATCCATCACCCAGCCAAGGCGATTCACTTCTGCCCGCATTTCCCAGACAACGATTAAAGCATCGACCATGTCGGAGTATTGCTTTTGGGTTGGGCCCGTTTCGAGAATAGCTGTAGCAAGCGTCTCGATCATCGTCCAATCCTGACCGGAAATTTGGTCAGAGAAAGCGATGGCATTGAGGATGCCTAGATAGATCGGAAGAAAGTGTGGTTGTGGCGAGGAATCCGGCAAGAAAAACTCGGTAATATAAGGTGCAGAATCACGTAGAGCCAAATTGCCAACAGAATTTGCTACTTTCTCTATCTGCAAACCAAGAGATCTGATCCGTTCGGATGGGACTCGATAGTCCTCCAGATTCCAGTTTCCTATGGCTGCGCGCGCAATTTGTGATGCGGATGAAGGACTTTCTCCTGACTCCACGGCATCTAGCCATTCCTCCCACGATTGTGCTCCCGAGTTGTCTTTGGCAAGCGACTGAATTTCGTCCCAGTATGCCTTACTAATCCGGTTTGAAAATAATTTGGAGCGCTCGGAGTCATTCAGCAAGCACACAGTTTCCGATACGATTTGCGCCGACTCAAGAGATTGAAACTCATACACGCATTGAAGCATTAATCTACTTCTAGTCACCCCAGGTTCGGCATCTAAAAGCAAATCCCATGCGCGGTCATACTCATCTCTCTGTAAATACGAGGAAATTAGAGCGAATGCATCTGAAGCATCTCGATTGGGTTCGCTTTTCTCCGGCGGAGTCATTTTTGCGAAGACTAACTTCGCGAATTTTAGTTCTTCCGATCCTTCAGGGATTTTATCCAGTAGCATCTTTGCCTGTTCGTTCCTAGGTGGAGAATCGCACGCAGCGGCAAGCAAGAAGGTTAATGCGCAAGCAGGATTAAGCTCAATTCTGGTAGATCGAAAGAGTGGCCTGCTATCAGGTAAGACTCTTTTTCGCATCTGATCCATCGCAGATTCTACCAAACCTTCAGCCAACGACTTTTGGAAATAGTTCTGCCACAATGCCTCGATCATCAAACTTGTTGTCCTCTTAGGTCTACGCCCCTTGAGAATTAGAGTCCACTCAGAGCCTAGACACATGTCGCGCCACATTCCAAAAGCGGCATAAAACTCGATCTTGAGAAACCTGAGATTCTCCGCGCTCAGTCGCCCCGTATCCCTAATCTTCTGGATCCATTTCTCGGCACCAACTTGATCTTGGTTCACGAGAGCGGCACGAAACTCTCGGAGTAACCCTTCTGTGGTCCTGATAATTCCGGAGTTGAGGGCAGGTCGGCGCTTGAGAACTCCGAGCATATCTGCCAGTGACTTCCTTAGACGATTTATCTGCTCTTGGTTGCTCGGAAGCGCCTCGAAATCAAAAAATCGCGCACCCCCTGCCCAAGCGGCGGTGATTTGGTGGCGCTTATTCTCTGGATCGATCTTCGTTCTGCTTCCTGAGAAACTTGAGCAAATCGGACCAACGAATGCGTTGAGCAGTTCACGCAATTCTTCGCACTGGCCTTCTGAAAAAGCAATGGCGACCCAGGAGGATCGACCTTCTTTTCGGACTGGCAGGGCAATAGGATGCCTGCCGGGCACAGGGAGATTTGCAAGCCAGTCTGCAACATGGCAGAGTGCGCTGGTCTGTTTCGATTCGATCCCTTCCCAAGTCCAGTCCTGTCCCCCTGAGTAAAATTGCTTCAGGAACTCGGCATCCTCGCTTTTCCAATCGCTTATAGGCATGGCAATAAATTTAATAGGCTTATTCTAGTCCGGCGCAGAATGGCCGTAGTGTTCGTGAAAGCTCACTAGAAACTGAGAGACCGTCTGCTCGTCGATTTGGAACTGCACAGTCTCTTCCAATACCGAAATCCCGTTATGCGTGAAGTTCATCGAACCCGAAAGTGCAACCTGGTCGCCAATCAGTCCTTTGGTGTGAAGGTTTTCGCGTCTGTCGTTCAAACTAAGCCTGTCAAGGTTCCCGCTTAAACCCACAATATTTCTGAGTCGCTCACAGAATCGCGCGGTAGAACTGTCCTCGCTGGGTCGCGTTACCACCCAGATCTTTGTGTCCGGACTACGCTCTAGCAAATTGCCAAAAAGTTCGGCCAGGCTCAGATATCGTTTCGGCCAAGCCGGATCGAGGCCGGAGTAACTTCCAGAACGGTTGTCCAGTATCGGCACGTCAGTGATCCAAGGCGATACGAGCCACAATTCGGTTCCTGGCGACAGGAGTTCCACTGCCAGGATGCTCTCCAGTAGATCCCTGACCTCCTCTCGGTTACCTTGAGCAGACTTCACAATTAGTCGAGACTGTGATAACGCTTGATCATCTGAATCGATCTCAGTTTCAGTTTCCGCATTTGAACCAGGAACGATGACTTCAATATCGACCACCCATCTGTCCGGTTCACGAGCAATACCCCGCAATCGGGGGTAGACTAGTAGCAATCCGGTATCGAGTGGGTTCGCAAGCAGGGAAAAAAGCGCTCTCTTGAAGTCAACAAGTTCGCCAAGGCCGCATGAGATTCGTGCACGGCTGTCTACCACAAGGTTTCCTTCGATGTTCCTTCGCCACCCCTCACTAAGGAATTCGACGGGAGAAGCGCTTGGTTCGAGCGCGTCCAGAACAAGAAACCGCTCGGTCTCTGGGATCGTTGCAAACGGGTTCCTCAAGCTAAGGGCTTGATTTCGAGCCTGGGATCCCCGGGGCCAGAGAAGACCGTAGATTGCGTTGAATCGCCAATTTCGCTGATCTTGTCCCATAGCAAGCGGCAGTGCTTGAGCACTTAGGGCCGTATCCAAGTCGTTGGAAGCGCTCTTTGCGTATGCAAGAGAACGGGCATCTACTTCGATGCCAAGCCGTCCCTCCGCAGAGCGCCAGGATTCCGTGAGTTTCCAAGTCAGTTCATCGGTATTAGGGTTGCTTCCCGGCTTTAGGATTCTGGAGTTTAGCGCAGCAATGACAACGTGACTGGTGACAAATCCTGATTTGACCATGAGTGCCCTAAGCGAATCAAAGCTCTTAGCGCGTTCTTCAAGCCCATTGCTACTCCGAACCCGGTCAACCGCAGCAACCAGTTTCTCGGACTTAGTCTCGGGTGCCACTAGTTGATCAATGAATCGACTCAATTCTTGGTCGGCTTGTTCGTAGTCTCCAGCGGCCAACGCGCTCTTCATGAGATCCAGGAATCTCCGTGGCGATTCGGCTATCTCAGGGAGAAGGCGTTCGATGACTCCGCCACCACCGGGTTCAGTTTCACTGATCCAGAGATCGCCAAAACCATCATCATTCCCGGTAGATCCCGAATCCTTCACTCCGGGATCAATATCGATCAGCAGTCCATCAGCATCAACGTTTGGACATATCTGTTGGATGGCTTCGCGGAATGCTGCACCGAGAGTCGCCATGAAGCGCTCGGTCAACCATGGGTGCCACTCTTCCTCGTTAATCGGTGCCCAGAGGACAGGGACAATTTCGTCAAGCCTGGTAAGAATCTCAGGTGTGACAAAGAAATCACGAATCTCCTCGAATCGTTTTGACTCGGCGACCGGTGCCTCGGAATCTTCATCGTGCGCAATCGTTTGAAAAAGAACGTCAAGAGCGTTGGTGAAGTTGATCTCCGCCTCCCCGGACCGAATGGACGCCCATGCCTCTTCAGGAGTCACATTGAGAACAATCGCATTGGCTACGATGGCTTACAGGCTGATTTCGGCGATCCACTTTCGCCCAAATACATTGGTGATTTCCTTCAGCAGGGAGTCATTGCTCACTAACCAGCGATAGCGAGCGGTTCTAAGGCTTGGTAACTTTTCCTTGAACTGACTATCTCCTTTGACCAGATGCCACTCCTTTGGAGGACAAATACGAACTCTGATGGCGTCCGCCTCAAACGCAAAACCCAATGCGATTTTCTGTTTCCCGTCCAATGAGTAAGTGCTCGAGATTTCACTTACGCTACCATCTTCCAATAGAATACTGGCGTTTGAACCTCGGGTGAATCGGCGAATTCGAGCGGGGCAAAATTGACTATGAACGAAAAACCGAATCTCGCGAACGACGCCATCCCAGCACGTGGGCGTGGGCAAGTCGATGCTGATGCCAGCACTCATGTCGAAGGGTTCTTGAATTTGCGAGTTCCATTCCGGAAATGCATTAGATGAATCTTTGACACTTTTCGGAGCATCATGCGCTGCACGGATCACATACGGCCGAATAGTCCGAATCGTCTGAATACTTCCTGCCGCATCGAGATATGAGAAATCACCAATCGACTCCCACTTGTCATCCTGGAGAACAATTGACAAATCGACTTCTTGTTCTGCTGGACCTTGGGGATCTAAGGCCACCCAATGACGAGAGAAGCTATTCTCAATTCCGAACCGCTTCGAAATTCGGCCAGGCGCAAACTCGCGAAGAGCGTGATCTACCCTCATGGCCGAAATTTTAGTTTCCCCTGCAGCAGCAGCCGCTGATGATGGAAAAGTCTCAACCTCAATTTCAGGAAGATTCAATCCGTCGAAGAGAGTCGACGGGATGAATTCAGGTAGTGGTTTCCAGAACTGACTTTGCTCCCGACCATTTTCCCAATTCGATTCGAGACGTCTCTTAAGGGTTGGTATTACGGACGTCATGAGTGCTCGAGGAGCCTCCCAAAGGAGGGCAAGCACATTTTCGTCATTCAGGTGGAGAGAATACTTCAGCCAATCCGTGAGGCGTTGTAACTCGTCTTCACCTGCTAAAACTCGGGACACAATCTCAAGAATTTCCGTCTGCCTCTTGGAGCCTTGCGCTGGTTGGCTGATGTCTCTCCAAACATGTCCGCTGCTGCTTAATACACTTCCCAACCAATCCATGAAGGCAAAGACCGCCTGCATCTTTAGCACATGCCGATTTCCCAGAGGAAGTTCACGGGGGTGCAACTCCGGATCGAAAAGCAAGTCGTAACCCTGATAGGCCAAGCGATCGCGACCGAAGTCTGACAAGACTACGACTGTCCATGGACGCATCTCCAATTTACGTCCTGCACGCCCCTTCCTTTGCAGGAACGAAGCGGGATCACGAGGTGCCTTGTGCTGAATCACCGCCCCTACAGCGGAATCGTTAAAACCAACTTCGAGCGAGGCGGTTGCCACGATGATCTCCGCGTTAGAGGAAACGCCGCTATCCTGAGAACTTACCCGGTCGATCGGAACCAGAACAACCGGATCGAATTGATGGCCAATATAAGCAGGGAGCCTCCATGATTGACCAAAAGCAAATCGACGTTCCTCATCGTTTGTATTCTGCCCACTCGGCGACCGCAGATTGGCAAGCGATCCCTTTGGGTGCCGTGCTGGATCAAGTCTACCCCAACTGTTCTGACCCTCTGCATCCCGCAAATTGAAGAACATGCGGTTGTTTGCGTCCAGGTCATCGGTGAAAAGGAATACCTTCTTTCCGTATACACCATTGGAAATGGACGGTTGATTTGCATCCAAAGTCCTGCGAATCAGCATTGCAGCCTGGATCGATGTAGAAAGAAGACTCGCCCCGCTTACCGGGTCTCCCCGGAGAGCCAACAAGTATTCCATCCCAATCGGTTTAAGTTCTTTCTGTTCGGGCGAGATTTCCTCGACAGAACCTCTCGGGATTCCCGTAAGATTCGCGAAGAAACTTGCGGCCTCCATCAAGGTTGCAGAGAGGCCAACAACGTGAGGCTTCCCCCGCGATCGCTGCAACCAGCGGCGCAAGAAGTAGGCTACCTGCGCTCCATGGGTGCCGTCGTAGGTGTGAGCCTCATCAAGCAGTAGAAATGCGGGCTTCTTGTTGGGTGGTGTCCCGACCCCGAACAATTTCCACATCCATGAGTCCGTGAGACGTTGATTCATCATCTCGGTTGTGGTGAAAAGAATGTCGGGTGGTTCTTCCTGAATCCTTTTTCTAGTCAGAATGACCTCCGTGGAATCAACAATGCATTCGCACTTTCGGCATTTCAGTCTCTCGTGACTGACTTTCCGGTCGTCATCTCGCCATTCTAGTTCGCCACCACAAGCGGGAACGGGACAAATCAGAAACGGGCAGATGCAAGGATCTATGTCACGCTTTCGCCACTTCTTGCCTGCCTCAAAGGCATCTTTTGGAGTTGGCCCGAATAAGGTACCGATACTCAGAGGGCGCTTACCCTTCGCAACCAGTGCAGGTCGAAGCTTGCGAGTCTGCGAAAGAGTCTCACTAACCTGGTCTTTTAAAAGTTCATTGCGGGGATAGATCGCCAAGGCGCGCACCCAATTCGAAGCGTCGCTTTCGATAAGGCCCACAAGGTGGGTGAGTGCAGGTAGGTAGAACGCCAAGGTCTTTCCGCTACCGGTGCCTGCACATACCATGCTTGCAGAAATCTTCTCTGATTTAACTTCCTCGAGGATTCGTGAAGTCGCACGCACCTGAAACCCCGAAAGATCAAAAAACTCACCATCTGAATTCTTTAAGAGTGAAGACATGGCCTCTACCTGCAATGGTGACAGTGTAGTTCCGGAAGACCAGGTAGGTAACCAATTCGATGGCGACTGGTTTCGCTGGGGATACTGGCGGGGTCGGTTAAGAAACCGGAAGTCAGACACCAATGATGGCGCGGTCTGCCATTCTCCGGGCCTTCTCACGTGCTTCGGGAAGATTTGTCTCAGTCCGGACATTAGGCGCACCGTCTCGGCCATGCGGGTTCGATACCGGGGTTCGATCCCATTTGCGACCCAGGAGAAAATTAGACCCTTATCCTCCATTGTTCGGAGGAATTTGCGCCCCGAATCAAAAATCGAGTAAGCATTCTCTTTAGAAAGAAAGGCTTCTGCCAGATCTTCCAACTCTCTTTCGCTGAAAAAGCCATCGACAAGCCCCCATCCAAGCAATCGAGATTCCGCCCGCTCAAGGTCCCCGAGAAAATCTAGTAGAAGTTTTTCATTCATCATCCTTTGATTCGTAAGCTTTCTCCGAATCCTTTTGCCCGCAACCACTCCAATCTTTCATCGGTTAACGCACTCAGGCAAACCCCATCGCCTGATGCACACAGTTTCAGGAAGTCGATCATTTCCTTAGGTTCTCCATCAATCCCGAGTCCGTTGATCAGGGCAGTCATTGAGTCGCCAATTTCAATGATGAATTTGATGTCGGTATCACTTGCGGGAAGTTGATCCCTCCTGCTTTTTGCCAGATTCTCTTTTTGAATTAGTTTATCAACCGCATCCCGACATTGAGTTAATCCACGGAAGGCCGAAAACACTTCACTGCGATTCTGTGTTCGACCATCCACAAATCCTCTCCATTGGGTGCGGAGGATAGCGGTAAGATCACGTTCCAAATCCTGAGCCAGACGCTCAAACGTTGCCCACGTTTGGTCGTCCTTTAGCTTTCCAGGGGCATCTCGTGCCTTCCCAAGGACTTTGGCAAGACGGTCGTCAAATCCCCCAAGCTTCGCAGAGATGCTCTTTAGGGTTTCGTCAAGAAGTCCGCCTTCCAAAAGCGTTGAAAGGTTTCTGAGCGCCTCGCGACTCATATCTGCTAACCGGGCAGCCTTGGCTTCGAGAGTCTCTATTTGCTGTGACAATTCAGCATCTGCATTGACCGTCTTCAATCGGGTGCACTGGGTTATCAATTCTCTGCAACGATCTATCAGGGTGCTCATGAGTTAATTTTTTCGGCAATTTGTTTCCAGTTTGATTCAAGATTTTCCAGTTGTTTGACGAGAAGACTAGCTGACTCACTTGGATCAGGAGCACCCACGAGTTTCGCCTCGGTAATCTTACCCGTTTCTTCTAAGAATCGCTCGAACTCATCAACCAACTCACGCGATTTAGCCATCACGCGATCATCCAATTTAGCGAGAGCAGAGAGCATCTTGCCAAATGCTTGATCGTCTTCGATTGCTGCTCTCGCATCGTCGAAACAGCTTTTAACCTTCATTTGTCTAGCTGTGCTGATTAGATCACGCAGCAATTTAGGGTCGGCAGAACTTCTATGACGAAACGCACCGCAATCCAATGCCTCCCTGATTGCGCTTCGCATTGTTTCAGCGATATCATCCATGTTGAATGTTTCGCCAAACGCGCTTTCAATATTTTTGAACCATTCTTGTGCTGTGCGCTTTTCATCATTTATGATTAAGGGAAGACGAGACCTCAGCGCCAGCACGTGTTCCCGACTGTGAGTTAGGGATTCGCGCCAACTAAGGTCCGCCGCTTCGTCGATCTTCCAGTCCTGCTTTCTTAGATCTTGTAGTGCAGGGATCAGGACTGATGCATCGATTGCATGTTCGGTGGCCGCTCCGCCTTGCCGTGCGGCCACATGATCTAGAAGCAACTGCCTCATCTCGGAACGTGATTGTGTTGCCGCATGCTTTAAATCTTCCCATTTTGTTGTTTGACCACGCGGCGTCAGGTTTGGTGAAGGCCCAACATCAAACAAAGCTTCGATCATATCCTCAAATTTTGTAGATGAAGATTTTTCCAGATTGAGGATTCGGGCGCCCAACATGAGAGAATGGACCAGTGGGGGAATGCTGTCGTTTCGCAGTTTCCTTGGTCCCACTACACGTAAGTGCGTTGTCACTTCATTGGCCAAGCGTTCGATAAAGTTTGCGTATCGTGCGCAGTCAATCTCGCTCCCTTCGTAGCTCCAATTTCTGCGCTCGTGAAAGCGGATTATCGCCTCGATTGTTAAGAAAAATCGCGGCCCTGCATCCGGATTATCGAGTTGTGCTTCTGTTGCTGTGACGAGATGGAATTTCTGAACTTCAGGTTGCCCAGTTTTAGCATATGGAAGGTAAATCAACGATTTGAGATCGTAACCAATGTCTCGCAAAACAAGTGAATCGATATCGATCCACGCTTCGATGGCCTCGCCGATCCATGTCCGTAACCTCGCAGCTCTATTTTGAGGGATAGTCCGATTGTCTCGCCATGTATCTAGGCACTCCTTCCACTCCGGAGGGGTAATGGGTTCGGGGGTAGGGGGAGGAGGCGGGGGCGTAACAATAACATCGTCAATAACTGGTGTCTCTGGTGGTGGCGGATTCTCAATAATGACACCTCCCCAATCGATTGGCGGAATAGAAAAAACCTTGTAAATTTCACTGGATAAGGCCGCCGCTTTAGCAAGTGTCTGTGGACAATTACCCCAATAACCTAGCAACGCTCCAGTTCGATCAGGTTCGCTTGTCCGGTTGAGATGCAGGTTCACATCGTTACCCAGTTTCTTGCTTCGGGTAAAATTCTCATACTTAGGCGTCGGGAATTGCCCATTTAACCATATTTTTCGGTAATTAACTATTGTTCGGCGAATTACCTTATTCAACGCACGTGGCTTAAACTGAAATTTGCCCCCAACCTTGAGGTTGTTCTCCATAATCTGACGGATAGCGTTTTGATTGAACGGGAAAAGCGGGTAATTCCCACGGGGAGAAAAGCCAAAGGCATCAAGGCTCTTTCGCTCCTCCTCGGTCAACTCTCCGCCATGATCCGAGAAGAAATTAGTAACAGTCCATCCTTCGCCTTCTGATGCAGCAAACTGGCGATTTAATTCTATAACACCGTGTCGAGCGGCATTGAGATAACCTCCCACCATATTTGTGAAGGCAGCGATTGCATCACTCTCATCTCGAAATGGTTGGCTGTCAATTTTCCATGATGCGCCAGCCCGTGTTAACACCGTGGCTTCATCTAGACGCCCCTCGGTTACCGCCATTGCTGTGCGAATCACACATGATCTTTCCTCTCCATCATAGCCTGCGGAGTCAGTAACAGCATCAAGAAGTTGTTGTTG
>JBJONT010000466.1:0-3940 GCA_046051705.1 Planctomycetota bacterium | reverse complement strand
GAGGTGAGCGGAATCAAACGCGAAATCCGTTTGAAGAGTACCAACGCAAGACTGGTCAGGCTCAAGATATCATCCAGGATCTGGTCGACGTTTTCTGGGATCATCCGTTGCCGTTTGCGATGTTGGTTCATCATCATAGGCATCGTGAAGGGATGATCGATTTGTTTGCTGGTCGAATTTTCTCCGAGGATGTGCACAAGAGCGAAGCGTTGCATGCGATGCGGATGTGCAAGACCCACGGTTTGCAGAAAGCAGCGGAATCGTTGCAGCCAGTCGGTTAGACGGGCGCGACGAGCATCTCATGTCTCTGTTTTCGTTATCGTCGGATCATACATCGTTGCGCGATGCGGCTTGTGCGTTCGCCAGGGAGAATCTTGCAGATGACGTATCCCAGCGGGATCGCGATCAGGAGTTTTCGCGCGAGTTGTGGAATCGCTGTGGGCAATGGGGGATGCAGGGGTTACCTGTTCCTGAAGCGTACGGCGGAAAGGGCTATGATCCTTTATCGACGGCAGTGGTGCTTGAAGGTTTAGGTCATGGTTGTGCTGATAGCGGTCTTGCATTTTCGATCACTGCGCATTTGCTCGCGTGCGTTGTGCCGGTATGGAAGCATGGGAGTGAGTTTCTCAAGGAGCGTTTCTTACCCGATTTGTGTTCAGGAAAACTAATTGCCGTAAATGCCATGACTGAACCTCAAACGGGTTCAGATGCTTTTGCGATGAAAACCACAGCCACGGCGAGCGATGGGGGCTTTGTGATCAATGGCACAAAGACATTAGCGACCAATGGACCGATTGCTGATGTTGCTTTGATGTATGCGATGACAGATCCGGTTAAAGGATATTTCGGGGGAGTCACGGCGTTTCTAGTTGATATACCTTCTGCAGGTTTGACGGTTGGCCCGAACCTGGAGAAGTCCGGATTGCGAACCGTTCCTTTTGGAGAGTTGCAGTTCTGTGATTGTTTCGTCCCTGCAGATCGGATTGTGGGTCAGGTTGGGGGAGGGGCAGCGATTTTTGCCGAGTCGATGGATTGGGAGCGAGGGTTGTTGGGAGCGATCCATGTAGGGACGATGCAGAGGTTGCTTGATCAAGCCACGCGGCATGCGAAAACGCGCAAGCAGTTTGGGCAGGCGATAGGTAAGTTTCAAGCGGTTTCGCATCGGCTAGCGGACATGAAGGTGCGGTTGGAGGCGGCTAGGCTTCTTGTGTATCAAACGGCTTGCAAGTTGGAGTCATCGCGCAGCGTATCGCTGGATGCTGCGATTACGAAGCTGTTCGTCAGTGAGTCATTGATGGAGTCCGCGATCGACACGGTACGGACCTTGGGTGGTTGGGGGATACTGACAACCCATCAAGTGGAGCGGGCTTTACGCGATAGTGTTGCAAGCACCCTTTATTCAGGTACATCCGATTTGCAGCGAAATCTGATCGCTCGCTGGATGGGGCTTTAAGGAGTGCTGTTGATGGTATCGACAACGGTCGTGAAGAAAGAGGCGGAAGCGACATCTTTAAAATTGCCATCTGCGATTGCAATCCTCTCCTTGAGTGTCATTGCATTGGGGTTGGCATTGCTGGCCACTGGTCTTCCTGGTGGTATGGTCGGCGGTATGGGTGGTGACTTGCGACGTTGGCTTCTGGATATGGGGGCTTCGAGGTCGGTTGCTTTGTTGGCAGTATCGATTTTTCGTGCTCGCATGTGGGTTGGGTTTGGCCTAGTAGTTCTTGGGTGTTTATCTGATCACTTTCTGGGTATGCGTCGCGTCTGGGAGATATTCAAGGACCGTGCGGGAAGTGTTCAGTTTATTGCTATATGTTTTCAGATGGTGGTTTTGACGTGGATTTGCCGCCGGTTTCAATTGGAGCATGAAGCGTTTTTCGGTCCGTTTTTATTGTTGACTGCGACCGGCTTTGTCATTCACTTTCTGTTGCCAGCAAGTTTACGCCTCCAGTTCTTCATTCTTCTGTCCTTGGTAGCGTATGTGACGATTTTGGGTTGGCGGGATGCTGTATGTTTGTCGGCGATCAGTGTATTGTTGATTGGATTAGCGAGATTGCCGATTTCTCAATGGGTGAGAATCGTCTTGCTGTTGCTCACTGTCGGCGGGTTGATCTATTTGCGAGCATCGAGTTTATCGCTGCCTTGGTCGGATGCAGTCTGGCCGATTTTGTGGTCGATGTTTCTTTTTCGAATGATCATCTACTTGTTTGATTTGAAGCATGGCAAGGCGCCGACGGGCTGGAGGCATGCTCTGGCATATTTCTTTCTGTTGCCCAATGTTGTTTTTCCTTTGTTTCCGCCGGTGGACTACACCGCGTTATGGAGGAATTACTACACGGGGAGCGAGTATAGAACGTATCAGCAGGGTGTTCACTGGATGTTGGTTGGTGTGTTGCATCTGCTTGTTTATCGATACATCGACTACAACTGGATAGAGACTCCTGAGACGATTAAGAATTCTCGAGGGTTGCTTCAGTACATGGTATCGAACTACTTGTTGATCATTCGGTTGTCTGGGCAGTTCCACATGATTGTGGGGATTCTCCATTTGTTTGGTTTTCATTTGCCAAGGTCGATGGACCATTACTTTTTGTCGACTGGATTTACAGACTACTGGCGGCGAGTGAATATTTACTGGAAGGATTTCATCCAGAAGGTTGTCTATTATCCAGCGATTTTTCGGATGCGAAGCTTGGGTAATACTGCGAAGATAAGCATTGCCACCTTGATTGGCTTTTTGGCTACTTGGTTCTTTCACTCGTGCCAATGGTTTGGATTGCGTGGAGCTTGGTTTTTATCTTCGACGGATATCTTTTTCTGGAGTTCGCTAGCTGTATTGGTACTTGGTAGTTCGCTGATTGAAGCGAAGTATGGCAGGAAGCGGTCGCTGGTTCAGAAGCGGGCGACGGTTCGCGAGATTGCAGTGCATGGTTTGAAGGCGACGTTAGTTTTCGTCGTGATGTCGGTGTTATGGTCGATTTGGATCAGTCCATCGATGTCGAATTGGTTCAATCTTGTGGTTCGCAGTCGCCTGTGGTGGGTAGATGTTGTCGCGGGCATATCCGCGATCGCTGCGATATTGACAAGTATCATTTTCTTGCGTGATCGTTTGGGTGGGGCTCAAACGGCGTTGCAGCAGCAAGCCAGTGGGAAGAGCTTTGCACGCGCGGCGCTTCGCACGGTTGTTCCGATGTTTGTTCTAGCGGTGTTGGGGACAAGTCAAGGGGTGGCATTGTTACCTGCTTTTGCTCAGACGATGTTGTCCGAGTTGCGGGTGCAGAAGCTCAACAAGAAGCATGATGCGATGCAATTTCAGGGGTACTACGAGCAGCTCAACGACGTGAATGACTTCAATTTTCGGCTTTACGAATTGTATTCGCGGAAATCGCAGAGCAAGGGTGCCGGGGATCAGCAAGAGTCAGGGCGTAATGCTCCTAAGATGCAGGATGATGACTTGATGGGAACGCAGCTTGTTCCGAACTTGGATATCGTTCGCAACAACAAGCCGTTTCGCACGAATCAGTGGGGAATGCGAGACAAAGAGTACACATCGGAACGCTTGCCGCAGAGCATGCGAATCGCGTTGTTAGGGGGATCGATCAGTATGGCTCGTGGGGTGGACGTGGAAGACTCCTACGAAACGCTACTTGAGGAACGGCTCAACAAGGACTGGGGAGGAAAGGAATTCGAGCGTTACGAAATACTGAATTTCTCGGTTGGAGCGCACGGTGTGTTGCAGCGTCTGGGCATGCTGGAGACCAAAGCGATCGAATTTCAGCCACAGGTTGTGTTTTTTACTAGTCACATCGAAGACAGTCGGCCCGACATTCGGCATTTATCGCGAACTGCAATTGAGCAGATTCCCTACAAGGAGGTCGTGGATCTGATCGAGTCAGCGGGTGTGGTCCCGGGTATGGCATCAGAGGAGATACAGTCGTTA
>JBJONT010000465.1:0-3868 GCA_046051705.1 Planctomycetota bacterium | reverse complement strand
CAACGCTCAGCGACTGCAAAACCTCCTGCGTATAAACGTGCTCAACAGCCGCCTTGCGACTCTCCTCAAGCCAAACCTGCGGATCTAAGCCACCGGAAACCCCAACTGCTTGCTCGCCTATGGCACGAAGCTCCGAGCTAGTGACGATCTCAGCATACCTTCGACGCATCGTCCGCAACGCAAAATCCTCACCTAGGATCTGATCCCATAGGGCATGCATGTTCTGACGCTGCTTGGTCGGAATACTATTCGCCCCTCGGTCTCCATCCTTCTTCTCGAAGACTCCTTCCATATAGAGACTCCCGGCATGGCAGGGTTGATGTGCATCGGCAACTAGATGGCCGATCCAACACAGAGCAACTGCCCGATCCGCGGCGGACTGCGATTTATCGGAGAGCACCTTTCGGCAGGGTCCAATTGCTTGCGCGATGTGAAGCTCCTGAGTCTCAAGCGTTGCATCGAGAGGCAGAGCCCCAGGGCGAGCCGAAGCGCCCTAATTGGTCGGCGAGCAATCCGCAGGTTCGCAAGGACTGCGAGCGGATTCGGACGTCTGGAGACTTTGGCGTCAAGTAACAAAATCGCCCACAAACTCGTAGTGAAATTCGCCGTACTGAGTAATTGGAACATCGTGAATATCACGGCGGCCTGCATATTGCGGATTGGTCTCAGGCCAGGATTGGTTACACTAAGAACTTCGCATACTCGACGTATGAGAAGGTTGCGGATTGGTATTACTTGAAGCCCAGTCGCCTAAGAGTATGGACACGCAGAATGTAGGATGATCACTAATCCATCGTTAAGAATCTTTTTCGTTCATTCCGAACGCACGGGGGGCGACCAGAGACAGGTGTACCCTTGTAAGCCAATCAGATCTGACCGGATAGTTGCGAAACCAATACGTTAGAATGCAGCCAAAGGAATCCTGACGCCGGACTATTTGCATTCACAGAGATCTTCGCAGCGAAGCGCAATCGCTCGTAGAACAACTTCTCGGAGATCGGTCGCCAAGCCAGTAACTTTCAGATTTTCGGCAAACCAATCAGGTCCATGCTCCTCGACCAAAACGGCAAAAAATTCGTCAGCAAAAGAGTCGCTCACTGAATAGACATCTTTGAAATCAAGTTCACCGCCATTGCTCGCTTCGATTTCTTCACGGAGCTTGCTTGCGGATCCTCTACTGGACAAGTAGGAACCCAATCTTTTGGCAATTTCAATGGTTGACTTATTCATAATCCCAGCCTCTTGGCCAGATTCTCAAAACTACTGACACTCTCCGCAACTGGAGACGACTCAAACGCGACGATAGGAATTTCGATCGCAACTATTGTACCACTCCAGGATATACCTGGGTCAATCCAAGTTGTAGTTCCTTTATCGTTCAGCATACTTGCATTTCCAGACCAAATCCATGTTTTTCCCCCGGTCTCCCTTATTAGCTCCACTAATCGATACAGCCCTTCGCCCATGTGGTGATTATCGTCGTACCGAACGTTGGTGTGCTCGGGATAGGGATTGTGGAAACTCAAGCAGTCCAGTCTTTGTGGGCCGAGTAGATCTTCATCCTGTGGGATCAACTTTGTTCTAGTGTTACCCCTTACAAGGCACCATTCTAACGCCTCTTTGTCTGTCTTTTCTTTCCAAAGAGGGCCAAGTGAGTTTTTGACACCTTGACCTGTGTCAGCAACAGCGATTTGTATTCGCTTCTCCGTTCCCTTGTACACTTGAGCTGCGCTAAAGCCTTGGCCTCGGGCATGAGAAGCGACATTGTCGTGAATTTCACCAATAACTCCGCACGTCGTTCTTACCAGCTTTTGGTTTGCGCAACCGCCCAATTGAGTCTGTAGCAGCCCACTTAGCACTTTGTTGCAGTTATCCACCTCTGCATGAACGCTTAGCGACTGTATTGGACAGTAAGTCAAACCGTGAAGCATACCAGCATTGGAATTTTCGTCGGTGTCTCCAAGCAAAGTGAGCAGGCCATTGCTTCGAGCGTATTTGTGAGCGTCATCGGCAAATGAGAATTGCTCTCTACTGATTTTGCGGCTTCGAAATGCCCCACACAGAGAAACAGCCAGAAGCGGGGTCACAAAACTGATGCTGGAAACAGTATTGCCACTCTCAAGAGTCTTGAACCTGCGAAGCAAAACATCAACGTCTTGGAAATTACAAATGGACATTCGGAGGTACCTTTGTTCGAGCGAAATTTTGGTAAATCGCAACCTAACATGAGCTTTGGCCGGTTTACAACAAGATGCTTGGTGGGCAGTGCATTCGCATTGAGTTTTATGCGTATGAGTAGCCTTGGTCGCTTTCTGATTGCCGTACTCTTCCAGCGTGTTCGCTAAACAGTCCCCGTAAAGACCTGCTGAAACGCAATCCCTCTCCTCGGGATGAGAACTAAGCAGCATTACCAGCAGAGCTGAATCCAAAACAGCGGTCTTTTGAATCGAGCAATTTGGCACCTCGTATGAACAGTCCTATACGAAAATTGAAGTTACCAAAATGCAGTTCGGCTACGTTTTGCGGAAATCCGTTCCTCGGGGAGCATGTAGACAAGATCACAGATTCCATTCTGGTTGAAAGTCTCAGTAAGTTCCAGTTTGACGAATATTTGGATTATCGTTCGTGTCGAAGCATTTTAGAGCAAAACCTGAGTAACGGCAGGGGTTCGCGTACACGCCTGCTGTTATGGAGAATCATTTGGGCTAGCTCGGAATCGTTTTAGCTTGAAGATTTGTTTTCCAATCGATGGATTTCGTGTTTTGGAACACCCCAAAATGCTACTTCGACCCCGTCGTTTCTCAGAACTTCCATTGAACGCCCGATTATAAAAGCGATTGCGAAAAGGCCCAAAAAAGGAATGAGGCTCGCAAGTACAACTAAGGCTGCGACTAAACCAGGAAAAAGAGCTTGTGCGATTCTGAACGTAAAATCGAACTGCAACACCACGGCCAGCAAGGCGAGCAACCCGCCAATTTGGGGAAGCAAGACGAGCATCAACCCGACGACCAACTGTGACAGCAAAACCCAAATCAGATACTTTTGATTTTTGGCAAGGTAAAGGTTGGCGGCCTCCAGCGGATGATCGGAAGTGCTTTGAGGGGATTTTATGGGTGCTGCGAAGTGGCGCTCGATGGCGTGACCTCCGAGATGAATTCCCCTCGCCAAGTACCTGTTGGCGGCGCATGAACGAATGGATGGATGCAGGTGTCTTCATTGAAATGTGGAACTCTTTTTTGGACCGACTCGATCAGCAAGGACGACTGGATTGGAACGAAGTTTTTGTCGATGGGAGTTTTGCTCCTGCTAAAAAAGGGGCTTCGACGTTGGGAAAACCAAACGTGGAAAGGGAACCAAGTGGATGGTGGTGGCTGATGGCCAAGGAATACCTTTGGCATGTTCGACCGCAAGCGCGTCCCCAGCGGAAGTCAAGCTCGTCGAAGGGGTGCTTATCCAAGTCCCCCGTCCAGAAGACCGTTCTATCCCGTTGATTGCCGACCGTGCTTACGATAGTGATCCGCTTCGTGAAAGGCTCAAGCAATCGAAGTGGGATTTGATTTGTCCCCATCGCAAAAGTCGAAAACGAGCTAAGACTCAGGACGGACGCAAGCTTCGGCGTTATCGCCGACGATGGACAATCGAACGAACCATCGCATGGCTGGGCAACTTTAGAAGACTGCTTGTTCGACATGAATTCAATGTCACGATGTATGATGCTTTCATGCACCTCGCGTGTGCAATGATCTGCATTCGGAGGTTTTGAAACCGCTTCTAGAAGCATCGAAGGAAATGCAAGTAGATCAAATCCAATCTAAAGTGATTTCGCTGGACTTTTGCTTTGTTGCTCCACTGTTGGTTACGTTGCATC
>JBJONT010000464.1:0-4892 GCA_046051705.1 Planctomycetota bacterium | reverse complement strand
GGCGGCTTGAAACGATGGAGCAATCGAAAAAGGATTGTGCTCAGATAGTTCAATGGTTGCGGGATGATTTATCCAAGGTGAGCGATCCGAACATCGCACAAGAATTCGCACCGTTGGTCGACGAGATAGCCACGCATCTTAATGAAGACACTCGCGTTCGATTCGCCGATTACTTGAATCTCCGTCAAGATGCAGCGTTGAGCGATGATCAGCGCGCCGCTATCGGCTTTGCTGGCTGGATTTATGGAGCGGGATTGGCAGAGCAAAATCTTTCGGTGGTGCGATCCGGGGTGATAGCGCGAAGGATGATAACCGAGTTGTTGGCGGGTCGGCGTAGAAATGAATCGTTGATTCAAGGCATCATGAAGCTTGAGTCTGGAACGCCGCGATATGTCACACGGATACTTGAGAACATGGCACCGGCTGTGCCTACCGATTCGGCTATGCAGGTGATGGCACCATCCCCGAGAGCGGAAGGCTCCGCGAGAGGTCAGGGTGGCAATGAGGCTGCTGGAGTGGAGGAATTGGAAGTTGGGAAAGTGCCGATACCGGGTCGATATCTGATCGAAGTACCGATGAGTCGTGAGTTGGGTGGGAAGATCGTTCGGTACATGGTTCAGTTACCTGCCGAATATAACCCATATCGAAAATATCCGTGTATCGTAGCGTTGCCGAGCGAGGAGATATCTATTGAAGATACATTGGATTGGTGGACTTCGCCTGACCGGTCCGATTCGAGGATGCGTTGTTTAGGAGAAGCATCCCGCAATGGATACATCGTGATCTCCCCTGAGTGGAATGAGCGAAAGCAACCGGTGTACAACTACACCGAGAACGAGCATCAGATGATCCTTAAGCCGTTTCGCGATGCGATGCGGCGGTTCAGCATTGATTCTGATCGCGTTTTTATCGCGGGACATTTCATGGGAGCAGATGCTGCTTGGGACTTGGCGTTGGCGCATCCCGACATGTGGGCAGGGGCTGTGATGGTTGGGGCAGTGGCCAAGAAATACATCATCCAGTATTGGCAGAATGGACGTTATGTGCCGTCGTATTTCGTCAATGGTGAATTCGACGGTGAGAATCCTATGTACCTGAATGCGTCGACATGGGATAGCTTGTTGGATGATCGCAAGATCGACACTATGATCACGTTGTATCAAGGCCGTGGACATGATCATTTTCAAGAAGAGTTACCGCGCGTTATTGAGTGGATGCAGTTGCCGACGCGTCGCCGCGTAATGCCCGATAAGTTCGATGTAGTAACCAGTCGGGCGGGAGATCGTTTTTTTTGGTGGTTTGAAACGCAGCAGCTCAATCCCGATAAGTTGGTTCATCCGCTTCTTGAGCCAGATCGGTGGGATCGGTATGAAATTGAGGCAGCATTGAATCGGGATACCAATGCGGTGAAGATACTCAAGGCGGCGGCCAAGGAGTACAGCATTTGGTTAAACGACTCGATGGTCGATTTTTCTAAGAAGGTGACGATTGAATCGAAGGGGAATTCTCGCAAGTTAGACATCACCGGAAGTACGCAGGTGATTTTGGAAGATGTCTTGGGGCGGGCTGATCGTCAGCATCCGTTTTGGGCAAGAGTCGATTTGCCGTTACGCTAGTCCCGATCCGTTTCACTACGCTTACTAGTTGGTGCAGTTTTGATGTCGAATGAACCTTGTCGAGTGTTGGTCTTTGGCGCTCACCCTGATGACGGCGAGTTTTTTGCGGGTGGATTGCTTCACGCGCATGCCAAGCAGGGGAGTGTCATTCGGTTGGTGAGTGTTACCAATGGGCAATCGGGGCATCATGAGGTCAGCTCCGATGCGTTGGTGCTAAGACGGCGTGAGGAGGCGCGGCGGGCGGGTGCGGTCTTGGGATGTGAAGTCAGAGTGTGGGATTATCCCGATGGCCACCTGACAGCTTCGCTTGCGGTTCGAGAGTCGATTATCCGTGAGATTCGCGAGTTTTCACCCGATTTGGTTTTGACGCATCGGCCATGGGATTACCATCCGGATCATCGTGCGGTTGGGCAAGCGGTTCAGGATGCATCGTACATGGTGATGGTTCCGAAGATTGTGCCCGGTACGAGGGTTCCAGACCGCGAACCGGTCGTGGCTTCTATGGTTGATCTGTTTACCAAGCCGGTTGCGTTCCAAGCTGATTTCGTGCTGGATGCAACGCCGTATCTAGATGGTGTTGTCGCGATGCTCAGCGAGCACCGAAGCCAATGTGGTGAGTGGTTGCCTTGGATTGAGAAGCTTCAGATGCCCGTATCGGTCGATAGTCCGCAGTGGATCGAGTGGTTGAAGGGATGGTATTTGGAGCGAGTCAGTAGTCGGGCAGAGCGATTCTGGAAGAGTCACTGGGGGCAGACGCCCAAGTTGGTAGAGGCCTTTGAAATTTCGGAGTATGCCGGTAGGCTTTCTCAAGTCGCGCAGCAGCGTTTGTTTCCTGGCTGCCATGTGAATTGACATGCGAATTGAAGTGTGATTTGTGGCTTAGTCGGAGGCGGGGATGCAACCATTGGCGGTTATCGATTTCGAGACAGCGAATAACCAGCCCGGTTCGGCTTGTCAGCTTGGAATCGTTTTGCTTGATGGGTTCCAGGTGGTTGGAGAGTATAAGTGGAACATACGTCCGCAGAGGTTGTACTTTTCCCCAAGCTGTGTAGCAGTGCATGGAATCACGGCCAAGGACGTCGTTGATTGTCCGACATGGGATGGGCTTTGGGGGGAAATCAATCGTGTATTGGATGGGACTGTCATCTTGGCCCACAATGCGGGATTCGATGCGAGGGTATTGAGTTCGACGTGCGCGCTGTATGACTTGGCGATCGGTCCAATCGATGTGCAATGTACGCGGTTGATCGCTAAGAAGGCTTGGCCATCGTTGCGGTCTCATTCTTTGGCGAGTATGGCAGATCACTTGTCGATTCGATTCGAGCACCACGATGCTTTGGAAGATGCAAAAGCGGCGGCGACGTTGTTGCAAGAAGCGGCCCGACGTATCGATGCAAAGGATCTTGAGCAACTCGAATCTGAATTTGGACTTGAGCGAGGTAGGATTTGGAGCGATCGGATCAAGCATCCTAGGAGTATTCGGCGGAGTCGAAAAGAAGTGATTTGCGAAGTCGAACCGCGATATGAGAAGAAGGTTTTTCGTCGAGATGGCAATCCGCTTGTGCAGCGAGCGGATGTCAGGGGAAAGCGTATAGTCGAAGAGATACTCAATCAGTGCGAAGGTGAGTTGCCTTTGGCGGATAAGCATATCGTTCTGATAGGAACCATTCTTGGGTTGGATCGCGAAGACTCGGTTGGATTTCTTGAGCAATTAGGGGCGAATGTACAATCGAGCGTGAACATGCAAACACAGTACGTCGTTCAAGGCGCCTCAGCAGAGGTTGGTTTGATGACCGAAGCGTTGCAAGCGTTGGGTAGTCGGCAACGCAGCGAGGTAGAGCGACGTAAAGGGGAGGGGCAGCCTTTACATTTGTTGTCCCAGCGTCAATTGTTGGCGCTTTTGCCAGCGGGCTTACAAGCGGCTAGGGGGGATTTCTATGGGTGATTTATTTGAATCGAAAGAGGATCACGGAAAGCTTGGTGCCAGCGAGAGTCCATACAGCGACAATCCATGCAGCGATAGTCCATCAGGCGCAGCTCTGTCGGTTGGGAATGTACCGCAGGGTGTTGTAGGGATTGGAACAGATATCATCGAATGCGATCGCATCGCTCAAATGATGCAGAAGCATGGAGAGACGTTTATCCAGCGAGTCTTTACGGCAGAGGAGATCGATTATTGCAGTCGGCATCGCACTGCCGATCAGCATTATGCGGGCAGGTGGGCGGCGAAAGAAGCTGTATTGAAAGTGCTTGGGACGGGTTGGGCGAAGGGTATTCAGTGGACGGACGTCGAGGTGGTTCGCGATGTCTCTGGGGCTCCGAGTATTCGGTTGCGAAACCGCGCTGCAGAGATAGCGACGGAGCGAGGGATTCGCGAGGTGTTGATATCGATTTCGCATTGCAAAGCCTTCGCGACAGCTTTTGCGGTAGGTGTTCGCTAGAGGAAGAATTCAACGCGGAATACAACACGGAATACAATTCTGGGCGAACTGCTCGGTTATTCGCTTGTTTCCAGTCGTGAGAGATTTGGAATCGATGGGATACCGGCGTGCAGGATTTTTAACTGGATGTTGAGTTTGAGATTATCGCAGCGTTCGTGAATGACTTCTGTTTGATTGTTGAACAACAGTGAGGAGTTTTCTTGGGTGTAGTATCCGTTGATGGCGCTGATTAGCCCGAGGATGTCGCTGACGGTTGAGAGATACAGGAGGTTTTCTTGCCGTATCTGCGGGTCAGACTCACCGAGAATATCTTTGTTGCTTTGCAGCATACTAAGCAAGCTGACCAGAGAGTTCAGTTCGTGGAAGCGTTTGCGGTACATCCACATTTCCAAACCGAGCAGGGCCAGGAAGGCGAGGATGATGTTGATTAGGATTCCGAGGAATGCATCGACACCTTGGAAGACTTCGCTCGCATCCCGAGCATTGAATTGATATTCCGAGGAGCGGAGGGGGGCGACGGCGTTTTCGTATTCAGAAGCGACGGTTGCGAGTGTCGATGTGCTGGTTCCTTGTCGACCTACGAGGTAGATCGGAATCCGGTAGGTAGGGACATCTCGGTTTGGTATCGGGGGATTTTGGCAGATGAAGCCATGTTGGATAGTGGTCGGTTCAGGGTATCCAAGTTTCATCGCATGCACACCGAGGTAGGGCGATTGAAACGTGAAGCCTTGGTTGAGCAGAAACTCGATACGGCTTAAATGTTTTGGGTCAGCGAGATTGATCACCATGAAGACTGCATCGTAGTTTGATTTAGCGATGCTTGCGTCGAATTCGC
>JBJONT010000463.1:0-4843 GCA_046051705.1 Planctomycetota bacterium | reverse complement strand
TTCCTTAGCGTTTTCGAGGGCTTTCGCAGCGGTGTCGGGAGCGGATCGGGCATTGCGTCCGACGAAGGAAGAAACCATGCTGACGTAGTTGCTAACCAAAGCGCCGGTAGGTTTATCTTTGAGGATCGACTCGGCAAGAGCTGAAGCCTTTTCAAAGATCCGTCCAGCTTGATCTGCATCGACGACTTGTGACTGCATGTTCCAGAGTTGGAGCATGAGCATTTGGTTGGCGTTATTGGTGCTATCTTTGTTGAACAGTTCTTCGCACTTGGAGATATAGTCCATCAATTCGGACTTGAGCGCGTCGACTTCTGCGGGACTTGCAAGCTGAGTCTTAAGCCGCAGCATATCGGCAAGGGTACGGTGGTCATTGGAAAGTTCATCGGCCTTGAGTTTGCTGCGAGCGATTTCAACGCCTCGCGAAACCCATGCGGATGCTTTTTCAGGGGCGATCGATCGGGCCATCATTGCGGCCAGTGGCAATGCGGAAAGGGCTTGAGTGTCGCTTCCCTTTTCGGCGGCTTCGAAAGCCGCGTTCACGGCGGTCTCGAATTGCTCGATCGCTTCATCGCGACGGTTCTCGCGAACGAGGAGCGAAGCGACTTGCAAGCGTCCGTTGAGTCGGGTCGCGAGCGGAGCGTCGGTGTTTTCCTCGATCAGTTTTTTCGCAGCGTCGACATCCTTCGCGACGATTGCTTTTTGAAGTTCCGTGGTGAACTTTGCGGCCGGATTTTCTTGTCCATAAGCAGCCGGGATCGCGACGCCGGTTGCAGCGGCACCGAGAAGCAAAGAGCCGGTGATTAAAGTACGAACAAACCAAGAACGATTGATAGAACGTAGTCTTGTTGGCATGGGTTTAGCTCGCCATCTTGCGAAAGAAAATAAGAAATCTCTGTAATGAACGTATGGGAGGAGCAAGCAGACCTGGAGCGCGCCACGGAGAGTTTGGCGCTCAGGGCTCTTCGCTTCATCATACTCTGGAAGCGGTCGTGTTGTAACTCATCGAGCGGGCATCTGCGAAGAAGTCGCAGATGCCGAAATTAGACACTTGTCGTAGTAAGATTTACCAGCAGGGGGATCTGGGTAGGTTCCAGCGTTTTAGTCCACCGATTGATGGACGTTTGCCAAACCTACTCGTCCTCTTCTTCCCCATCGGCATCGTCGGAGTCGGAGGAAAGATCCGGTGGGGTTCGTCCATCATCTGGGATCAACCTGACGACGTCACGAGGAGGATCACAAAGACTATCGATTTCGATCGAGATCTTCCACGTCACACCGTTTTCGTCTTCGAAGGATTCGCTGTCTTCGAATTCAGGGTCTTCGAGAAGGTACATCGTCACGAGTCGCAGAAGCTGATCGACATCATTCATGTCGTAGGAGTCGGCGTGGAAGCAGGCTTCTACGTCCATGGTTTCCAATTGGCAGTTTCCGACAGTGTCCATCATAACCCAGTCGTCGTCGATTCGGTACAAACGAACGTTGGACCATAGATCCAAGGGTGGGATTTCGTTCTCGCGGCAGATCTCGGCGGTTTCCAAGAACAGTTCTTTGTCCCGAAGGACTTCGCCCTGAGGGTTGAAGTAGCCGATAACTTGAGGCAGTTCGAGCAGTTCCGCGATCACTTCGTTGAGTAGTTCGAGTTCGGCTGCTGGGTCGAAATCTGCTGGAATCCAGTTATCTTCGTTTGGTTCAGTCTTGCTATCGAGGAGGAAGGTAGTGCGCAATCGCAAGAAGGCGGTTGCTTCTTCGACCGCTTCTTTCGCCTCAGGCCATCGCCAGCATTGCTCCTTGGCACGCTCGAGCGATTCGGGGAGCAAGTAGGCTCCGAAATGGCCTGCAAGCCAAGCTTGGTGAACCGGCGATTCAGAATTGTCGTAGTCAAGACTATCAGGCCAGGGCTTATCGACTACGTCGACAACGAATTTCCCACCGTCTAACTTGTGATAATCCATAACGACAGCCGGGCCGCAGATATCCAAGGAGTCCATACCCTCTTCCATCCGTGCGATCACTGGATGATCCTTGAGCACCGCTTCTATTTCATCCAGTGTCGGGGCTGACTTGAGCAATAACACCATCGTTTGCACAAACATCCTCGGTTCCATCGTCGATTTCCTCTCCCGCTCGGTGAATTGTTGTTCGTCTAAGGATGGAACCCCCCGTCGAGCTTTCAAGCGGTTGCCACGACGAGAATATTACCAGGATTCCGTCTCTCGCGAATCGATTTCAGGGTGATCCGTCTTGATTCCATCCGAGATTTTTGGGAAACGACATGGTGATCCTTGAACAGCCGTGAAGCTTGCGGAGTGCTAGCAACCTAGCTTTGCGGGTGGGCAAGTAAGAGATTCGGTAATGAAATCGGGCTCTTGTTGGCGGTGGGAATCGATGGAAGGGAGAAGAGCGGGATGAATAATCAGATGAATAATCATTGGGATAACGGGTGGTGAATTGAGCGAATCGCTTGAACAGGGAATGAGTGAAGCTCAGAGGATGCTGCAAGAGGCGGTCGAAGCGTTGGACGCATCGGAGATGGCGATGCATGAAGTCGGTTTGCGTCCGTTGGAACTTCGCGATTGGAGTAGCGAGTTGCCCAGTTTGCAGCGTCATTCATCTCCACTCGCTGCGTCGGCATCGGTTGGATTGCAGGCAGGTGAGGAACTTGGTGTTGCGGAGCAAGAATTGCGCATCGAGTTTGGCAGGGTCCAAGTCGATGGTGAGCAACTGATCAACTTGGGGGCGGGAGACGTGTTGACCACTGACCGCGCGAGTGAAGCACCGGTGGATATATGGGTAGGAACTCAGCGGATGGCTCGAGGCGAAGTACTGGTGCTTGATGGCAAATTGTGCGTCAAGGTGACGGAGTTAGATGTCGCTGCAATCGAAGCGTTGAAGCGAAGAGATGAGGCAGGAACATGATAAGACTTGCCGTACGCCAAATTCGGTTACTTGTGTGCTCTATGGAGTTGTTCGCGACGAGATTGTTTGCGATGAAGTTGTTCGCGATGGCATTGTTCTATTGTGCAATTGCTGGCACGGTGCAAGCTCAGGGAGCGGTGCAAGCTCAGGGAGCCGTGCATTCCCCGGGAGTGGTGCAAGCCTCCGGAGCGATACAAACACAGGGAACTGTGCAGGCCCAGCGAACAGCACAGCGAACTGCGCAGCCGAACGGTCCTGGCGTTCCCAGCGGTGGTAATCTCCTGGCCGATAGCATGGATCGTAGCAGCATGGATCGCAGTAGTCTTCACAGCGGTGTAGAAGCATCAGGGCTGCGTTTGGCAACGAGTGCACCGGTAGAGTTGCGTAAGCCGAGTCGACCGATTGGGGAATTGCACTCAGCGCAAGGGCGTTCGCGTGGATCTTCAAGCGGACTGGTAAGTACTTTGTTTTCGCTTGGACTGGTGCTTGGATTGTTTCTGGCAACGGCGGCTTTGGCGCATCGATATATGAAGCCACCTACCAAGCAGGAGTTGCCATCGAGCATCATGGAAGTGCTTGGAAGTATTTCGTTGCCGACGCAGCCGCGTCAGCAAGCGATATTGATGAGGCTTGGGCAACGGGTGTTGTTGCTTAGCAGTCATGCTGGTCAGACATGCACCTTGGCCGAGTTCACCGATCCAGAAGAGGTCGCATCGTTACTGGCTCAATGTCGCGCTGAAGGTGGCAATGTCAAGAAGAGTCTTGATCAAGATCAAGGCAAGAAAAAAGCAGGTGGCGATTTCCGCAACCTGCTTTCATTCGAATAAGGACTTGCTGAAATCGGTTCTTTCAGCGGTCTTCTTTATTTTTTATTGGTTGAAGGCTTCTGCGTTGATGACGGCTCCATCACCGCGTGCGCAGAGCAGCATAAGAATCCGCAAGTCGATTGATTGGCTTAGGTATTGAACCGAGGCATCGCCAAGTCCGGCGTGAGCACCGCTACCGTGGAATGCATAAATCTCACCTTGATTGGTGCAATTTAGCGAGCACTTGTTCGGGCTTGCTGCATTGGTGGTAGAAGAGATATTTCCGTATTGAGGTGGAGTAGCGCCGGAATTAAACCAAGCTCCATCGACAGCGATATCGTTCCCTTGGTGAGCCCAAGGACCGTTCATGTAAGGGTTCGTTCCACCAGCATATTCTTCAAGCCGGATGTTGCTGCTGTATCGAGCAGGTCGAGCGGATGCTTCAGAGAAGGTGATGGTGTTCGACAGACCGTCGGTGATAGCTGCGAGCTTGGTGAACTCGTTGGTTGCCATGCCGCCTCGAACCCCCGCGTCCCCAGGGTAAGGAGGGTTGTTTTGGGTCAGTACATTCCAAACCGCGCCGGCCCCGTTCCAGTTTCCACGGTTAACGGCCATGTAGTCGGTCGTTGCAGGTCGCCAGTCACCTGCCGAACCAGCGAAGCGATTTCGATCATTTGTGCCGAGCCGAGAAGTATCGACAAACTTCTCACCGGGGGAGGATGGGCAGATGTATGTTGGGATTGGGCTCGATG
The DNA here is from genome assembly GCA_046051705.1 of Planctomycetota bacterium. Taxonomy (GTDB): domain Bacteria; phylum Planctomycetota; class Planctomycetia; order Pirellulales; family Pirellulaceae; genus JBKCUI01. The sequence goes on along the minus strand of JBJONT010000463.1, from coordinate 369 downwards.
CTGCTGCTCGATTTTGTGGAGCCCACCAGTCAAGTTTTGAATTGTACCCGCCTGGTGCGCCAGCCGTTTGAGCGTTGAGTACCGTGGAGGCTTCGATGAAGGGAAGGATGATGGTCAGGAAGCACTGGTTGGCGTAATGTCCATTTTGGCTACCGTCGAAGCCATCCTTCCTGAATTCCTTTAGCTGATCCCGGACGGTTACGCTTGCAGCACCCGTTCCGCTGAGGTTGATGCTCGATGGCGGCAGTTTTTTGCGAGCAGACTCGAAGTTTGCAATGGCTAAGCCGACTTGTCGGATGTTGTTGCTGCAACTCATTCTTCGAGCCGCCTCGCGTGCAGCTTGGACTGCAGGGAGTAGTAATCCGACCA
>JBJONT010000462.1:0-4252 GCA_046051705.1 Planctomycetota bacterium | reverse complement strand
ACAGCCAGCGGCAAAGACAAAGGGCATCTAGGGGTAAATGATTTCGTGATTGTCGATGAATTTGGAAAACCGACGTTTCCCGGTCAACCCAAAAGCAGCGCCGAGACCTTGCTGCACTGCTTAGCAGCAAAAAACGGCGCTGGCTCCGTCCTACACACCCATAGCGTCTGGTGTACCCTGCTTTCAGACCACTTCGGTCCACTAGGCGGAATCCGGATCAGCGGTTTCGAAATGCTCAAAGGACTTGAAGGAATCACGACCCACGAAGCGAGCGTATGGCTACCGATTTTTGATAACACCCAAGATATTCCGTCGTTAGTGGTCAAAGTCGAAGAATACCTCGCAGCACATCCGAATGAGAAATGCTGGGGGTATCTGATTCGTAAGCATGGAATGTATACGTGGGGCAAGGATATTGCAGAAGCTACTCGGCATATTGAAATCCTTGAGTTCCTGCTTGAGTGTTTGGGGCGATCGACCAAACTCGTCTAAACTGCCATCTGACTAGCTACCAAAACCTATCTGCCCACCAAAACATACTGACTAGCAAACTTATCTGGGAGCCTGCGATGTTGGCATTGGTCCTGCGAACCATCCTGCACTACTACCGCTTGCTCCTACCAGTGGCTTTGGGGGTCGCCGTTTCGAGTGCTGTGATCGTCGGGGCTCTACTCGTCGGCGATAGCATGCGAGGATCGCTTAAAGATATCGCCATGGATCGAATCGGTTCGATCGATTCGGTAATGCTCGCACCTCGATGGTTCGATGCCAAGAGGCTTGACCAAGCCGCAACGGCACTCGCTTCTACCGACGGTCAACCCGCCGAAATCCACGGCTTGCTCCTACTCCCATCGGTCGTCGCGGAACTCCAAGACCGCTCTGGGGAATCCGAAGGCAAGATCATCACTCGGCGATCGACGGAGTTGACTTTGTTGGGGACCGACGAAGCGTTCTGGAACCTCGGATCCATTCGCCCAGCTCGCTTGCCAAAAGGAAATGAACTTGTTCTTAACGCCTCGCTAGCTGAGAAACTCGGTGCACAGGTAGGTGACCGAGTGACGCTGAAAGTCTCCCGCGATGCTGTTGTTCCAGCAGACAGTGCTCTCGGAAAACGCGAGAACGAAGTTATCGCCCTCTCGCGTTGGGAAGTAGTCGATATCTTGCCCGATAAAAGCCTTGCTCGCTTCTCGCTAAAAAGCGATCAACGTCCCGTTCAGAATGTGTTTGCCGATAAAGCTGCCCTGCAATCCGCTCTCGATATCGAAAACAAAATCAATACGGTAATGACGCGGTATCGTGAAGCGTCGGAATCTGTATCAAGAAGAGCAACCGTTAAGTCCAAAGACCCATCTGCAAATTCAAAATCGTTGCTCAGTGCACTGCAACTCGAACTCGATGACCTCGGATTGAAATGGGAACGAATCGATCGCGTCTTTCCTGATCCCGACCGAAATGAACAAGTCGAGGGAGACTCCGCAACGCAGTCCACGGCTAAGGTCTATTCCTACGATCAGCTCACAAGCGAACAGATGATGATCGCAGATCCACTCGCGGATGCTATTCAAGGCGCGATGAAAGTTGCTTCCAAGGATACGGTAGAAGTTCAGGGGCAAGTCGCTACAAGCGAAAAGACCGGCCGAGCAAACATCCAAACCCATAGCGTCTTGAGCTACCTTGCGAACAACACCGAAGTCATCGCCCAAGAAGGTACCGCTCAAGAGAGTAACAACCGGCAGAACACCGGTCGCAGTGTGCCTTACTCGACTATAAGCGGCGTTTCTTGGGATGTGCTCAGCCGCATGCTTGCGGATTCGGGAGTCGCGAGCGAACCGCCTAATGGCGAAGATTGGGTGGTAATCAATTCCTGGATGGCTCGGGAATTACAAGCTCAAGTAGGAGATCGGTTACGCTTCGATTATTTTCTTCCGGAGACTGTCGAAGGAACCGAAGTTGAAACGAACCAAGAGGTCCGCTTGCATGCCATCGCACCCTTAAGTGAACCTTCGACTCCCTATCGACGCAAATCCTCTTCTCGGTTTTCCGTTCCGCCGACACCGTTTAATGATCCAAGCTGGACGCCGGTGGTACCTGGCATTACCGACCAAGATTCGATCTCCAATTGGGAGACGCCATTTGCTCTGACTCGCAAGATTGAAAAGATCGACGATGAGTATTGGAATGCACACCGGCTTACTCCCAAGTTGTTCATTTCCGAATCTCTGTCGCGACGGATCTTCGGGTCACGGTTCGGATCGCAAACGAGTCTGCGATTCGATGGGTTGAGCGACGAGGAGAGACTTCGAGTAGGAGAGCGAATCGCATCGATTGCTCGAGAGAAAACACAGGCTCTTGGTTGGCGTGAGCTCCCATTGCGAGCCCAACAGTTGCAAGCCGCCAACGGCACTACGCCTTTCGATGCATTATTCTTGTCTTTTAGTTTCTTCGTCATCGCTGCCGCTTTAATCCTCGTTGCTCTGCTATTCCGATTGACGATCGAGAAACGCGCAAACCATTGGGGACTGCTGATGGCTTCGGGATGGACACGTTCGAAAATTCGCCGTTTATTGCTTCTTGAGGCAACCATCGTCGCTGGGGTTGGCTCAGCGATCGGCGTCGCCTTGGGTGTTCTCTACGCATACGGATTGCTCGCCGCATTGAAGACGTGGTGGGTTGGAGCTATCTCGGTGTCCTTCCTCGAATTCCATATTCGTCCTGCAAGCCTTTGGATCGGTTGGCTCGCCGGATTGCTTGTCTCGCTCTTGGCAACCTTGTTCGTCACTCGGCAACTGCGAAGTACGCAAATTGCGAGGCTGATCAAAGGGAAGCTGGAAGAACAAGGCCCGTCGGGTAAAGTCGCTCGATGGGTTAATTGGACGATTATCGGTTCGATCATCGTTGGATTCATCGCGATGCTTGCAGGGCAATGGGTACAAGGTCAAGCGCAGGCCGGAGCGTTTGTAGCGAGCGGCATGTGCTGGATGATCGCGGGCGTTCTATGGCTGTATCGTCGATTTCAACAAGATGGAACTCAGTCGTTCGCTGGAACAGAAAAGTCTGCTTATGCGAATACAGAGCAATCTCCATCTTTGGGGCTTTCGCAACTCGCCCGTTCCAGTGCGCAACGTTCGCCGGTGCGAAGCCTCCTTACTGTTGCTTTGATGGCCATGGCAAGCTTCCTTATTCTCTCGATGAGTCTATTCCAAGGTGAGCCGGATCGACGAGGAACCGGCGGATTCGCTTGGGTCGGCAAGAGTTCGCAAAGTATCCACGTCAACATCGCTGACCCTAAAGAGCAGCGGCAGGTGCTTGGAGATAAAGCCAATGCATTGCAAGGGAGTGAGATTGTTCAAGTTCGAGTTCGCGGTGGGGATGATGCTAGTTGCAATAATTTGTTTCAAGCGAACGAACCGCAAGTCATGGGTGTTTCCCAAACGATCGCTTCGGTCGATCAAGACAAGAATGGACGCACCGAGTTCGCTTGGTTTGGCACCAATACCTCAACGTCTCCTTGGGTAGCACTCGAAGCTACGGGCGAGGGAACCGTCGAGAATCCAGTTCCAGTTATCCTCGATCAAAACACCGCGTTGTGGGCATTGCACTTAGGTGGATATGTCGGCGAGCGATTCCGGTATTCTTTCGGCGGGAAGGAAGTCCATTTCAAAACGGTTGGTGTCTTGCAGAATACGGTGCTTCAAGGAAGTCTATGGATTGGGGAAAAGAACTTTCAGAAGGTGTTCCCTGATGTGGGTGGTTACCGGATGTTTTTGGTCAAGCCTAGTCGAGATAGCCAAGGGGATATTGGGGCCGTGTCGGCTGCCTTGGAAGATGGCTGGGCTGACGAAGGGCTCAGTTGTGCTTCTACCGAAGGAGTACTTCAAAAGTTACTCGCCGTTCAGAACACATACCTCAGTGCGTTCCAATTGCTCGGAGCACTAGGGTTGTTGCTTGGGACCATCGGATTGGGAGTTACCCAATTGCGAAATGCGATGGAGCGCAAAAGCGAACTCGGAGCGATGCGGGCGATGGGATTCCCCCGATCCAGGCTTATTTGGGCCCTTTTCCTGGAGAACGGTTGGCAACTGCTTCGCGGTGTCGGAATCGGTATGCTTTGTGCGCTGGCCGCTTCCTTGCCGATACTGTGGCAAAAGCAAACGCTCGCCGGCGTACTTGGTCCCTTGTCGATGCTGGCTTGGGTGATCGGGCTTGGGCTGGTTTTTTGCATCGCGGCCGCTTATCTAGCGATGCGTGAACC
>JBJONT010000461.1:0-10366 GCA_046051705.1 Planctomycetota bacterium | reverse complement strand
GAGGGGATCGGCGAGCAACCTACATTGTTCAAGAATCGAAAGATTCGTTTTGTAGACTCACCTGAAGAAGTGACCATTGCGAGGGAGGTCTCCGACGATTGGACCACCAACGTCATGTTGCCGATCAATACGAAATGCGACATCGCATTTGATGTTCCCGATTTCGCCGAACCATCGAAGAAATCAGCTTCGCTACTGACCGGTGGTGCTCAAATTTCCATCTTGAATGCAGGCGATGAGAAGAGACCACCAGCGAACCCGCTGGATTCGAAGTCAATTCCGACACTCAGTTATGAATCCTTTCTTCAGACGGAATTGGATTCGGTGAAGCTTAAGTATAATCAAGGGCTAGCCTCTAGAGATGAAGTGCTGAAGGCGGAGATGAAGCTAGTCGAAGCAAAAATCAGGACTGCCGAAGCAGAGAGTGTTGCCTCGTTGCCAGCACTTCTGAAGGAACGCGAAGGCATTCTGCAGAAAGCATTTCTCGCGGCAAAAACCAATTATGAGTCTGGACTAATTGGAATCGATGAATTCTCTCAGGTGGTGACAGAGCTTGTCGACGCGAAATTTGCATCACGGATTGCGACTGAGGGAATTGCAGGGTCGCTTGACTCTGTTTCGCCAAACGACGTGTCGATTATGCTCATCGAAGAATTCTTCGTTAAGCAAAAAGCGCTGGGAGGTGACCACCCAGAACTGTTGCAATTGCGAGACAATGTCTTGAAGTTGAGATTTGATCATACGTTTGACGAAGTCGGCATCCAAAAGCGATTGTTCGAACTGAATCGTGAACGACAACAGCTATTGAAAACTCGAAGTGAAGGCCATCCGTCGCTGGGAGAGAATTTGCTTCGCCAGCAAGCAGTGACAAGCCTTCGCTCTGGGTCCTTCCCGAAGATGTTGAAGATGTTGGTTGAAACAGATCCTCGAAGGGCGAACCTATTGCCGCAGGAATGGAAAGGAAAGTGGCTTGTAGAAAGTGCCACAAATGGCGATGGAAGCCTGCTCGATGTCGCGAAGGGCAGCAAGCTTTCCATTTCCAATTCCACTCTTGATTGGCAATGGGGAGAGATTGCACGTGAATACTACCTAGTGAACGGCGTGACTGTGAATGGACAGCAGTCGCTTGTAAACCTACACTGGCGTTCAGAGTCCCCGAGCATGCAAGGCGGAGCGGCAATCGGAGATATACAATGGGTGGTCGAGTTTCGCGACAACAAGCTTTGGATCGTTCGGCTGGATCAACCTGAGTCACCAGTTTCCGATTCTGTGGGCATTATCCGCCCCGGGCATTCTCGATTTGTTCTGAAGAGAGAAGAACCTGATTCCCTTTCTGACGATACTGTTCAAGCGAAGCAGAAGATTGAACTCGGGAATCAGACCGAACAAGAACAGGTCACCAATGTTCGGCGAATTCCATTCCCTAAAGAGATGCAAGGGGTTTGGAGAATCAAGGAAGCGTTTTATTCAATGGGGAAACCGAACGAACGCCTTACCTTAGAAAAGCGTGAGAACCAGATCGTCACTTTTTCCGAGTCGACCATGTCGAAAATGAGTGATAGCCACTGGTACCTGTCGTATCTTGATCAGAGTAAACTGCCGATGGAAGTCGATCTAAGTGCTTGGCCTGCGGATGGTTCAGCTTACAGGAGTAGCAAGACCTACGCATGCGTGATGGAGATTCAGGACGGCAGGCTTTATCTCGTACGAGCGGAAAGTCCAGGCTTCCCAAGGCCTAAGTCTATTCAAGAACTGAGACGGGGAGAGATTTGTTTTGTCATGACTCGCATTGGAGAGATTCCGATGACGCCTGAGGAAGTGATCCAAGTTGCCAAGGAAACGGTTTTCGAGAAAGTAGATCAAACGGTACGATTCCAAGTTGCATCGATTCATGCTCCGTTTGTATCAGGAGAGCCAAGTGATGGTCATCGCGAAGGAGAACTGCACCTCGACTACCGGCCGGATCCGCATGACTTTTCGCTCGATCAGTTCATGGTAGTTCTTACTGCGGAATGTCAGAATAAATTGAGCAGTGAAGGGGTCGATGATATCACTAAGCACTTCCTTGGAAAGACGATAATGGCTACGGGTCCGGTTCGTGGCGTCGAGTACAATGATCGGGAAATGCGAGGCGAGCATTTCCATTTGATCGTTGATGATCCAAGTAAACTCATCTTCGACAATAGCGAATAGGACGCATGGCTGTTAACCATGAACTTGCAGACGCAGTTCATGAGTTCGAATCTCAACCAACCTAAACCGAGTCATTTGTCCAGCTTACGGATCAAAGCACAAGTAGTTTAAGCATGTTTGATCGACGATTATTATTGGTTTGCTTATACAGCCTGGTCGGCTCGCTAGCGATTACATACGTCTTCAGCGTGCCCTTTCAAAAGCGTCGCGCCAAGCAGCATCAACTCAAATCTCTGGGCGCATTCTCAGTTGCGTTTGATGCAAATGGCTCCGTTTCGTCCGCTCGCTTCCGTCATTTGATTGATCCGGGGTTTTCGGAAGCGTGCGGTCAGCTTCAAGTCGTCGACCTCAAAGGGGCGATCGGAATTCGTCAGAGTCTTCAGGTGCTTACCCGTTTAGAATCATTGCGCATGATTGTGCTAAGTATCAGCGATGTAAGAGATGAAGACATACAGTTCCTTCCACAAATCCCTGGGTTAAAGCATATTTGGATGACCAATACCAAGTTGACGGATCAGTGTGTGGACGATCTGGCCCGAATTGAACGGCTTGAAATCATCAAGCTCGACGGAACCGAGATTAGCGCTGAAGGGATTGAGCGTTTGAAGCTATTGAAGCCAAAGGTGAAGATCGAAGGAGTGACTCGTGCGGAATAGTTTTTTCAACGATGGGAAATGGAGCATAGGGTCGGTTTTTACAAGTCAAAGAGTCTTGTGGGACTTGTTCTTGGTGTTGGGTGTCTTTACAGCGACATGCTGCCTGACTTTGCATCGAGCGGGGCTAAACGAATTCAACACTCCCATCAGTATTGAGTATGCGGAAGGTAATCGGCTTGCGCTCCTTTTCTTTTGTTCGTCGCTAGGTTTGACAATTGTGACCGGATTGTTGTACCGATGTTTCGGGCAGTGGATAGCAGCCTTTTTATCGCTCTTGGTACTGCTGTTTCTTGTTACGGTTGTAGCGTCAATGCCACATTCTATCATTGACTTTTATGCGTTCTATGGAACATTGTTCGGCGCATTTCTTGCGCCGCTGTGCGCTTTATGGAAACAGAAGTCGTGGGTACGCTTTCTGGGCCTCAATACGGTTTTGTTCTCCGCAATCATGTTTTTCTATTGGGCTGGTACGAAGAACTTGGATATCGCAGGCTTCGGAATTGTACAGCGTGCTGGGTTCATGATTGCTTGGCTTTTTAACTTATACGTGCTCAACGACTGTCGGAATATGTCGAAGGCTTGCCACAGTGCTCAAGCGTGCTGTACACGCTTTGAGCATTGGTAATTCACATGCCCACTACATGTGTGCGATTACGCTCGCTTGTTGCGCCATCGCTTCAAAGCTGCACCGCCGAGAAAAAGCGATGCGATCATCGCACTGGCAGGCTCAGGAACAGGGGCTGGTCCACCAGGCGTCATAATTGCAACACCCGGGGTTGATTCGTAAGCCGCACTGATCATGCGGAAGGTGTTCGTCGAGGCGGTCCAAGTCGCCTCGATATAGCCGTATTGCCCACCGGATGTCTTGAACCCTAAGAATGAATTCGCACCAAAATCCCCGACAGTGCGTCCGGGATTCGAAAACACAGTTGCCGAGAATGGACTTGCATAGGTGGGCCCCACACCAATCAAAGCTCCTGCGGTAAACACAGTTGGGGTGTCAAAGAAGGTCGAACCGCTCGATGCGATGCCAGCAGACCCATCCCCAATGCCTAACCCGGTGTAGAGACCAGAGGAGTTGTACTGATTGAAAATGAGCAATCGCGTTCCACTTGGGCCAAACGGGTTGATTTGTGCAAACCCGCCTACAGAGGCGCCCCCATTATCCCCTGTGTAGCCCGTTAGATCGATCGTCACCACACCCGCTTTTGATGCCCCTTCCAAGCCCCCCATGCCCAAGAGAGCGAGAAAAGCGAACCATCGCAAATTTCTCAACGAAAAAAAAGAACTTGACATTCCCCAAACCCTTTCGAAAAAACAAAAAGCCTCCGCTCCGTGGATGCATCTTGAAAAACCACTCCCTGTACCTTCCTGAACGCAAAAAAGCGTTTTGGCGGTTCCCATTTTTCTGAGAATTCTGTTTTTGAGGCTTTTAGCGATCCTGATGGTTACTTTGGGGTTTGCCGTGAGTTGCTGGTCCTACGTGAAATCTTGGATTTCCCGATACCCATTACAAAGTCTCTGATAGGATCGTCATACGGGTTCTACTTGCTCCCAGTAATGCTTCATGAAATTTGGCCCCGTTTCGAGTTCGAATGCGCATTAGGCTTATGGCGAAACGTTCGATGGGGATCAGGTTCAACATCGATCGCATTTTTGCCCCAAATTTCGATCGCTGCACAACGGAAAAGATACTCAAAGCAATAGATGTCAGACGTAACCGAAATCCTAGAGCAGATTGAGCAGGGTGACACGGCTGCCGCAGCCGAGTTGCTGCCGCTTGTCTATGCAGAATTGAGAAAGCTGGCTGGGTACCGACTGGAGCGTGAAAAACCTGGTCAAACATTGCAGGCTACGGCGTTGGTACACGAAGCATATATCCGTTTGGTAGGAAATGCAGAAATCAAGTGGGACGGGCGTTCGCATTTTTTTGCGGCTGCCGCCGAAGCGATGAGGCGTATCTTGGTCGATCATGCTAGGCGTCGGCAAAGCGTGAAACACGGAGGGGATTTTGAGCGTCAAGAATTTAGCGAAAATGTTGCGATTGAAATCGGTGATACCGATCAGCTACTCGATTTAGATGAAGCGCTCAGCAAGCTCGCAGTTGAAGATCCTGAAATGGCAAAACTCGTCGAACTTCGCTACTTCGCTGGGCTGGGGGTCGAGGAGACCGCGAAATCGCTTGGTCTTTCGCCTCGAACAGTGAAAAGAAATTGGGCCTACGCACGAGCGTGGCTTGGGCGAGAATTGAACGGAGGCGAAGCGCAATGAGACCATCTCGTTCTTCAGAGAAGTCGATTTTCTTGGAGGCCCTCGATATTGACTCCGTCGAGGATCGTATCGCGTTCGTTGAAGCAGCCTGTCGTGGCGATGCAGCTTTGCATGCGTCTATCAGATCTCTTCTGCTTGCACATGAGCGAGACGACAATCCGGTAGACACCCCTATAATTCGCAAACGCGATCGCCGCCGTTTATTCAACTCGGAAACTGAATCGTATGTTGTTGTAGACCATCCGCTTACAGGCCAAGCGATCGGGACAATGATCGGTCCTTACAAGCTGATGGAGCAGATTGGTGAAGGTGGTTTCGGATTGGTCTATGTTGCCGATCAACAATCGCCGATTCGCAGACGAGTGGCACTCAAAATCATTAAGCCGGGGATGGAATCGCGCGAAGTCCTGATTCGCTTCGAAGCGGAGCGTCAAGCGATCGCTTTGATGGATCATCCGAACATCGCTCGGGTCTTCGATGCTGGTGTTACGGATTCAGCGCAGCCATATTTTGCAATGGAGCTTGTTCGAGGCGTGCCTCTGACAGAGTATTGCGACAGCCATCGCCTCGATGTTTCTGAGCGACTCAAGTTGTTTGTTGATATTTGCAACGCTGTGCAGCATGCACACCAAAAAGGGATCATCCATCGTGATTTGAAGCCATCGAACATCTTGGTCACGCTTCAAGACGGTTACCCGCTCGTTAAAGTTATCGATTTCGGTGTGGCCAAGGCCATCGGCCAGAGTTTGACCATCAAGACGATGTACACTCGATTCGCTTCTATGGTCGGGACGCCTGCCTATATGAGTCCGGAACAAGCTGGGATGAGTACTGGTGACATCGATACGCGTAGTGACATTTATTCGTTGGGTGTGCTTCTATACGAGTTAGTGACCGGTACGACACCATTTGCTTCGGAACGATTGCAAAGTGCTGGATTTGATGAACTGCGTCGAATCATTCGCGAAGAAGAGCCACATCGACCTAGTACGCGTTTGAGCACGCTTAATAATCAGTTTGCTAGTACGGTCGCTGTGAATCGCAAACTGGAGCTTGCCAAGCTTGTTTCTTCCATGAGACGCGATTTGGATTGGATCGTAATGAAGGCGTTGGATAAAGATCGGAACAGGCGTTATGCAACAGCCGGGTCGATGGCCGAAGATGTGTCAAGATTTCTTGTGAATCAGCCGGTGATTGCCTGTCCACCATCAACTTGGTATCGGTTTGCAAAATTTGCTCGACGCAACAAGGTTATACTCACCACGGCGTCATCTGTGACAGCAGCGTTGTTGTTGGGAACGATTGTTAGTCTCTGGCAGGCTCGAGTTGCTATTCGCGAACGGGACGAGAAAGTGATCGCGCTCAACGAGGCGAAAATGGCGGAGGAGATCGCCATCAAGGCTCGCGAAGATCTGGAGGGGTTCAACCAGCGACTGAACTCTACTACAGTTCTACTTTCCTCGGGACGAATTCATGCTGATGCGCAACGCTGGTCTGAAGCGTATAAAGCGTATACAGAAGCGACGGAAATTCTTCCTCGATACTTTTTGGTATGGCTAGAACGAGGACGGCTTAATGCAAAGCTTGGTCGGTGGGATGCGGCAGCAGAAGATTTCTCGCAAGCTGTTGAGCTTGGGTGCGCGGCTCATCAAACAGAGCTTTCCGGAGTTCCGCAATTACTGTTTTACACGACCCGAACCGACTCATACGAGCAAATCATACGCGAGGTGGAGCCGCTTGGCACAAAGGATCCAGCTTCGGTCCTGACGCGTGCGTTGCTCGTCGCAGATATATCGCAAGACAAAGCCACGCAATTGGCTGGCCTAGTTGATCAGATACTATTGGACGTCGAGAATAAATCTGGAGCGAATAGAAAAATCCAAGATAAATATGCATCGATGTATTTCGCTGCCAACCTTTACGTTTCTGGCTGGGCTCATCTTCGGGCAGGCAATGTAGAGAAGGCGATCCAAAGATTAGAGCAATCAAATGATGCTGAATGGTTTGGGAAGGGAATCGCCAATCCCCTGATAGCTATCGCTCACCATCGTGCAGGACGAGCAGAAGAAGCAATCAAGGCGTTTGAGCAATCTCAAGCGTTGCTTGACCGGTTGCTCAACGAAAGTGTCAGCCGGCAATCGGGAGCTCCAATGATACCTTGGATCGACTGGATAGAGTTTCTGTTGAACCATCGGGAAGCCAGTATTGTGGTGAAGGGGTATACGCCAGCCGATGATCCGCGATTCGGGCAAATGCAGTTGGCTGCTGATATGGCAATTGCAAATTAACGAATTCAGAAGCTTGTTAAAATTGTTTGGCCCCGCGTGTTGAATTTTTTCGCATTGTCTTCTCGGTGGCATCCATTCCAGGCGGGCTGGACGACTGGTCACCTCCTCCTAATCCCACTTCCCTTGAGTCAAATACTATGCGACGGATCATCTGTCATCTGGCACTTGTTTTATCGAGTCAAACTGCGCTTGCTGAGGATTGGCCGCAATGGCAGGGTCCGAACCGCAACGCCGTCTCACGTGAATCCGGCTTGCTGAAGTCATGGCCCGAAGGTGGGCCTCGATTGGCTTGGCGAATCGAAGAGCTTGGCGGAGGAGATAGTGCTCCGGCTGTAGCTGGTGGGAAGATCTACGGACTGAGCAACCGAGACGGCCAAGAGATCGTTTGGGCTTTATCCGAAGCAGATGGAAAAGAACTGTGGAGCAGCCCCCTTGGCGATGCGCAGGCGCAAGATGTACCACAGTCGAAGGAAGGCCCTGGTGGAACACCAACGGTGGACGGCGATCGTATCTATGTCATTGGAATGAGCGGCCGGATCGCTTGCCTGAATGCTAAAGAGGGGAAAGTTCTTTGGAAGAAGAGCCTTAAAGAGGATTTTGGTGGAACTGCTCCTATGTGGAATTTCCGGGAATCACCTCTGATTGATGGCGATAAAGTCATTTGCACGCCAGGAGCATCTAGTGCGATGTTAGTTGCGCTTGATAAAACAAATGGCGAAGTGATTTGGAAAGCAACCGCTCCTGCAAGTGCGACACCTGCCAACTCAGTCGCTGGTACGGGCCGACCTAACGAAGGTGAACGAGGTCCACAAGGTGGTCAGCCTCGAGGTAACAACGCTCCTCAAGCTGCTGCGATTGCCGGTACCGACGATCCAACGCTTTACATCAGTGAGCATTGGGGGATGACAGGATTTCAGCAGAAGCTACCCAACGGTAAGTACCAAGTGAATCTGCACTTTGCGGAAACTTATCAAGGCATCACGGCATCTGGGCAACGGGTTTTCAGCTTCACTGTTCAGGGTAAAGAGTTCAAAGATTTCGATCCGTTTCAAAAAGCGGGAGGGCTTCGAAAGGCGTATGTTGAGTCGGTGCCTGTCGAAGTTACCGATGGTGAGTTGAAGATTGTTTTTAAACAGCAAGTCGAAAATCCAGCGATCAAGGCAATCGAGATACTCCCGCAAAATGCAAGCGATAATGATCTCAAGCCTATTCGTATTAACGCTGGAGCATCGGAACCATTCACTGATTCCAAGAAGCGAGTTTGGAGTCCTGACCAAGGGTTTGTTGGAGGGCAGGTAAATCCAGGAACGTTTGCAATGGCAGGTGGCGGTCGACGCGGCGGTTTCGGAGGATTCGGAGGGGCTCGTGCAGGAGCGGCTTACTCATCTGTCATCAGCATCGAACACGATGGAGTTCGGCAGTATGTTCAAATGACTTCAAGTGCCTTAATTGGTGTGTCAGCCGATCGTGGCGAGATCCTCTGGCAATACAACAAGCCATCGAACGGGATGGGTATCAACTGCTCGACACCGATCTATCAAGACGGCCTCGTCTTCGCAGCTTCCGCATACGGCGCAGGTGGCGGAGCTGTGAAGTTGAAGAAGAGTAGTGACGGGAAGTTCGAAGCGGAAGAAGTCTACTTCACCACGAGTATGCAGAACCACCACGGCGGGATGATCGTCATCGATGGAGCGCTTTACGGTGCCAACGGCGGAAACGGTGGAGGGATAATGACCTGCATCGATTTCCAGACAGGGGAAACGCTTTGGCGAGATCGAAAGGGACCGAAGGGAGCTTTGCTTTATGCGGATGGAATGCTTTACCTTCGCAGTGAGGAAGGTCCGCTTGTACTCATAGAACCATCCAAAGAAGGTTACAAGGAAATCGCTCGTTTTGAGCAACCAGATCGCACCAGCGTGCCAGCTTGGGCGCACCCGATCATCGCTAATGGCAAGCTCTACATTCGCGATCAAGGGCTGTTGCTTTGCTACGATGTTAAGGCAAAGTAAGCGACCTGGAGTGCATAAAACCCAAGCAGCATTCAGCAATTCGAGAAAAAATGAGCCGATGTGGTTTATTGGTGCTCTCAAAGAGAGTCATGTTTGCAGCGAAGACTATTTGGCTCTTGGCTGCTCTGACAGTGGTACTCTATCAGGTTTCTTCCTGCGACCTCCAAAAGCAGCCCCCTTCTATAGGGTCGTAGGACGCCCTCTCGTACGCTTTCAAAGCCTGATATATTGGCGATCTTCTGAAAGCTTATTCCGCTGCTCCTAGGAATTGGAACGCACGTTGGAAGCCTATGGCTTGTCCAGCAAAATGGAATTCGAATTTTAGAAGGGGCCGGTTGATGTCCGTTGAAACAGCAGGGGGAAATTGCGTCAAATGAGCGAATATCAAATCGTCATGTTCCGAGCCATCGATCGGCCATTAACTGATAATCAGCTTGCTTTCATGGACCGTCAATCATCGAGAGCTGAATTCAGCAAGTTGGAATTCAAAGTTGAGTATCGTTACAGTTCGTTTCGTGGCGACATCGATGGAATGCTGAGAAACGGCTATGACATCTTTTTGAATTACACCAGCTATCGCCACCGCGAGATTCGAATACGGCTGCCTAGCGGGTTGCCTTTTCCCAAGAGCGTCTGGTCTAAGTACATAGGTACCGAAGGCCTAACGTGGAGCGCCGATAAGAGAGGGAAGGGGGGTATACTTCGCTTAGTGCCATGTCTCGAAGATTCGTGCGATCCAATCTGGGCGTTCGATGACTACTTGGATGCAACCGCAAAAATTAGACAAATGCTGATCGATGGTGATCTTCGCGTTCTCTATCTTCTTTGGTTATGCAGCGCGATGCTTCCCCGTCATGACAACGGGGATGAAATGGAGCCACCTGTACCTCACGGTCTCGGAGATCTTCCAAGTGGAGTTGCTGACATATTGGCCTATTTTGAAACTGAT
>JBJONT010000460.1:0-7286 GCA_046051705.1 Planctomycetota bacterium | reverse complement strand
TATCACCTTACAACCGTCGAGTATCATCGAAAACAATGCTCCCGGAATAATTGTCGGATCGCTCATCACAACCGACGAAGACCCGTCCGATCTGCATTCTTACACACTGGTCAGCGGTGCTGGGGATACAGGCAACAGCAAATTCTCGATCGATGGCTCGGACGTTGTGGTTAACGAATCGCTTGATTTCGAACTTCAACCAAGCTACTCCATTCGAGTCCGTTCAAACGACGGGGCAGGGGGGGCGATCGAGAAAGTCCTTATCGTTCAAGTCATCAACCAGAACGAAATTGCGACAGACATTCTACTTTCGAATACGACAATTAGTGAAAACCGTCCTCCCAACACCCAAGTTGGCTCTTTGTCCACTCTCGACCCAGACAATACAGATACTTTCGTATACAGCTTGATCCCATCGGTCAGCAACTCGGACCACACTGCCTTTACCATTGTCGGCAATTCCTTGAGAACCACTCGAAGCCTAGACTTCGAATCTCAAGCTGTCTACAACTTGATCATTCAGTCGGTCGATGCGGGTGGACTGTCGATTACCAAGCCATTTGCGATCAACGTATCGAATGTGGAAGAAGCACCCATCGACTTGACACTCATCGGATCATCCTTCAACGAAAACAGTCCTAGTGGATCGTTGGTTGGTCTGCTTACGGCCGTAGATCCCGATCTTTCTGGTCCAGTAACATTCACCCTAGTATCCGGTGCATTGGACAACAGTCGTTTTGCAATCTCTGGCAATCAGCTACTGTCCAATGGTCAATTTGACTTCGAAACAAGGTCATTGTTTAACATCAAAGTTCGTGCAACGGATCTTGCGGGCCAATTCCTCGATCGAGACTTCGAAATTCGTGTTCTCGATGTGAATGAGGCCCCGACGATATTGGCATTGAGCAATGCTACGATTGCCGAAAACAGCTCTGCTCTTGAAATTGGCCAACTCTCCACGAACGATCCGGACACCAATGAAGTAACATCGTACGGACTCGTTTCAGGGAGCGGTTCAGAGGATAATTCCGCGTTCGTAATCCAAGGAAATCGGTTGATCGCGAAGAGCGCTCTCGATTTTGAAACAAAAGCAACCTATGCTATTCGAGTTCAATCCACCGACTCCGTTGGACACCAATTGGTAACCAATTTCGTCATCCAAGTCCTCGACCGCAACGATGCTCCAACGGGTGTGCGATTGACTCCATCGAGCCTTCCAGAGAATGCGGGAAGCAACCGAGTCATCGGAGTGTTGGCCGCGATCGATCAAGATTTTGCGGATACCTTCACCTATAGCCTGATTGGTACTAGGCCGGAATTCTCGATTCTTGGTAACCAGCTTATTGCCACCCAATCCTTCGATTTCGAAACGCTCAGTAGCTATCTCCCGACGATTCGAGTCCAAGACGCTGCGGGTGCGTCGATCGACGTGCCGGTTGCCGTTAGCGTCACCAATGTCAACGAGCGACCGACCAACATCCTTTTGAGCAATCAGTCGGTCAACGAAAACTTGGCCCCGGGAGCATTGGTAGGACTCTTGAACGCAATCGATGTCGATGCGGGCGATACCGCGACGTACACTTTAGTTAACGGATCAGGCGGCTTCGATAACGCGCAATTTAAGATTGTGGGTAGTCGACTCGAAACAAATGCAAGATTCGATTTCGAGAAGCGTGATTCCTACTCCGTGCGAGTTCGCGCAACGGATGCCGGTGGACTCAGCTTTGAAAAAGCATTTATCATCATGGTCAATAACATGGTGGAGTTTCCTCCGTTCGCGACCAATGATTCTTTCATCACATCCTATGGTCGACCGATCACTATGGATGTCTTGGCGAACGATTCCGGACAAGGTGCAAGCATCGATCCGTCGACCGTTCGAATCGTCACAACGCCCACCGCAGGTGTTGCCAGCGTCTTGCCCGATGGTCGAATCCTTTACACCAACGATGTCGCATCACCGATTCAAATCGTCTTCCAATACGATTTCCGGGATGCGAACCAGATGTTGAGCAATGTCGCCACAGTGACCGTATCGTTCTATTCCGCGTTCCAAAACCAAGAAAATCGATTGGATGTCAATGCGGACGGATCGGTATCTCCTTTGGATGTGCTCGAAGTGATCAATTACATCAACTCGCATCCAGGCCAGGCACAGCTTCCGCCAAATTCACCTGACAATCCTCCGTTTATTGATGTTGATGGAGATGGGTTTGCAACGCCTCTGGACGCTTTGATCGTGGTGAACTCTATCAACCAAGGTCCAGCGGCCGCAGAAGGGGAAGGGACTTCCGCCGATTCCAGTGCGATCGATATGGCTTTCTCCATCGCCGATGAAACTGCGTCCGACTGGTACCTCAGCGACAACGACCTAGAAAGCGATCCGTCCAAACGAATTGCGAATCGACTTCGAGGTTCGCGGCGATAGAGATCCAGCCCAGATTGCGATCAACAATCGCCATTGGATTTGGATCACTTGCGATCCGCTTCCAATGAAAGGCTTGCTATACTAAACAACAGGGGAAGGAGTGATTCAAATCGCTCTTTCCCCTGTCTTCGTTTTGGATAAGCCTAGCAGGTGGGAGGGAATCGTGAATAATTCTGAACAAAACCGGTCGAATGCATCGAGCGGAAAGAACGATCCGCACTGGCCATTCGGAAAACGATTCGGAGCAGCCCAAGCCCGATTCTTGATGCCAATCCAGAGGAAAGAGATTCGCGGACTGCGCACTCGCTGGGAACGGCTATCCTCTTCCTATGCTGTGGATTCACAAGCTTTGACGGAGCAACTGAGCGCGTTTCAAGACGAATATCGCCGTCAGGCTACTACTCAGAGCCAGACTCACAAGGAGCAATTGAACCGGCTGATCACCGATTGGGATGATGCTCTCGACCAAACCTTACAACGAAGTGAATTATCCACCTTGGAGAAAATCCAATGGGAACGCTCAACGCTTAAGGTCTTGAAATCGAAACGAAAAGATGCTGAAACGAAACAGCGTACGGACTACGAGAACCTTTGCAAGAAATTAGAAGTCGAGTTTCAGAACAAACGAGCTCAAGTAAAACTCACACGCGATCAAGCGATCTCGAAGCTCACTACGGAAGTAAGCAATCTGGATGAATCTCTCGGCGAGATAAGAGATTGGGTCTCTTTAAAAACCGCCAATACGACGTTGAGCCAGAAAGAATACTCGGGAAGCGAACCTCCGAGATCTTGGGATCATATCAACACCTTGAGCGCGATAGCGAAAGAATACGAAGTTCACCGCAAGTCGTTATCCGAAAAGCAAAATGCTTTACAGTCGAACTCTTTGGCTCGCATCGTCAGCCCCGTGATTCTGTTGGTCCTAGGAATTGCATTTGCCGCCATCGGTTATGCGATCGCTAGTGCGATGGCGTATCCACCACTGATTTCGATCGTAGCGGGATTGCTCGCCGCTGTCCTGGTCCCGGCAATTGTGTATTTAAGCACTCTTCCAATGATCGCCAAATCTCTTCGCGATGCGTTTGATGCGGTGCTCGGCGAAGAGCAGTCCCTTCGCGGACTACTGCAACGAGGTAAACAGATCGCAGAAGGATCTTATCGCAACGAAATCGCCCAAATGGAGAGCTTGTATAAACAACAACAGGATCAAGTAGAGCAAACACACCAGCAACTGCTTCGACAAATGGAGGAGGATTACCGCGCGAATAAAGCATCCACGCTGGAATCGACCGTTCGCGACAAGGCTAGGTTTTGTAGTGAACGGATCGAATCCTTTGATAAATACAACCTCCGTTATCCTGAGGAGCTTGAAAAACTAACCAGTGCTCAAAAGCAAGAAGTCGATGGATTGCGAGCACACGGACAAGAACAAGTCGCCACGCTCAATACTCGGTTCCGCGATTCTCAGAAACGCTTAACAAAACGGTGGAAGTACGGCGTTGCATTTGTTCACGACCACATGAAGCATGCCTCCGAGGAGAGAGATAACCGGTATCCAGATTGGTATTCTTCGACATTCGAAAATGAAGAGTGGCCCCGACTGGCTTCCTCGTTGGCGCTGCCCCTCGGTGACTTTACCCTTTCCGTCAGTCCTTCAGAAGACCATCCCGCCAAAGCGCGCGCCTCCGATTGGGACCAACTGAACAATCTCGCCGCCAGAGCATCCCAAGGTGATCCGCTTCCCTTCTTCTACGACTTACTAGGAAACGGTGGGCTCATTCTGCAATCCGACGATGCGAAGTCTCGGGAATCGTCTCAGTTAGCAATGCGCAATCTTTTACTGCGCGCTGTGACTTCGCTCCCCGCAGGAATGCTTCACGTGACCGTCATCGACCCAGAGGGACTTGGAAAGCAATATAGCTGGCTGATGCACTTGGCAGATATCGCTCCGGAGCTTGTCAACCATCGCGTATGGACCCAACCCATTCACATCGCCGATCAACTAGCACTTACCGCTAGACATATCGAGGATGTCATCCAGCAAAGCTTAAGAAATCAATATCGAAATCTTTACGAATACAATCAGCAAGCCGGTCCGATGGCGATTCCATACAGACTGATCGTTTGGTCTGGCTTCCCATTCGGCTTGGATGATTCCTCGTGGCAATCCCTCTGCTCGATCCTCTCTTCGGGAAGTCGATGCGGCGTAGGCGTACTGCTCGACTGGTCTACCAACGTACAATGGCCAAACTTCGCCGATCGTCAGAAACTTCTCGAATTTGCCCTGCACGGAATCGTCAAAGCACCCGCCGAGTCGTCTGCTGCACTTCCTAAAACCGGGCCTTCGGGCACATCGGAGAATACAAGCAGCAACACTGGTCATGCAAGTCGACCAGAAATGTTGATCTCCACCCCCGAATTCCAAGGAGTTCCTATCCGATTGGCCATGCCACCGGATGAAGGTACCGTAGCGAGGATCATGCACAAGCATTTGATCGCTGCAACGAATATCGGTAAACGAATTGTCCCTTTCGATTCGCTGAAAAAAGGTGCAGAGCTTGCGCAAAGAAAACAATCCGCCGACGGACTGGAAATCCCTATTGGGATCTCGGATGCTGGACGAGTGCAATATCTTGCGCTCGGAGAAGGCACATCCCAGCATGTGCTGATTGCAGGGAAAACCGGGTCGGGCAAGTCCTCGTTGCTCCACACTTTGATCAGTTCCTCTGCGTTGGAGTACGCTCCCGATCAATTGCGACTCGTACTCCTAGACTTTAAGAAAGGGGTTGAATTCCAAGTCTATTCCGAACTTCAACTCTCACACACTGACATTATAGGTATTGAAAGTAGACGCGAATTTGGGTTGAGCACTTTAGAGTATCTCGACAAAGTCCTCAGCGCACGCGGAGAAGCGTTCCGTAATTGGGGCGTTCAAGACTTACCCACCCTCAAACGCAAACACCCTGACGTTAAACTTCCCCGAATTCTTATCGTCATCGACGAGTTCCAAGAGCTCTTCGTAGAGGACGACAAACTATCGCAACAAGCAGCCATGTTGATGGACCGAATCGTCCGACAAGGTCGTTCCTTCGGCATGCACCTTGTTCTCGCTTCCCAAACACTTGGGGGAGCCTATTCCTTGCCGAGAACTACGCTAGCTCAAATGGCGGTGCGGATCGCTTTGCAATGCGACAGCGCAGACGCGATGCTGATCCTCGGTGAAGACAATACCGCAGCTGAACGATTGCGATATTCCGGACAAGGAATCTACAACGCAGGTGGCGGTAGGCTCGAAGCGAACGAGAACTTCCAAGTCGCCTATTTGCCGAAGACTGAACAAGTACAACTGCTTCGTGAATTACCGTCTGAGCCAATCCCTCATTCACCACTCACGAATTCGATTGGACGACGAATCGTCTTCGAAGGACATAAACTAGCGGTTTGGGATCCGGATACTATCGGCAATCTGATACAGCCCACCAAGCTCTCTGCCAAAACCCAACTCTCCGACACAACCCAGCCCTCTGACACAACCCAGCTTGGCGAAAAGCAACCAGCAGTCGATCTTGCAAATACCGCATGGGTACTTGGCGATAGCGTCTCGATCGAACCACCCGTCATGCGAGTGCTTTCCCGCTCGCCTGGTCGAAATGCACTTATCGTTGCAAATCAAGACGATCTGGTAGCCTCGGCACTTGGGAGCTGGCTCGCCACCGAGAGGAGCCGTCCCGGTAGTTCAACGTCGTTCTGGATTCTCGACGGGAGCCGGTCCGAAGACTCAGCGATTCAACACATTCTTAAAGATATCAAGTCAGGTTCTAAGTCCCAAACCGATTGCAAAATTTCCGCGCTGCGCGATGTAGAATCCACGATGGAGTCGCTTCACACTCTACTCAGTGAAAGACTCATGCAGCCCAATGCAACGCATCCATCCCTGGTGGTCTTCGTCTTGAACTTAGCCCGTTTCAGAGAGCTGCGACGCGAAGAAGATTACTCGTTCGGATCAAGCGGTGATGCGGGATTGAAACCAGATGCGGTTTTAGCCAAGCTCCTTTCAGACGGACCGGGTGTTGGAATCCACGTATGCCTTTGGTCCGATTCCGCTTCTACCCTAAGCCGATGGCTTTCACGCGGAAGTATGCGCGACATCGAAGTCCGCGTACTGGCGCAAATGTCTGCTAACGATTCCAATCAGTTGATCGATAGCAACCAAGCGAATCGACTCGATCGATACGTAATGCTCCTTCACGATGACGCAGATGGTCGGTCGGTGAAATTCCGCCCTTTCACGCTCGAGAGTCTTTCCAAAAGACTCTGCGATCAATCGAACGAACTTGCGCGCTAAGCAACGAACCAACAAAGAACCGACAAACGAACAAGGAAGTGTTTGCAGCGGTAGATCAAGAACGACAAGCTTGAACGACATCGACGGCGGCTTGTCGAATCGCTCCCCAGTTGCCTTGTTCAACATGCATCGCAGAACAAAGCTTTCCACCTACACCCACGGCAACTGCCCCAGCATGAATGTAGTCGGCTGCATTGGAAGCATCGATTCCGCCGGTAGGCATGAGCTTTAAGTAAGGCATTGGAGCAAGCACGTCTCGGATGTAGTTCGGACCAAGTCCTCGGGCTGGAAAAACTTTAACAATGTTCGCGCCGTGCTCCCAAGCTTGAGCAATCTCCGTTGGGGTAAAAGCTCCACAAGCGATTGGTACGTTCCGTCTAACACATTCATCGATCACGGCGGGCACCGTGATGGGAGTTACGACGAATTGAGTGCCAGAATCAAGCACCAGTTTGGCTTCTTCAAGAGTCCTTACCGAGCCGATCCCTAGGTATGCTTGTCCGGTCCGAAAGC
>JBJONT010000459.1:0-5417 GCA_046051705.1 Planctomycetota bacterium | reverse complement strand
ATTCGAGACGTCGCGTTTAGCGGGGCATGGATCATTCACAATTCTGACTATTCGAACTTTACTGGCAATCATTGGGCGACCTTAATCATCGTGAGCGTTTTGATTGTTGGTGCTTTATTGTTTTTGGGATCGCAAGCCTTAGCTCGGACTGGTACGTCGGGTTCAATGGACTCTGCAAGTTCCTTAATTTCGCCACTTGCGCTATTGCTCACGTGTTCATTTTTTGGCGGCTGTCAACAAAAAACTTCGGACTCAAACATTGAGTCCACTCACACACTTACGAGACCTCTCGCTGTTGATCGCAAAGAGTCGATGTTTGAGTCAGCCAAATTAGTCACCCTCGAAAGAGTTGATTTTCCGAAGGAGATTGCAGAAGGAGAACATTCCGAAGTCATTGCCCATCTTACTAACGTGAGTGCCAATAGTTTGTCGATGGAGAATTTTGTATCTGGATCACCTTGCTGCTCAACGTTTGTACTAAGATCTCTAAGTTCGAAGTCGGTCGAACCAGGAAGCACCTTCTCTGCTCACTATATCGCTTACGGTCGTGTGGATGGCATGGCGGAGACTCTGGAAATCCAAATTGCAGTTGGCGAAGATAAGCAAGTCATCGTCACTCCTTCGTCTATTCGCCTAATCCGTCCTGCATATCGAGTTCTTGGCCCCATTGATGTGGACTTTGGCGAAATCAACAGAGGTGACGACGCTGTAGTCTCTCAAAACATCATAGTGCGATCCACTACTGAATCGTTCTTGGGAAAGGATGCGATCTCGATATTGACCGGAATTGGCGAACTAACAGCGGATGTAGGTGAGCCCGAATTCATTGGAGTCCAGTTACAGAACCAGCAATGGAATTTTCCGGTTACCTTCCGACTCAATACCGAGCGATTTGAGCCAGGGCCGTTCGCATACGGTTGTTCGGGAGAGTTAAATAAACAGTCGTTTAAAATTCATGTACGTGGAAGAATACGTGCTGAATGGAGCCTTTCTGGTTCGCGAACACCAAGGATATTGGTCAAAGATGGTCACGTGGTTCCTTCCTTGTTGCGACTTACATCATCGCATACCGGATACACGATCAAGAGCGTCGAAATAGCCAATTCATCGATGATTACAGCGAACATCGTCGAAAGTAAGGTCTTGCAACTTTCCCCCCAATCCAACATTCCGGATTCAAAGGTTCCCCATGATGAAGCCGCGACAATCTCACTTATCGTTACCCCAGATACTGGGAGCGATCTGAAACTAGACTTTCAAGCGACGGTTTCAAGGAGATGAAAATCCGCATGGCTCAAAGACGGGCGTTTACTTTGACCGAATTACTAGTTGTCTTCGCAATTATCGGTGTTTTGCTGTCCGTGACCTTGCCAGCCGTTCAAGCCGCCCGCGAGGCAGCTCGTAGACTGTATTGCCAGTCAAACATTCGTCAAATTGGTACGGCATTGCAGAGTTTTCAGTCGGTAAGTCGTACGTTCCCAATTGGTGTATCTTCAAAAATCGGACGCGACGGTTTGGGAAGTTCATATAGTGTTTTCACACGGATTCTCGCCGAACTGGACGAAGTAACCGTCGCAAGATCAGTGGATTGGAGCGTTTCGCCCTTAGAAGAGAACAATCGAGAATTCTTTGAATCTGCGTCAATCGCTATCTTGAAGTGTCCATCTGATCCGAACGTGAACGGCAAAATTGTAATACAAGGAACCGACTCTCGCGCACCCCTTGGCCATTCCTATGTTGCGAGTGTTGGCGTCCTTGGTTCCATGCAGAATGAACAAAAGCTCGGTTTGTTGCTTGGGGATAAAACGAGATTGGGTGGCCCCTTTCGTGAAGATGTTGCTGTTCGTCCTGCCGAGATTGTTGACGGTCTTTTTTGCACAGCTTTTTTTTCTGAGAGACGAATCGGGACTTCTTCAAATTCTACTTATGTGCCAAACGGTAAGCCGTTTGTCGATGTAGCGAGATTGCCGACAACGGAGCTTCTTGTCGATATGGGAAACCCCAATAGACTTTCAGACCGATGTGCTACAATCCCTTTGAACTTCCCAACGTGGTCTCGCACGAATGCGCGCCAATGGTATTCCGCAGTTTATTCGTTTTACAATCACGTGCTCGGACCGAATGCGAATGTTGCGGACTGTGGTGATGCGACCAACGTACCTGTAGGAGTGTTTTCGGCCAGAAGCTACCATTCAAGTTGTGTCAACACTCTCTTTGGAGACGGTCATGTTGAACCAATCTCCGACTCAATTGACCTTGAGGTCTGGCGTTCGCTAGGTTCACGAGCTGGAGGCGAATCTTTTAGTTTCGAATATTAGAACGGATTCGAGCTGCGAGGAGAGAATTAAGTGCCACCCACGCATCAGAACGCTAACTATTTTTTCAACTGAATTGGTGGGGCGGAGTGCACATCACCATTGGGATCGCCCATTTGGGGGGCGGCACGCATCGCCCCTGCCTTCCTTCTTCGCCCCTGCCGCCCTAGAAAAATCATCCTCGGTCACCAGCAAGTAACTCTGCTGTGCGATCCTAGGTGAGTTGCCAAGCCAGGAACAAACCACATGTAGAGGGAACTCGCGTTGGAGCTCGGTTTGACGACTAGCCCGCATCGAATGAAACAATCGTGTCCAACCCGAGACGCCGGCGCGACGCAGTAAACGTGTCATTTCGGAGCGTAAGTTGGCATTCTTCCAACCCATCGCAGTGTTGGCTGCGGCTCGGTACTGGGGAGCCGCGACCACATAGTCGCTCTTGTCGCCGAAGATCTCGAAGGCTTCGTCGAGGATCGGACGCAGCTCCGGGAAGATCGGGCAACTCCGAATCCCACGACCTTCGTGGTGCTCGACCTTTGGCTCCGGGATGCTCATCCGGTTCAGCTCCCAATCGATGTCGTCCCAACGAAGCGATAGCGTTTCCGAGGGTGTGCGCAGCCCACCGTAGCGACTCAGGCCCAGGATCACTTGCCAGACGGGGTTGGCCTTCTTCATCAGCTTGTCGACCACTTCGCGAGGTACGAACTCGTTGACCTTCACCGAACTCTTCTGCGTTTTTACTTTGCAGAACGGGTTCTCGTCGATAATCTTCCAGTCGACCGCATCGTGCATGAATTGCCGCGCAAACTGGATCCGTTTGTGGATCGTGGTCGTGGCCATCCCTCGAGCTTTGAGCTTCTCGTGAAACTCTTTCGCATGGCCTGCGGTGATCTGGTTGATCCTGATCCCCTCGGGCATGAACTCTTTGAGGTTCGCAACCACCTGCTTCCAAACCGCAACCGTGGCTGGTTTGCGGCTTGCCCCATGGCGCTCGATGTAGTCGTCTAGGAACTCTTCCATGGACATGCACCTGCGATCGATTTGGAGCTTCCCAGATGGAATCAAATCGAGCCGTTCGAGCTTCTCGCGGATCGTTGGCGATTCCGAGAGCCAACGTGCATCGTCGCGATCGATCGCGTTCCCAAGGATTCTGGCAGCCAGCATGCTTTCGACGCGTCGCTGCACTCCTTCGGCATCTCGCTCGGAAACTTTGCCGATATAGAGCACCCTTCGTTTGCGATTCTCATCGAAGTACAGGATCCGCCTGTTGCCTGATTTGTCGGTCGAAATAGAAGCCATCGTTTAAATCTCCTGTCAGTTGGTCGCATGAAATATCCGTGACTTGCGTCACCCTCGGCGGCCATTGGCTAGAGTGTCGTTCCCGATCAGTTTTCGCTCCAGGAACGCTTGGATGTCTGAAACGCGGTAGCGAATCAAACGTCCGAACTTCACATGCTGGAGTTCCCCTTTGGTGCGAAACTCGAAGACCATGCGCCGTGAAATGCCGAGCATTCGGGCTGCTTGTTCCTCGTCGACTACCATGGGTTCGATCCCCTTGAAAACACTCATTTCTCACCATCCTTTGCGGTCATCATTCAATGATTTCGAAAGGGTGTGAGTCGCCAATGTCCGATGCACACAGGAGGCTCACTTACCCGGTAAAGTCCAGCGGCTCTTGGCAGCAATTCCCAAGCTTTTTCAGCTTTGCTGCCCAGGTTGTTAGTGGGCTCTCTGATCGAGCCCCAAAGATTCGAGGCAGTCGCGAATCGATGCCACATGCTTGTTGACGGTGTGCCAATTCATCTTCATGGTCTTGGCGATCTCGTTGATCGATTGGCCATCGGCGAGCGCATCGCTGATTTGCTGTTCGATCGGTGAGAGCAAAGTGCGAGCCTTTGCTAGATCGGCCAACATGCTGATGTGTGTGGCTTGGTCGACTCCGTACGAAGAGTCCACCACATGCCGAGGCATGTTTTCGCTGCCGGTGACGTGGTCGCTGTAACGGTTTCGGGTTCTTCGATACTGCCGAAGCTGTCGGTCGATCACTGCGGTGATGGCGGTTTGGCCAGAGGCACCGTTGGATTTCTCAGGGTTGAATTCGAAGTCCATGAGCACCAGCAAAATCTGCTGCTGCACGTCTTCGATGTCGTGTCTTTTGAATCCCATGCGTCTGGCACGGGAGGAAATCCATTTGGAGATGGTCTTTTCGGTCGGTTGTTTGCTAACTGTGATACACATGACGATTCCTCGATTGCTCGCGTGGTTGTTTCGATCGCGAGGCAATTGTTCGAGAAATACAGGGTCATGTATCTAGGGTCATACATGTAGTCTCAAAAGTCATATGGGACACATTACAGGGTCACGCCGGTCACATATGACCCCACGTGGGACACATTACAGGGTCACGCCAGTCACATATGACCCCACGTGGGAGCAAATTACAGGGTCATGACTACATATATGACCCCACTTCCCACACATTACAGGGTCAGCGCACTCACCTGACTTTTGATCGAAGCGCGCGAAGTAGAGGGTCGAGCGGCAAATAATTATATGGAGGCACAACGCTTCCACGTTTAACAACGCAGGAGTTTGCCATGCATCAGTCCCCATCCATGTCGTTTCTGATCCACGAGTCAGCCGACGAGTACCACGCGAAAGCGAAGCACTATCTATCGAGCCATCAGTTGGCCGACTTTCGAAAATGCCCTCAGCTCTACTATCGCAAGAAGTACCAACCACGCACCCAAGAAGAATCGCCGGCCTATTTGGTCGGACGCGCTGCCCATGTCCTGATCCTCGAAGGCCTCGAGCGATTCCGCGAAGACTTCGCTGTCGGCGGTCCCATCAATAAGAAAACAGGCCTGCCATTCGGGCCAGCTACCAAGCCGTGGGCTGAGTGGGCCGAGACGATCGGCAAACCCGTGCTGTCCGATTCGCAGTTCGAAACGATCGAGCGCATGAACGAATCGGTCGCGATGCACGAGGCGGCGGTTGATTTGCTGCAATACGGAATCGCCGAAGCGGTCGTGCGGGCCGAGTACTGCGGATTCCCCTGCCAGATCCGTATCGATTGGTTGGATCCGTCCCCGAGCATCGTGGACC
>JBJONT010000458.1:0-9013 GCA_046051705.1 Planctomycetota bacterium | reverse complement strand
CGGTCGAGCCCCCCATCGCAAACTCATCGAGATTCGTCTTACCAAACAACACCGCGCCCGAATCGTCCAACCGACTGACCACATGCGAGTCATAAGGCGATTTGAAATTCTCCAACATCCGAGAGCCACAGGTCGTCCTGCCCACCCGAGAGCACAAGTTATCTTTCACGCCTACGGGGATTCCACCCAAGACACCCAAATCCGCTCCCTGACCTCGCCGCCGATCAAGCTCTTCGGCCCGCTGCATCACCCGGTCTTCCTCGATCGACAATATCGCTCGCAATGTCGGATTCCATTTTTGCACCCGGCGCAACAACCCTTCACACAAATCGCGACTGCTCAACTCCCCGCTGGATAACCTGCCGACAAGCTTCTTAAGCATGCTGGGTTTCTCTTCTGTACTCATCTTCCATCGATGCCTGTCGCCAAATGTAAGTCAAATCGCGCCGATCCGATCTTGCGAATCGAAACGGACAAACCAAAACTCTACGTACAATCTCGCCACCCAACCGCTGCGCCAAACCTATTCGATTTGCCCGACACGCCTAGCCCGTCTCGCCTAACCGTCTCGCCCCGAAAGACTGCGGCCAACAGGACTGCTACGGTCAAAACGTGTTGACTTCAAAGGATATGGGAAGGAATTCAAAGCGAAAAGCCCAAGCATTCCTGCATTCGATCGGCTTCTACAATCCTAGAACAACTCTTGGATCTCGCGAAATCCGATGTCGACCAACGGAAAAGGTCGCCCGCCCGGACCTGGTAAATGCTGATCTAAAGACAACCCCAAGGCATGAAAAATCGTTGCGATCACCTCCGGGGGCTCCGTCGGCCGATCTGCCGGTACCGCTCCTATCGGATCACTCGCACCGACCACTCGCCCTCCTTGAACTCCACCGCCAGCAAAACCGACGGTGAAACAACCTGGCCAGTGATCTCGACCACCCGCCGGATTAACCTTCGGCGTCCTGCCGAACTCAGCCAGATTGCACACAAGGGTATCTCCCAGCATCCCGCGCTGCGATAAATCTTCGATCAAAGCGGAGTACCCTTGGTCGTACATCGGGGCGACGATGTTCTTCATCCCCTCGATCGATGTAAATGGTTTACTGCCGTGAATATCCCAAGTGATCTCATCGAAAACCGTCAAGAAGGTATTGATCGTTACGAATCGCACCCCTGCTTCGACCAATCTTCGAGCTAACAAGCAACACTGACCAAAGCGATTCATCCCGTATCGCTCGCGGACCGTTTGTGGCTCAGCCGATAAGTCAAACGCTTCCCTGGCTTGTGTGCTTGTCATCAAGCGATAAGCCGAAGCGAAATGCTCGTCCATCATCTTCGCCGATTCACTTCCTTCAAACTTTGCAACCGATTGATCGACCAGTTCGCGCATCCGTCGACGCCGATCGATCCGCACCGCTCCGAGCGTCTCTGGGGGCAACAAGTCAGGCACCTTGAAGTTCGGCTGGCTTGGATCGGCCATGAGCGCAAATGGATCATGAGCCTTGCCCAAAAACCCACCGGCTTGACCATTAGGCAGATTCCCTCCACCTCGCCCCATCGTCTCGGGGAGTACCACATGCGGTGGCAGATCCGATTTGCGTCCAAGCATATACCCTGCGACGCTTCCAGCATGAGGAGTGTTCACGCCTCCTTGAAACTGCCGGCCAGTCTGCATGATCTGCCAACCTGCATCATGCACCGCTGCCCCGCGATGGAAACAGGATCGAACCAAAGAGATCTTATCTGCGATCTGAGCATGCTTTGGCAAGATCTCCGAAAGCATCATCCCTGGCGCGTTTGTCGGTATCGGCTGAAACGGACCTCGCACCTCTAACGGTGCATCGGGTTTCATATCGAAAGTATCAAGCTGGCTTGGGGCACCCAAGTTGAAAATCATGATCGCCGACCGATTGGACTTCGCCGGATCGACTTTATGACTTTCTGCGGCAGCCAAATACTGAGGCAACCCGAACCCGATCGCCCCAAGCGTCCCGACCTGCAAAAAATCTCGGCGGTTCACCCCATTGCACGTTTGCGCTGACCCATCACCTAAAAACGTAAGCATTCGAGTTCGCCTTCGACTTCACAATAACAGAGGTAAACAGCTTCAAGACGCTAAGCCATAGTATAACTCGGTTTTAGCGTCCGAGCACCCAAGGCATAATCCAAATTACCGCCGGCGGGATGGCGATTACCGCAAGCAAATTCACGCCGAAACCCGCCATCAGCATATCGCGGACAGGGAATTTCTTCTGTGCAAAGACCAAGGTATTCGGCGGAGTTGCCACCGGCATCATAAACCCGCAACTGCTTGCAAGCACCGTTGCACTGAGCAAGATTATCGGATCGAGCCCCATCGCTGGAGCCGCCCCTGCCAATACAGGAATCATCGTTGTTGCCGTCGCAATATTGCTTGCCATCTCCGAGATTGCGATGACCAACACCACCACACACACGATCACTAACCAACCGGGTATGCCTTGCAACATAGAAGCGACGTTGCCGATCTGAACATCGAGTCCAGAAGCTGATATAGCCGTAGATAGACTCAATCCACCACCGAAGAGCAACAATACCCCCCAAGGAATCGTCTCCACATCCTTCCATTCCAACACCGGGGCACCGAGCGGAAAGACCAACATGCACGCAAGGGCAGCCATCGCGATCCACGGATCATTGATTGCCCCTAACCAATCTTCTATCACCCGTCCTTGAACCAATCCCAACATCGGCTCACGAAACACCCACAATGCTGCGGCTACGCCGAAAACAATCAATGCCGTGCGTTGTTGCGAATTCCAAGCCGTACGCTCCTTTTGCATCTCCACCCAAGCCGACGGAATTTCAACCGAAACCCCACGCATAGGCCAGAGGATCCACACCATCCAAATCCAACAACCAATCAACAATACAAACACGACGGGCATCGCGATAAACATCCATTCTCGAAACCCGATCTCCATCCCGTTTTCTTTCAAGTAACCCGCGAAATAGATATTAGGTGCAGTGCCAACCAACGTCCCCATCCCACCGATGCTCGCCGCATACGCGATTCCAATCAGCAAGGACTTCGAAAACGATGGATGATTCGTCGTCGCAATCACACTCATCGCCAACGGCAACATCAACATCGTCGTGGCTGTGTTATTAATCCACATACTCAGCCCCGCAGTAGCGAGCATAAAAGCCCCCACCACCCGAGACGCATTCGTCCCTGCGTATCGCAACAAGACCATTGCACCAACGCGATGCAATTGGGTCTTCTCAATGGCTAACCCCAACCCAAACCCACCTAAGAAGAAATAGACACTCTCGTTCGCATAAGGCGCACACGCCTTCATCATCGCGTCTTTAGGATATAAACCCGTCAGCGGTATGACCAACATCGGTAACAGCGCGGTCAATTCCAGTGCTACCGGTTCCGTCATCCACCATATCGCCATCCAGATACATAAACCCGCGACTCTCGCCGCCTCGGGTGGAATGGACGGGTATTGCATCATCCAAAACGTAGTCAACATCGCTGCAATCGGTCCAGCGAATAAAGCGATCTTCTTGGGGGCGTTCATCGATCGACCTAAAGTTCCTTTTACGGCTTGCGGGCAAAAACATCCGGAGCATTCAACTCGGAGACTCGCACCAATAGTATCACATCCTGAACCTCACTGTTACGAGTTCGAGTTCGGAAGTAGTGCTCTCCAAGCCCATGTGGCTCGCTGGCTGCCCCAAGCACAAGACAATCGCCCAACTGAAGTTGCACGTCTAACCCCAATCCTTTCCAGAGGATGGTATCGCGGCGCTCATCGGTCCGAATCGCAGACTCCTTAGCGACCACCACACGCCTCGCCTGACCATGCTCCAACTGCGGCACCAATTGCACTCTCGCCGAACCATCTCCCACCGGAAAAGCTTGTAACATCATCATGAAATGAGGCGCATGATACCGGCCTCCCTTGACCCCGTCTTCGTTGTAGAACAACGTCACGCTATCCTGCGGCAAATTCCGGATAGTCAATTCTTTGCTCTGCGAAGCTCGACAGCGCCATAGCTGTGTGAAACTCGATACGTCTGCCACAACACCCGCTTGCTCCATCGGGTCGGTTGCGATCCGTTCCGCATTCTCTGTAATCCATCGCTGCGCTATCGCTGGAAGCACCCCGCGAAACTTCCCCACCCGCAAACCATTGCGATCAAACTCCATCCTCAGAGCTGGCGAGAAGACTTGCTCGTCCGCACCCGCCCATAACTCCGGCAACTCCCTGCTTTCCAACGCACTGAGCCTTAGCAGGATCGTCTCAATCCCTACCGTATCGCTTGCCAACTCATTCTTCGCAATCCCCTTCGCGCCCCCATTAGCCAATCGGGCCGTATCTGGTTCGCTCGAAGAAAAATCAGTTGGCACAACCGGTAGCCATCGCGCACAGCCTACGCTCAAAAGGAGCAATAGCACCAAGGACATCAGAGCAGATCGCATCGCGAGCTGCTCAAGCACTCCGCGTTGAATATCAACTTGGCGATTCCATGCGAAACCGGCTCGAGTCCATCGTCTCTTGTGCAACGCTGCGCCTCCGCTCTATCGTATCCGACCACTTAGCGAGGTGGATTGAGCCCCGAAGGTAAGTTCGGATTCGCAGTGCGTGGAGCACCACTACCTAAAACCCCGTTAGCGCCCGGCACACCATTAGCGCCCGGCACACCATTAGCGCCCGGCACACCGTTAGCGCCCGCTACGCCATTAGGCCCGGGCACACCCGGCGGAACTCCCTGCGCAGTCCCTTGCGGTTGAGATGGCAAGTAAGGGATCTCGTTGGTCTTCCAACCCGCACCTGGGTCGACCGGAATGAAGTCGTTTTGAAAAAGCTTTTCGCTCAACTTCTGAAAGATGTTGGAGTTAATCTGACGGTTGCTGAACTGATAAACCATCCGCTTGTCGCGAGGCTCAATCACCACTCCATTCGCATTGACCGCTTGGTCACTCCACTCAGGCATATACAAAACCATCAACACCGGTAAGAACATGTCGCGATCCAACACGATCTGCACGTGATGGTAATTCACCGCATCCACCGGGTACTTCGGATAAGCCTCCACGGCGTACTTGTTCTCTACCGGCCTTCCGTTCTCTTCGCCCGCCGAAATTGCTCGCACCCAATACCGCTCTTTGATCTCATCGGCTTTGACACCAAACAAGAAGGGCAACGGCGAGTTCATGATCCCAAGTCCCTGCATCTCAGGGGGCAATTCCAACTTCGTTCGCACCTTCTCCTTGCGATCGTAATCCCAAACAAACTTCCCGTCGCACACCACCCACTCACCCGCATTGTTCGGATCAACCTTCAACTCAACCTGTCGGTCCTTCGTCACCTGACCGGTCATCTTCGTGTACACCTCGGTCTTGAATAACCCACGGTCAGGCTTCTGAAACCGAACTACCCCTTTGCTCGCTGCAACCGTCACGTCCCCGCGACCCAACTGCCTCGCAATCTCTTGAACGCCAGCAGCCTGCGAGTCGAACTCCCAACGACTAAAATCACAACTAAACCGCTCGATCTTCGCGGTCTCTTGTTCCCAATAAGCCAAAATCTGATCGATGTGCGCTTGCTCTTGTGGCGTCAACTCTGGAAACGGTCGCTGCTGGATTACCTGCCCGCCATTGTTCGGCCCCTGCATCTGGAACTCTTGCCCATCACGCATCGCCTGCTGCAATTGATTCTGGACCCGTCCCGCTCCCTGCGGATTAAGCTGCGGGTTGAGTTGAGGGTTTAGCTGCGGATTCGCTTGACCAGGCTGCCCCCCAAACTGCCCGCCCCCCGCCGCTGGACCTGATGCTTGCCCAGCACCCGCACCATATCCTGGAGACCGGGGCTGCACGATAGGGCCTTGGCCTTGTGCCGGGCCTTGCGCATACCCAGCTGCGCCCGCCAGCGAAATGATCCCAAGACTGGCAATCCAAGCTCTCACTATGGTTCGTCGCATCCGCTTCACTCATCCTTGACTGTGGTTCTCTGACTGAGAATCTCTCACCGAGAATCTCTTCGGACAATAGGTACATCCTGCCTACCATCCGCTCTTAGACTACCAATTTCGTTTTTCCAAACCTAGATCGGTTTCTACGAAAAGCCCCCCAACAACGCGATCCATGAACATCCCAAAGAACTCATCTGCCGTTTTTAGATTTCTCCGTAATGAAGGTAAAATGCCAAGATCAACTGACATGTCGCCACGCCAAGACCCACAAGGTGGCCAATCCTCGCACGACGAACTACCAACCAAAACAACACACTCATCACGATCCCGGTGCCCAAGAATTTTGCTAGCAAGAAGTAGCTCAAGTCGGGCAAGCCACCGCAGGGAATCTGATCGAGACTCATCATCCAACGTCCAACGGGATTGAGTTCAAGTTCCTTCAGGCTAAACGGATATTTGATCGTCAAAGCCATGTCGTAAATCGACACCGCCGAAATCGTGATCAGATAAACCGACAACCCCAACATCGAGATTGCAGGAAAAGCCCGACGCATGCGACTAGAAAGGGACCGACGATATCGTTTCTCCCACTCAATCGAAGGGATCTCGCACCGCACTCCCCTCGTTGTTTGCTCACTGCTCTTCCGCGCCCTTACCTTAAGACCCCTTGTCGCCATTTCTCGGCCGCCAAGCATCTCGTATCCGATCGCACTCATCTCGTCTCTCCCCAAGTTGAATTCGCTCTGACCCCACCCAGACCTGATACCACCGGTGATGATCTAAGCGCATCTCGTGCCAAACCCAAAAGCACGTTTGTGCGAACCGGCAATGCAGACCTAGCATGGCCCGCATGAACGACCTGAGCTTGCTCACAAAGGGGAAATTCCTGACGTTAAATTCTTCTGAAATTCCTAGAAGAGAATTCGAAAGCCTGCCAAAAATGTTCGAAAATGCTCAAAAAATGACAGCCTGCCCAAAAACCGCGCGGAATTAACTTGTCGGAACAACTATTGTTTGTACGATATCTCCATGAATAATTTACACCTCGCCATCCAGTTTTTCCTCCAAATCGCAATCATCCTCGGAGTCTGCCGCATCGTCGGCCGAATCGCAAAAGCTTTCGGGCAACCCCAAGTCGTCGCGGAAATGATCGCCGGCGTAATGCTTGGCCCAAGCCTCTTCGGGTACTTGGCCCCCGAACTACAAGCGACGCTGTTCCCTTGGGACCCTAAACAAACGAAACGAGATACTTCGTGCTATCTCTTCCCTGCCTCCCAACTCGGCTTGGCTCTCTACATGTTCATCGTCGGCCTTGAGTTTCGCACCGACATCGTCCGAAAACACTTCGCCAGCTCCCTCGTTGTCTCCATCAGCGGCATGCTTGTACCGTTTCTTCTCGGCGGCGGTCTTGGCTACTGGTTTCACTCCATGGGTGGATTGTTTCCGGAGAAGACGACGGCTACCGAAGCCGTACTGTTCGTAGGAGCTTCGATGTGCATCACCGCCTTTCCGATGCTTGCGCGAATCATTCACTTCAAAGGTCTCTCCGGAACGTTGATGGGAACTGTGGCCATCGGAGCTGGAGCAATTGATGATGCGGCCGCATGGTGTCTGCTCGCAATCGTCATGGCGAGCTTCGATAACAATCCGGCGAGCGCAATCCAAAGCATCGGTGGCG
This sequence comes from Planctomycetota bacterium, assembly GCA_046051705.1. Lineage (GTDB taxonomy): Bacteria > Planctomycetota > Planctomycetia > Pirellulales > Pirellulaceae > JBKCUI01. The sequence goes on along the minus strand of JBJONT010000458.1, from coordinate 1,365 downwards.
GGCTTGCTTTCGTCGCATGCGTGACCCTAATCCTCCGCCCGATTCTTGCTAAGAACCAACGCTGGTTCCTCGACGAAAAATCAGAACTAAGCGAATCAGGGCTCGTTTTGGCCATCATGCTCATGGCGCTAGGGGCTTGGATCACCGATTACCTTCAACTCCACGCGGTCTTCGGTGCCTTCGTCATCGGCTCATCGATTCCTCGCAACACGATCAGCGGCAGCACGATCAATCGCGCGATCATCGATCGCATGCAACCGCTAACGGTCGCCCTCCTGCTGCCACTTTTCTTTACCTACTCGGGACTCAATACTCAAATCACGTTGCTCAATTCCTGGTCATACGCGGGAGTATGCTTAGCTATTCTTCTTGCGGCGATCATAGGCAAAGGGGTCGCATGCAGCCTCGGAGCGAAGCTTGCGGGCCTGAGCACCCGCGATGCGCTTGGCATCGGCGTATTGATGAATGCTCGAGGGTTGATGGAATTGATCATCATCAACAAGGGTCTAGAACGAGGGATCATCGGCAAAGAACTCTTCGCCTGTCTCGTGATCATGGCAATCGTAACAACCTTGATGGCATCCCCCCTCTTCGACCGACTCATCGCCAACCGCGACGCGACGAAGTCCATTGGTTAGCAAATGCTGAACATGGTTTAGACCACCAAGCCCTCCCCAACGCGCGCAGCGCGGCGCGCTTCCCCCCCTCGCCCAGCACACCGAGCGTTCCTCAGCGCGCGCGCTTCCCCCCCTCGCCCGCTGGCGGGAGAGGGGGCCGGGGGGTGAGGGTGGTGACCGCGCAACCCCAAGCGCAAAAAAGACTTACGCACCATCCACCATCCTACCACACCACAGTCTACGCAACCATGAAGACCACCTCGCCGCGACCGGGGACACAGTCCCGGGCAACGCGCTATGGCTTGTCTCGGTTCTCAGTACCGACCTGTCTGACCTGTCTGACCTGTCTGACCTGTCTGACCTGTCGGACCTGTCGGACCTGTCTGACCTGTCTGACCTGTCTGACCTGTCTGACCTGTCTGACCTGTCTGACCTGTCTGACCTGTCGGACTTGTCGGACTCCCCCAGCGCGCTTCTCCCCCTCGCCCGCTGGCGGGAGAGGGGGCCGGGGGGTGAGGGTGGTGTCCGCGCAAACCCAAGCGCACAAACAACTTACGAACCTAAATCTCCAAGCCCGAGAGCAGTCAATCGCTCTACCCCCGTCTGGCGACGAGTGGCTACGGGGCCTCTCAATTCGCTGCGATCAAACCATGGCGAATCGCATACTGCACCAAATCCGAAGTCGTATGAAGTTTCAGCTGTGTCATGATTCGGGCTTTGTGGTTCTCCGCTGTCCTTGCCGAAATCC
>JBJONT010000457.1:0-2698 GCA_046051705.1 Planctomycetota bacterium | reverse complement strand
CAATTACACCCTTGCAAGCCCTCCAGTTGCTAGAATCTTATCAGAGACGATCTCAGTCGATTCCCTAGGGAAGCAAAGTGGACTGTCGACGCTAAAGCAAATCCGTCCCATGGAATCATTTTGCATAACCGTTTTGAGCAATTTTTGCCGCAATAGTCGCCACTGATGAGTCATTCGCCTAGTGATCCATATTCAACGTCGAACGAAGGGGACTACAACCCCTTCGCTCCACCAGAATCGCTCGATGTATCGGGAAATCCAGCGAGTGCAAACAATTCAGAATCGCAAGGGGAGTTGCAGAAAATTCCACCAGTGGAGGCGAGCTATGGATACGCCATCGGTTTTTTGATTCTAGGACTATTCTTAACGGGATTCATCTTATCGGGATTTATCGGAATTGCGGTGGCTCCATTTTCGATCGCTATCCTTGGATTACCATTCGCAATCATACGTCTCTTTCTTCATCGCTCCAGCATCGCACGGGCGATTCGTGATGGACGCTATCCCGGAGGAGTGCGATTCAACTACGTATACTTCATCGTCTCGATCGTACTTGGTGTCTTTTGCGTCTTTGCTGGCATCCTGGTTTTTTTCTTGGTTTGCACCGTAGTTATTTATAGTATCGCCGATAGTACTCCTTACGGACCTCTAGGTGCTATAGACAAGGCTGGGCCTTTGTTGCTCGGCGGGAATGCCCTTCTGGCCTTTTTCACATCGCTTGCGCTGAATCGTCTGAGTGTACCTCGGTATCAATAACCCGATCTCGGCTATCCGTTACTTCGTGCCTCTCCGGTAACTCCAGGTATATCTTTTCATGAACAACTTCACGCCGGTAACCTCGCCTTACATTTTCTTAGGCAACACACAGAGCCTATGCCCTGAATGCCTCGCTTTAGTTCAAACGAAAATCATCGCGCGCGGACAAAGGATTTACTTTCGCAAACGATGTCCAACGCACGGCGTAAGAGAAGACTTCATCTGCAGTGACCGCCGTTGGTATGATCGCTACGACACGGCACTCCCAGCTCGGTTACCAAGGCACACGCAAGTCGAGCCAGATAAAGGTTGTCCATTCGATTGCGGTCTGTGCACCGATCACGAACAACATACTTGTGTCGCTGTTCTGGAAATTACGGACAACTGTAACCTGACTTGCTCGATGTGCTATGCCGATAGCCGACCAGGCCAAAAGCATAAGTCTTACGAAGATGTTTGCCGCGCAATCGATACTCTCGTGGCTGCCGAAGGGCAACCTGATGTTCTGCAACTCTCCGGAGGTGAACCGACCCTTCATCCCGACTTCGAACGCATTCTCGAGTATGCCCTGAAACAACCGATCCACTACGTGATGATCAATACCAACGGGATTCGTCTCTCGAATGACCAAGCCCTTGTTGACGCGATTGCGCTTCATAAAAATCGCGTTGAAATCTACTTGCAAATGGACGGTTGTGACGACGATGTATTTCAAGTACTTCGCGGTCAGAGATTGCTCGAGACCAAACTCCGTGCTATTGAACGACTCGGTTCAGCCGACCTGAATATCACCCTAGTCGCAACACTTCAAGCTGGTGTCAATGAATCCCAGCTCGGCAAATTGCTCAACCTTGCTGCCGGTAAACCTTGGATCAGCGGATTGAGCCTTCAACCTGCAACGTATTCGGGAAGATACTTTACTCCTGAACAGCTTGAGTCTCGTATCACTGCCCCCGATTGCATTCGATTGCTTTGCGAACAATCATCGGGCGAACTTACCGAAGATGATTTCTTTCCGCTTCCTTGTGCCCATCCAAACTGTCACGTTCTTTCCCTATGCTACCGCCATGAAGGTAAACTCGTACCGCTGACGCGATTCGTCGATGCTGCTTCCAACCGCGATTTGCTCGCCAATGGGCTAAGCTTCACTCGCGACGAAGGGAAGCGACTTGCACAACTCTACCTAGCCCGAAACAACTGTTGCGGTCCAAACGGTTGCTCCACAAACGATGCCAACAGTAATTGCAGCAGCGATTCCACGAGTCAGTCCACGAGTCAGTCCACGGGGCAAACCTCGGGGCAATCTACGGCGCAGACTCCGGCCCAAGCAGCCGGTCCACTTGTCGTGCTCGACAAGACCCCTGCGGCACTGGCCGACGAGTTCTTTGCGAAAGCGATTGAAAAGCAAATCGGCAGCAAACAGATGCTTCGGATCACCATCACTTCGTTTCTAGACGCTTACAATTTCGATGTTCGCCGAGTGATGAAGTGCTGCACTCACCATGTTCTTCCAAGCGGACATATTATTCCGTTCTGCGCCTACAATGTGCTTTATCGAAACGGCCATGTTCCTCTTCCCGACTTGAAGAATCCGTTGGTCTCCAACATTGCTACTCGCATTCAACCACAATAGCTCGCAATCAACCACAACAGATTGACGAACGACACCACAATCGAGACTCGACGGTTTTCCTCCCAACGCCACTTTGTTATGAAGCTTCAAGTAGATGCCATCCCTCGTCGGAAATTCTAAGCTGCTTCACTCGCTTTGCATGGCCTTGGCGGTCATTCTCGCTTATCTGATCTACCGCCTGACCAAGCAGAAACTACCGCTCAGCGAAGATGCAAAGCGTTTCGTCGCGCTCGCTGCATTTCTGGGCGCAATGATCGGTTCGAAACTACCGTTCCTCATCGATCGCAACTGGCAAGGACTAAACCCATG
>JBJONT010000456.1:0-8220 GCA_046051705.1 Planctomycetota bacterium | reverse complement strand
ATGGGAATTGGGATCGTCAATTCCATCGATGATATGCGTAGCAGCAATCCGGAGAGCAATCCTGATCTTATGTCTTACTTGTCGGCATTTCTAATCGAGAACAAGTACGACTTGAAAGCCTTGATGCGTGAAATCATGAACTCTCAAACCTACCAACGCAGCAGCGAACCGAGCGACGGCAATCAAGCGGATCGCAAGTACTTTTCGCACTACTATCCAAAGCGACTGATGGCGGAAGTTATCCATGATGCCATCGTCTCGGTAACAAGTGTTCCATCGGAATTCAACAAAGTGATCTTTCTGGGTGGCGATAGGAATGACACTAAGTTTTACCCCAGTGGCACCAGAGCGATTCAGCTATTTGATTCGAGTGTCGAGAGTAACTTCCTGAAAACATTCGGTAGAAACCAACGACGCATTACGTGCGAATGCGAACGAAGTGATGAGCCGAGCATCATTCAAGTGCTACATCTAAACAACGGCGACACTGTCAATAAAAAGCTTGCAGAAAAAGGGGGGATCGTCGAACAATGGTTGGTGAAGTTCAACGATGACCCTGCAGGACTGGCCAAGTCAGCTTATCTGCGAACATTGTGCCGAAACCCGACAGACTTCGAACTTGATCTCTTCACACGGGAGTTGCGAGAAGCGAAAGAGAAACTCAGTGCACAGGAGTATCGCGAAGTTGTCGAGGACTTCCTTTGGAGTCTACTGAGCTCACGCGAGTTCTTGTTCAACTACTAAGTCCATTCCGATTTTATTCGTCCGCTGCAATTTGATCTGCGCGTTGTCGAATTTTACGCGAATTGCATTATGTCTTCGACCGGAACTTCTTCGGCGATCACAGCAAGGCAATCCCCTTGTTGAGTTTTACAAGGAGTTCGCATTGCGATGAGAAAGCCGTTCTTTGGGGAGATAATCGGGGTCGGCTCTCGGTCGGGTCGTTCTAAGAAATGGATGTAACCGACAGGCTGACCGGTTTGAACCCGCGCCCCGAGATCGACAGCGACTTCAAACACCCCTGACTCAGGAGCAAGCAAGTAGTTTTTGGAGTCGAGCGCTTGGGTGATGATCGAGGGTGGTAAACCTAACTCGGCGCGGGATTGCTTGGCCCCTTGCAAAACACCCAGATGGCGTAGGACGTTTTGAAGTCCATCGTGAGCGATTCGGTGTACCGATGCGTTTACACCTTCACCACCTCCTAATTCCGTAGTCACGACGGTCTTGCCTTGATTTTCCGCTTCAACAGGAAGCAGTCCGGATCCTGCAATATCGGTATAAAGGAAACAGAAATCGGTATTCCAAGCCAGCATCGCATCGAGCATCGCTTTACGTTGCGTCTTGTCAGAAACCACATGCATATGGGAGCACGGAACGAATTCCATGCTGCGACCTCCGGAATGGATGTCGATGACGGCATCGCAGATTGGGAAGAGCTCATGAGTCAGATAGTGCGCTATCTGACTTGTCACGCTCCCGTCAGGATGACCAGGGAACGCGCGATTCAAATTCATCCCATCAATGGGAGATAATCGGGTAGCGGACAGTGCCGCTGGAAAGTTCAAAGATGGAATCATCACCAAGCGTCCGGTAACGGATTCGCTTTCGATCGATCTGGCGAGCTTTAGAAGCGCGACTTGACCTTGATATTCATCTCCATGATTGCCGCCGAGCACTAGCACAGTCGGTCCTGTTCCGTTCGAGATCACGACGATAGGAATCATGATATTCGCCCAGCCAGCAAGGTTATGCGAATAGGGAACTCGAAGCGTTCCATACTGCTTGCCGGGACGGTTCAAATCGAGATCGGTACGAATCATGGCAGTCGGATTGGTAATAAGGCGGGGATCGTTTCAGTGACGGTCAGATAGTTTAGCATGTGCGGAAGGATACGCATGCGGCCTGTTCTTTCGGATATGATGGAATCGAACAAGCCAAGGTAGCTTCCGATTTTATTGTCAGACAGGACGAGACCGGATACTTATGAACACACAGCAAAAACACGCGATACACAAGCAGACGAGAATTGCAGCATCGGTGATAGCCTCACTGGTATTATGGGCTGGGCTTGGAAGCTTCAACGAAGCGAAGGCATGGGAAACAATAGCAGTACGTAACGCAAATGAATTGCGAAATGCTTTGAAATCGATCAAGCCAGGGACAGTGCTTCGATTGGCTCCTGGTGAATACGGCAGTGGCTATCATGTCCGCGATGTTAGCGACCTGACCATTGAAGGCACCCCTTCAAATGATCCTCCGACCTTTACCGGTGGCAACGTGTCAATCCAGTTCTCCAATTGTTCTGGATTATCGGTGCGGCGTTTGTCGATTCGCGGTCAGCGAGACAACGGTTTGAACCTCGATGATGGAGGAGGTGCCCAAAGGCCACGAGGAATTACGATTGAGGATGTTTCTATTGCGGAGATTGGACCGAAGGGAAATCACGACGGGATCAAATGCTCAGGGCTTGAGGATTTGACCATCCGCAATTGCGAGCTCAAAGGCTGGGGTGGGCAAGGTGTGGATTTGGTCGGCTGTCATAAGGTACTCATCAGCGGTTGCACTTTGAAGGGAGTCGATGGCTTCAGCGCTTCGGCAGGGATTCAGATCAAGGGTGGTTCTTCGAAGGTAACTATTGAGGGCTGTACGCTGATCGAGGCAGGAGAGCGTCCGATTAATGCTGGGGGTTCCACTGGAGCGGATTTTTTTCGACCTCTTGACGCGACCAGCGAAGCATCGGATGTAGTAATTCGAGGGAATCAGATTCAAGGTGGAGCATGCGCGGTTGCCTTTGTCGGAATCGACGGTGGAGTATTTGAAGACAATACGGTTCTATTTCCTGAGCGATGGATGATTCGCATACTTCAAGAGAATTCAGGGCCAACGATGGCGCCTTGCCGAAACGTTCAAGTGCGCGGCAATCGCTTCGTATTCAAGCGAGGGGTGCTTCGCGAGGATATCAACATTGGACCAGGAACTGCGAGCGAAACCTTCCGTTTCGAACGCAATCAATGGTATGCCGAGGATATGCCGAATCGTTCAAAGCCACGTTTACCAACGGAGGAAGAATCAGGGGTGTACGGCAAGGATCCCCGGTAGCCTACCTCATCGATGGCCAATCAAATCGACAACTAGAGCAGCTCGTTCGGCATTCGAAGAAAACCATGACACACAAGAAGATTCATTTACCTACCAAGAAGTGTGTTCAGTGCGGCCGAGACTTCGCTTGGCGAAAGAAATGGGAACGGACTTGGGATCAAGTCCGGATGTGCAGCGAGAGGTGCCGCCGCATGGCAGCCACCTCCGCAAAGAGCAAAACGGATTCGAGCCAGAAGACATAAACCCTAACTCGCTTCACAACCGGTTATCGGGGGCGAAAGCCTTGTATTTTCCCTCGAGGAGCAGCACTTTGGACATCTACGGGTAGATCCAAGACATGCTCGCCGACATTTCCTGCTGCATCGGTTCCTTGAAGCTTCAAATAGACTTTCTCTGGCAAGTGCGTATCCCCAGCCCATACGAATCGGCCTTGATTCTTCGCCCCTTGTGTAATGGGAATCCAAGGACCTTGAGGGGATTCCGAGTAGCATAGACCGATCGGACGATCGATGAAGTGCTCGTCGATGGCTTGGTACTCTATGATCAACGAACCGGCTTCCGGTCCTTTACCTGCCAAAGCGCTGAGGATCCGCACGCGGGGCATCAGTGTATCGACGTGAATCCATGCATCCGCCGCATCACCCGGGAGTGGACGTCGCGAAGCAAGACCGTTGCTACCGACAATCACCATACGAAATCCAAACAACCCTTCGGTCTCAACTTCGATCTCAAAAGGACTTTCCCGATCCGAATCGGTACCCCAACGTTCCCAAGTTTTTCCTTGATCCAAAGTCCCCCATAGTTCGACTGTTGAGATCGGTGCTCCTGGATCGTTGACGATCGCGTAATCGAGATCAAAGGCCTTACTCGATGAGTACATCGGTTTAATACCCGCTGTATCAAGGCGATTGACCGGAGGATCCAATCGAGGCAGCTCGCTTACCGAGTTCGATTTTGTTTTGTTTGAACCATCAGCCCCGAGCAACTCGGATGGATTAGAACCGGAAGTCGTTTCGATTGGCTTGTCCTCGATGCTTCGAACAGGCAGCCCGGTGGAAGTGAACATTTTCGGTGGCGCGATACTCACAGGCGCAATCCCGCTGCTGCTTGGCAGATTGTTAACAGGGAGATTGTTAACAGGCAGATTTGCGCTCTGCTTGTTGGTGAGCAAGCTTTGCGGGGCAGGGGTCGGGTTAGCTGCGGAGTTGGCGGATACCGCTGCCCCTGTTGGGGCACCGAGATTTAGCCCTGCTGGCAGAGTAGGTTTAGCGACCCCGGAACCGATGATTGGACCCGATGTTGCAGGACCGGACGCTATTGGGCCGGCAACGGGCGGAGTGGAATCGCTCGTTTGCCGTGTGCTTGCGAATCGCATCCCACCGACGAGAGCGTGGGCTGTCTTGGGAAGTTTCGGCATTCGGGTGACTTCAAGTCCATTACCCGCGTGATCTTTTCCCGTGAGCCGAACCATTAACTGAGTCGCTTGGTGCGGGATAGACCAACTGGCCGATCCGATCCATTCTTGTTCGGTATTCCCACGTTCGGTTTGGCATGGGATATCCTTCCAAGCCGAGTCGAGTTCGGTTTGGTATTCCAAGCGAAGCGAAGCGAAGTCGAGGGCTGAATCGAGAACACGAAACTCAGCTTGAAGATCTCCTTTTTTATCGAGGTCGATCAAAAGTTCGCCGGTCGGTTTCGTCGAGTCGACGCTGACCCGCATAGGTTCACCTGGTTGATCGATCAGGTTGCCGGAACGATCAAGAGATTTCACACGGAACCAGTACTCACCGTCGCGATCGGCTCGAAAGGGAAACTGCCGATCCTTCGAATCGCTATTCGTGATTTTAGCTTTTCCAGCGACCTGCCAAGTCTTACCGGCATCACTCGATACTTCCAATTCCACCGAGTCAGGTGAGGTTCCCTGCTGGTGCACTTGGAAGGGTATGATCAGTTCTTGACGAGGCCAATGGATAGCCTGTGCATGAGCGACGGTGTTGAGTTGTGAGCAAAGGGTGGAGACTGACGCGGAAGTCAGGAGGAATTTCAATAGCGATCGCGAAAGCATTGGCTGCCATCCTGAGAGAGATCGAGGAGTTGGATGGCAAACCGAGCTTAAGGAAGTTACTCTACTCCGGTACGTTTGCTACCCATGCTTGAGTATGCCTCACAGTTTCGCGCAAACTCCTGACAGTTCGAACTTGAGGAGAAAAGAAAGATACGTCCGGATTCTTGTTCGATAAAACCGTACCTGCAGTCACCATCGATCCATTTCCCCGATTTGGAATATTCCACCAAATCGCAACCGCTTAACACCGGCGCATAGCGATCGGGATCCTTGAGAAACACATCCCGAGTTTCTGCCGTGGAGAAATAGTAAGTTCGACCGCGGTGGCGAGCAGTGTGTTCGGGAGAGCCAAGCACCCAAGCGGCAGATGGTGTAGTACCAGCTTTCGAAGCATCGATCGCAGCGCGAAGGGTGACGGGGCAGTGCCCACCCATCGCTGTGGCTTCTGGTAGGTTTGACGGGACGTTCGCCGCAGCAGAGACGACTTGCGACTCGTCGGTAGCTTTCGAAGCTAACAGTGGCTGTGTTGCTTCTGCGACAACAGGCGAGCTTTGTGACTGAGCCGAGGTCACATCTTTCGGTAAACTTGGCGATGTTGATTGAGCGACTTCGGCAGTATCAACCGAATTGAAGGTGCTTTCGGTGAGCCGAATTCGCGCTGGCCCCTGCGTTGCTGGAATCTGCGTTGCTGGCGTTAGGGCCGCAAGAGTATCATTGGGAACAGTCGCCGTCACAGAGGTTTTCGGGTATGACGCCAAGGTTGCTTTGGTGGACGAAGCTTCTCGTCGTTGACTGTTTTTGTCAGCGACTTTAGCGATGATTTTCTCAAAGACAGCCGGATCTTGATTGCTGACGTTTCGGTAAATCTCCTCCCCGTTGGGATAGAAGTAAACATCCGTAGGCCAGCGATTAACACGGAATCGCAAAGCAGTCTTGAGTTCTCGCTCAGCATTGATGCGTACGGCGATCACCGAAGAATTCATCGTCTGGATCAAGGACTCGTCGCGGAAAGCTTTCTTTTCAAGCATTCGACATGGGGGGCAGTTATCCCCGTAGAAATGGATCATCAGAGGTTTGCCGGTTTGCTCAGAGCGGCGAATCGCAGCGTCCAGGTTATCCTCCCAGAGAATTTCCGTCTGACTTTTCTCCGATGCTGCGCAACTCGACGAAACAGACGCTTCCCAAACAACTCCGCCCCAAACAAGTCCTCCCATTACAAACGCCCCAGTGGAAGCGGTAGGCAGAAATGTCACCATGGCCAGCATTCCGCGGGAGAAACTCTCATTGAGAAACTCATTTAGTTTTGAACGCATCTCGGGTGCTCCCGTAGTTGGTAAGGCAGAATGTAAAGCTTTTCCGTGTTGATCGGTTGTAGGGGTTATGCCGGTCGAAGGAATCAGTGAAATTTGGGAAAAATGATTGGAGAAATCGGGCTGCGGACCGGAAGTAGCTTGACAAAACCGGCGGCTTCGGTAACCTTCTGTGAGTCCTTTCGGATTGAAGCGAAAGTGTTTTTCTCGCTTCAGTTGCTTTTGCGACCCTTGCTAGGATGGCAATTAGCAAACAGCGGTTGGGGTTGGAGCCAAGTGCCTTCATCAAGGCATGGTGAAATCCCACAAAAGTTTGTTGTCGACGGTAGCTTGTTTCCGGTGCGGTGCTCCGACCGGTGTTCTAACTCGCTCCTTTTTCGATTCGCTGAATGCAAGCGTTGCAATATGGTGTGTTCTTGGGGAAGGTGTTCCCGAGAGCGGATTTCCTTGTGGACGACAGGCTCGGGTGAAAGATCGCCTTCGAGCGCCTGCGTCTTCTCAGCTTTCCGTTGAAGTACGGGTTTTTTCTATGCCAAAAAAGAAACGTTATCGGTCGCACGTGCGCGGAGATGATATGGGTGGTGGTGGATCAGGTGGATCACGTCCGCGAGTGCGGCGCCCGCGTCGAAGACACGGACCCGATTACAACACGGCCTTCGGTCGTGAAGAAGAAGCACAAAATGGAGATAAGGCATCGCAAGAACCGGAACTCGACGAGAACGGCAATGTGATTCCAAGACCAGAGCAGAGCGCACCGGCTGAAGAACCAGGTGTTGAGTTCTTCGGGCTGCTTGAAATGCACCCAAACGGCTACGGTTTCTTGCGCAGCCCATCGAACAACTACTCCCGTGAACGATCCGATCCGTTCGTTCCAGGAACGATGATCGAAAAGTTCCGCTTGCGACAAGGCTTGAAGATCCGAGCGATCATGCAACAAAGCCGACGCTCCCAAGGGCCTCGAGTTCGCGAAATCGTCGATGTCGAGGGTATGAAGCCAGAGGATTACGCGAACGTCAAAACATTTGACACATTGACTCCGATCAATCCCGAGAAATGGCTCAAGCTTGAAGTAGGCCCACAACCGGTCACAAACCGGGTGATTGATTTGCTATCGCCCCTCGGACGAGGCCAGCGGGCTTTGATCGTCGCTCCCCCACGCTCGGGCAAGACGATCATGCTGCAAAACATTTCGCGAGGAATCGCTGAGAATTATCCCGATGTGGAACTGATCGTCTTGTTGATCGACGAGCGGCCAGAAGAAGTTACCGATATGCGTCGCAGCGTTACTCGCGGCGAAGTGATCGCAAGTAGCCTTGATGAAGACGTCGACTCGCACGTTCGCTTAAGCCAATTGGTAGTCGATCGTTGCCGTCGACTCGCCGAAATGGGTAAAGATGTTTTCTTGTTGATGGATTCCATCACGCGACTTGCACGAGCTTTCAACAAGTGGGTCGGAAACTCTGGTCCAACAATGTCCGGTGGGGTGAACATCAAAGCGATGGACATTCCCAAGAAGTTGTTTGCGACCGCACGAGCTTTCGCAGAAGGTGGCTCCTTGACGATCGTCGGAACAGCGCTTGTCGATACCGGCTCGCGCATGGACGAATTGATCTTCCAAGAGTTCAAGGGTACTGGCAACATGGAGCTTGTGCTCGATCGCAAGCTTGCAGATCGCCGCATTTGGCCCGCGATTGACATCACTCAATCGGGCACCCGCCGAGAAGAGTTGCTTCATGATCCGGAGAC
>JBJONT010000455.1:0-3862 GCA_046051705.1 Planctomycetota bacterium | reverse complement strand
CCTATCTGGAAATACCGCTTGGGTACGGAATGACTCGCAAATTGGGCACGCGACGGAATTCCGCAGCATTGGTTGTCAGTAACTCGTAGTCAACCATCAAAGCGGTGGCTGCAATCCAATTATCGTGTGGGCCGATCGTAGTTCCATTGCTCGTCAGTTCTGACACAATTCTGGCATGCATGTCTGCCACTCTTGAATCAATCGGCAATACGACGACGTTCGAGAGCACTGTCTGCACAAACAGACTGCGCCTTTCCCGCCGTTCTCGGGTATTGGCACGGTGAATGCCCACTTTGAGCTCAGATTCAGTGATCACGCTGATGCAAGGTTCGCCTAGAGAGCTCCAACGGGAGAACTCAATGATGCCTCCTTCCCGTTCCCAGCGAATGAAAACACCGGTGTCGATTACGACTCCCATGGGTCATCAAGCTCACTCATCGAAGCTCGAACTTCCTGAATATCCGCTTCGAAATTCGTCGCGTCATCAGCCCCCAGACGCGGTAAAAGGCGGAGTGCAGCGTCCAACTCAGCCATCGTTTTTCGGCGTTCGATTGGAACTAACATGGCAATCGGTCGTTGCCCTTCGGACAATTCAACGATTATCCTTTCGCAAGCTACATGCCGTACCAGCTCTGGCCAATCGATTTTTTCAGTTGAGATCTCGTGTCTTTCCATGTTCCCCTCATCTCCAGCCATTATAGTCATTTTCCGAGGAATTGTCTCGGAGCGACTGGCGAAAAGCCAAATCGGTGCCAGGCATCCGGTGCGACGTCAGGTCCCCGATGAGCGGTTTCCCAGTGGGCGGCAGATGATCGACATCGCAACTGAGATTCTTCAGTCCCTACAAGCTCGAAATGGCAAGCGTATCGGAATGGAGGAAGTCTCTGTTATCCATCCGTTACCCTGGGGTATTCGCACCAATGCTGCTGGGTACTCGGTCGTCGTCGACGCTACCGGAACGGAAGTTTTGCTCGCCTTTGGGGAGGATCCGAAGACAAGTAGAGCGGTTGCGGAGTTTGTGGTTCGCTCGTTGTTAAGTTACTCCCGCCCGTAGCTTTCCGTCTGCGTCAGAAGAGTTCGAAAATTCGATTCAAATTGGCAGATGTGCTCGCCGTCGACTTCGATAATGGACGCTGATGAACGCTAATAGATTCACATCGGAGTTGGCCGGTATGAGGCACGCAAGGCAGAAAGCTGAAAGTCCTCTGCTTTCCACTCTCTATAATCCACTCAGCAAGCCGGGAAGCGGCTAGCCGAGTATCCGAAACACTTCTTAGGAATATCATACAGTTATGGAATGCAGCACCGGAAGAAAACTCTCAAACGCACCTCAAGCAAAGTGCGCAACATCGCAAACAAAACCTTTCGCATTCTCTGATATGAGTTTATTACGAGTATTCGGCGAGAGGAACAGCACCCTTTCAGGCCGCAATAAACCCCGTCGAACCCCTATGAATTGAACAGACGACGTCATCCCGATTTCGTTGAAACAGGCCGGTGATCTTTTTACACTGACTTCTGAAAGCAAGTTCAATCCCAGCAGGTTATTACATTTACATCGATACTGTCCCAAAGGATCCAAATCAAATGGACCTATACCTGTTACCGTAGGCATGCAAATTGACAAGTAGTTGATAGGTGGGATAAACTGATACCAATCTTGCAAGTTAGTGAGAGTTTTTGCCGAGGGGCAAGAAAAGATAGGTTTTAGATTACCGCCTAAGCCGATTGATCGAAGTGTGCTAGCTAGGCGTCGAGAGACCACAATTTCACCCGAGATCGTTTTGCTGATATCCACTTTCTTAGGTATACTTTTTTCAGGCAGGAAGAGTGGTGATACTTGTTCCGCTCCTGTGCCACAAAATGGACAAGCGATGCTTTCATTGTATTCAGTTCCACATTCTTCCCCTGCCGGTTCAAATACCTTGTTTATCTGCAGTTGAAAAAGTTGAGCCGATGACAAATCCTTCTTGTTGTATTTTCGTTTTATATTCCAGCCATAGAAAAAGGATCTGCTAGATGTTTCATGCAGCAAGTGCTGAAGCTTGCCAATTCTTTCAAATCGAGGATCGTCGGTTGAGATTTCCACTTTTCGTATCGATGTACCCAACCTAACTCCTTCCGCATCGTTGAAAAGTTGGGGTGCAAGATCCTCAGGTATTCGAAACTCGTATATCTCTTTCATTTGATTTTGCCTATGGTAGTGGGAGCTTCCCGTAAACTTCAGCCATGATTCGTGCAAGCTCTTCAGCCGATGGCTTTGGACCTCCGTAAGGCCACAAAGACCGAAACTCGTTTGTTATCAATTGATGATACGCTGCATCAATACGAGTCATAGGACCATTTACCGCGCCGCCTAGATACTTGGGTGTTACATGGTGAAGTTCCGTTTTGAAAGCCTTTCCGGGATATAGCTTTCTTGCCTCATTTACGATATCGTCATAATACGAATTATGCACCACCAATCCCAGCTCGCCGACTTGGTAGACGTGCTCGCCGTGGACTTCGATATTGTAGACAAAGCAGACCGGAGGCGGGAGGCTAGAGGCCGGAGGAAAACACTTATCCGTCAGGCAACTCAGCAGAGTTTTGGTCCGTTCCATCGGTTAGCTCCGACAGCGGCACCCATTCCTGGCGATCGACTGACCACACAGGGTGGATGGTAGTCCCAGTGATCGTTTCGACATCGCCATCAGCACCCAGCACATCCACGCTGGCCACGATGTGGACTTCACGGGTGACAAACCGTGCGGTCACCACGGAGCCTTCGCCATCTGCGATCGGTGGGCAATCGTCAATGGAAGTGACTAAGGCTAGCCCGGAGACTTCGAGCTCTGGAAGATTCAGCGGCAACATCCGCCCAGCACAAAGGCCGTTGGCCAATATCCACGAGCGGGGCCGGATTATCTCGGCATCGACAATGCCACCATCGCTACGTTCGACGGTGATGGATAACTTGGCCCAGGTGGCTTGGTCGGGCTCAGGTTGCTGGTCGACTTCCCAGCGGTTGGGGTTCTTGGTTGGGACGCGGGATCCTATCGGCACCGATTCGATGGGGAACTTAAGCTCCGTGCGCGTTGCTACCGACGCGTAACGCTCAGGGGCAAGCCATGGCGTTTCCTGGGACGGCTCATCGAGCCAACTCGGGTCCGACCAAAGTGAATCGGTTGAGGTTGATTGGCCCGGGAGGCTCGATACCGTGACGAGGGTGCTTTCGATGAAACAGCCACCCCAAACGAGCCTAGCAAACCGATTACCACATCGCTCCCCGAACGCATCCTTCTTCGAACTCACGCACGAGATTCTCGCCTTGAGACCACTAAAAACTCAGGGACAATGTGGTTTTCGAGTTGGCGAGTCCATGTGCCACCAAGGCTCGATCAACTGGCAAGGACGCTTTTGGGTCGTGCGGTTGTTAACTGGCGTGGGGATTTCCCAACGCATCCCTCACCGACAGGGCAGTAAACAACGCGCGAGGTACGAATGGAAGCTGACAACCGTTGGTCTTTTCCGACGATTTTAGATTCGTGGGTCTATTGGTAGGAATCAGAACTTTCCTTTGCTAGGGTTACTGAGCTATAATTCAGGATCGCTACATCGATACTGCATTGGAGGTGAGCATGGCTACAGTCGAAGAACGACTCGCGAAAGTGGAGCGCGATCTGGAAGCAATCAAACGTGATAAACTTGCCGCAAATTCGAAGCTTGGTTGGCTGGAGAAAGTACGAGGTACCTTCAAGGGCGATCCCGATTTCGATGAGATTGTTCGACTAGGTAAGGAAATCCGAGACAAGGAATCATCGGAAGGGAAATAGTGGTGTTTCTTTTCGATACTAACCACATTAGCGTATGGCAGCGGGGT
>JBJONT010000454.1:0-2909 GCA_046051705.1 Planctomycetota bacterium | reverse complement strand
TCGCTTTGGCGGCAATAGTTGCATCGCTGAATGGACTTAGCAGCGCTCAACTTGCCGCTGCCCATCCTGTCAGTGGTGGTACCTATGAGTACGGATACCGCTGGCTGCATCCAAGCCTCGGTTTCACCGCCGGCTGGCTGTTTTTATGCGCAAAAAGTGCCTCAGCAGCCACCGCAGCGCTCGGTTTCGCAGGATACGCCTTGCGATTTCTGCAAATGGATACCGATCAACTCCAAAAGCCGATAGCGTTGTTCTGCTTGGTTATCGTGATAGCCTTTGTGCTGAAGGGAATACGTCTTAGTAGCGCACTGAATACATTCGTCGTGTCGACCACTCTCGTCTCACTCCTTATCTTCATCACGGCGGGGGCTTTGTCCCTTGTTTTCGCTGATACCCGCCCAGGATTGTCAACTTTGGAAATCAGCGAGCAAAGCACAACTTCATGGAAAGGGATCCTCGAAGGATGCGCCTTGATGTTTGTCGCTTATACGGGATACGGCAGAATCGCGACAATGGGGGAAGAAGTCCGAAATCCGAGCAAGAACATACCGACGGCGATTCTACTAACCCTGGGTGTGGCAATGCTCGTTTACCTTCTGGTGGCTTGGGTATCGATTGGAACGGTCGGCGCGCAATCGTTGGGTGAGAATGCGATTACGAAAGGAGTTCCGTTGGAGATGGTTGCATCCCACTTTATCGCTCCATGGGTTAAGAATGTTGTCACATTCGGCGCGATGACATCGATGCTAGGAGTCCTTATCAATCTCGCCTTGGGGCTCTCCCGCGTGGTGCTTGCGATGGGACGCAGGGAAGATCTACCTTCGGTATTGAGCCGGATCGACGAAGCGAGAAAATCCCCCACGAATGCGGTTATTGCCGTTGGGACTTTGATTGCCTGTTTGATTCTCGTCGGCAATGTAAAACTTACTTGGTCTCTGAGCGCATTCACAGTTCTGATTTATTACGCGATCACGAACTTAGCAGCCCTTCGAATGTCGGATCAAGAACGGCGTTACCCTCGTATTCTGGCTTTATTAGGTTTATCTTCCTGCCTTTTTCTGGCTTTCTGGGTTGATCCATTCGTTTGGATTGTCGGCCTAGGGATCATTGGAATTGGGCTCGTTTGGTGGCGGTTTGGCAGACACTACCTATCCAGTTTCAGTAGCAAACAAGGCTAGCTTGCCGTTCCACGGTGCTACGCTACATGGGTGCCAGGGTGCAACGCTGATAATTTATTGGAACCGTGTCTACAAATGATCACGAAGAACTGCTTGAATGAAGGGTGATTTCGCTTGGGTGTAACCCGCTTTATCATTTGCATACTGGACAGCAAGTACACGTTTGAGCGTGGCGTATTGAGATGCGAGAATCAAATCGGATCGCAGAGCATCTCGGAAAGCCAAATGCTCCTTCCAAAGCTTACCACCGAGCAGAACACCATGCAGATGTACTCGCATCGCTGATGTAGAGTCACGCACAAAGTATCGGCGAAGGGGGATTTGCGATTCATATTCGGGTCGGTAACGAAATCCGATAGCCTGCAGTTCCGATGTCCGATTTGCGATAACATCCAAACTCGCTACGCCGACAAGAACATCGATCACGGGTTTCGCACAGAGACCTTGCACGGACGTGCTTCCGATATGCTCGATCGAGTAATCGTCTCCCGCCAATGCGGTAGCCACATCGGCAGCGATTCGATTGAATTCCGTTCTCCAAAAGTCAGTATATTCGATGAGAATTACGGCTGACATAATTAGGTGATCAGATTGAATAAACCAAGTCCGCGTCGAAGTATATCGTATGAACTCACTTCGACGTAGATCTAAATTACAATCACCATAGTCATAAGCGAGTGCGTTATAACAGACACTCACCGAAGCTGTTTTATGCACCGCAATAAACCGCTTAGTTCTCGATCGAAAATCCCCCTAATAGCCGCTAGAAGCAATTCAAAACATCGCTTACTCCGCCGTTTCTTCCACGGTACTTGCTGGCTGTAGACCGGGATTTTCTGGTCGTTTTTTCCAAGCGTGCAGCGAAGCAGTTGCATTGGCACGTGATCAACAAGAGCCGATCCGGATTGACAATCGCGGCTTATTCACCGGACATCGACAACGTCATGCTCTTGCGTCTACCCAACACAATTGGAGATGATTTGAATTTGGATCTTAAGCTCGGGGCGCGATTGGTTACTTGTAACACCTATGGAACGCTTCCTTCGCTACTTTCGGTCTGTGATCTGCTGTTTGAAACCCAGGGGCTTTTTGAAACACAGAGTCACAGAGTCACAGAGATACAGAGATACAGAGATACAGAGGGGTTAAACCGCTAAGGTTCCAAGTTTGAATTCTTTATAGAGCCTGAAGTCTTTTCAAAGCTTGAATTGTTTGTAATCCGCACCTGGCTTTGTGCAGTGCACGTCTTCCCCTGCCCTTCTCTCTCTGTGCCCTCTGTGTCTCTGTGTTTCCCCCGACCGCTGCACAGGCCGGTGGCCCGAATCCACGAGCGTGGCCGAATGATCTCGGCGTCGACGATGCCGCCATCGCTACGCTCGACGGTGATCGATAACTTGGCCCAGGTGGCTTGGTTGGGCTCAGGTTGCGGGTCGACTTCGAATCGGTTGGGGTTCTTGGTTGGAACGCGGGATCCTATCGGCACCGATTCGATGGGGAACTGAGGCTCCGTGCGCGTTGCTACCGACGCATAACGCTCAGGGGCGAGCCATGGCGTTTCCTGGGACGGCTCGTCGAGCCAGGACAGGTCCGACCAACGTGAATCGGGTGGCCCTATCTGGAAATACCGCTTGGGTACGGAATGACTCGCAAATTGGGCACGCGACGGAATTCCGCAGCATTGGTTGTCAGTAACTCGTAGTCAACCATCAAAGCGGTGGCTGCAATCCAATT
>JBJONT010000453.1:0-13126 GCA_046051705.1 Planctomycetota bacterium | reverse complement strand
GAATTTTTCTTCACCAAGAAGTAGGTCGAGTTGTTGGTGAAGAGCCCAGTAGGATAAATCTTGGTTCGTAGTTTGTTGCTTGGGTGAAGGTGGGGTTAGGTCAAGTTCCGGGGCGATTTTTCCTGCGCGGGCGATCGCATACTTGATGAACGCTTGGTCAAAGCCTTCTAGGCTAGTGGTACGCCTCGTGATGGCTTGGGATATTTCGAGTCCATTGCGAAGATCTTCAAGGAGAGCCAGCAGGCCGTCATGACCGAATTGTTCGATCCAGAATTCGACAACCCAAGAAGCTATAAAGTAAGCGAACTGGAGTCTTTCGGGTGATGAGGGGGCAAGAAACATGCTGCTGAGTTGGCTTGGAGGTGCGAAGTCACCTGAGCGGATCCAATGGAGGTAGGAAGGTTGTGGAGGTTCACCCCAGCCAGGCTTTCTTTGGTGTTCTTCATAGACGGAGATTCCTTCTGAAAGCCACCTTGGCATTTTGTTCGCTGTGAGTTGTAGGGTGATCACATGGCAGTATTCATGCCACAGGACAGACTCCCAGTTGTGTTCGACTTGAAGTGCAGAAGGGGAGTTTGCGGTGATTACTTGGCCGAAGCACACGCCGAGGAATCCTTCGCCGCCGGGAAGTCCGAAGGTACGAACAGCAAAATCTCTTTGTTTAGCGAACAAGTCGACAACGATAGGTTCACGGATATTTGCGTGGTATTTTTCTTTGAGTGTTGTTCTTGCCTCGGAGAGGATTTGAGTAACTCGATGGCCAAATAGTTTGGCTTCGTTTTTATCCATGCGGATAAGGAATCCATCAGTTTCGATCGTAGTATATTTATCGAGTTCGCCTTTGAGGATTTGCAGGTTGTAGTTTGTTACGTTGAAGGGGTTGGCTTCTCGGGCTGCTTGAACCATTTTCCACCCTTCTGTTTCATTGCCGAGTCGCAGTAGGTCTTGGGCGAGTTGTGTTTGAGCGGGGTGGAATGTCGGATCGGCCACAATCGCTCGTTGTTGGTATTTCGCACCTTCTTCGAAGCGATAGTGCATCGATAGGTTTTTGCCTATGGTGTGATCAACGAGTGGGTTCAGGGTTCGTGGGGTTAGTGCTTTTGAGCGGAATTGAGCTTCGTTTTGAAAGTCGTTTCCCAGGTGTGCAATGGCTGCTCGCAAAGCCCATAGTTGGCTGGAAGTGGGATTGATCGATTCGATTTTTTCTAAGACCAAAAGGGCTTGTGAATAGTTCTCAGCATCCATGAAGGATTGGGCTTGCAGCAGTAGCGATGGAATGTGTTCGGGGTTGATTTCAAGGGCGCGTTTCAAGTGATTGACGGCTCGCGATTTGTCGGAGAGGACCCAGGTTTGGTAAGCGAGTTGCTGTATTTCCGGATCTGAATCCGAGATCTTCAACGCTTTGCTGATCGCATCGGCGGCGACCTGAAAGTCCGATTTGTCGAGTGCCATCTTTGCGATTGCTTTGTGCGCTTCGATATTTTTCGGATCCGCTTTGAGTGCTTGATCAAAGCAGAGTTTAAGGACTTGTTTGGGATCTTCGTTTTTCAATAGAAAGAATTCGCCGAGCGGGATCAATTCGGATTTCGTCGAATATCTCCAGGGGCTTTTCTGGATTAGTGCAGCTAGGTCGTCGAGCTGCTGTTGGGCTTTTGTAGGTAGGTTATTTTCAAGGTAGATTTGGTATCCGAGAAGTCTAAGTCGCATCGAATCGCTGAATCGCTCAAGGGAAGCTTCGTAGACACGAAGAGCTTCCTCCGGTTTGCCTTGGGTGAGAAGTGTTGAAGCGAGGATACGGGGCCAAGCTTCGTTCCAAGTTTTCTTCTCGACCTGTTCTCTTGCGATCTCGATCGCTTGAGCATAGCTTCCTGTTCGGATGAGTTCTTGTGCTTTCGATGGATCGATCGACGGGCTTTGTGCAGGAAGGTTTGTCGCGAGAATCGATGCGATGATGAAGAGCGTTTCAAGAACGGTCCCGAGGGTTGAGCGTTTCTTCGGCGAGGCTAGTCGACGTGTTTTTGTGTCATCTGCGATGTTTGAATGATGGATTTGTTTAGATCGTGTTTCTGATGGATGAAGATTCATGCCGAGAATTCGCGAGTGGATAGAACGGTTGGTGGTTGAATAATTCGTTACAATATACGGTGTTCCGAGGGTCGGAACAAAGAATTGTTGGATTACGTTTTAGACTGGGAGAATCGTATGCGTTTGATTATTGCACTGGCGCTTGTTTTGGGGTTTGTCTCGCCGTCCTTCGCAGAGACTTGGACTTTGGATGCTGAGAAGTCCAAGATTGACTTTGTTGGTAAGAAGCCCGAAGGAGCTCACAAGGGTGGCTTCAAAACGTTCAAGGCTGATGCGAAAGCCGATTTGCAATCGCCCCAGAACGGCTCATTGAAGCTTGAGATTCAAACTGACAGTCTTTGGTCTGATGATCCGAAGTTGACCGAGCATTTGAAGAACCCAGATTTCTTCGATGTGCGCAAATATCCAAAAATTACCTTCGAATCCACAGCGATTGAGGCGAACAGTGAAGACGACGTCAAGTTGGTTGGCAAGTTGACGATGTTGGATAAGACTGTTGAGATCAAGGTGCCATGCAAGGCAACTCTTGGAGAAGGAACAGCGGACTTGCGTGCTGAGTTCAAGCTAGATCGCACGAAGTTCGGTATGAATTATGGAAAGGGCAAGATTGCCGACGAAGTGGAAATCGTTGCTAACTTGAGTTTCAAGCGACCGTAATTAGGGCAACCGGTCAGACGGTAATTGGTTAAGCCAAGCGAGGCATTTCGCAGCTTGCTTGGGATTACGGAAGATACTGTGAACGAAGTCGGATCATGCATTCGACTAGTGACCGGGGGGAAAGGTCATTTCCGAAGAGTCCTGAATGTTTGAAAGGGCTCTTTGGATCCTCCCAGCATTGGTTCCAAAGGATGGCGTCCACGTTTTGTTTTGCGAGAAGTAGTTGAAGGATTTCCAGGCCGCTCGGGGGTGTTGTCCCTGCGTAGGAGAGACATTGATTTTGATCCGTGTTTGCGTAGAGCGAGGGAGGGATTTCCGGAGCGGTGTCATCGTCTGATTCATCAGACGATGTCTTTGTAGAATTCGAAGGATACCTCCAATGGGAAACGACTTGGTCGGCGGCTCGAGCACTCTCAGGCGTGGGTGAAGTACTCTGGGATATGGGAGTCGTGAGCCGAATAAGCAGCGAGCGGTTTTGGATGCTCCAGTGGTCGATCAGATCCGAGATAGCGGGAAGGTCCATTGGAAGGGTTCCGTTGGGCCAGTAGTTCAGATTCAATTCGAGTCCAATTCCTGCGATAACCCGATCGTGAGCTCGTATAAGGCTTTCAGCAAAGATCACCGGGTTGATGGCGTGCGGCCCGTGTCTCATGTTTTCAGCTGCTGGTAGATCGACTGAGAAAATGATAGGGGTTTTGGGATCCACAGTGTGGATAAGATTGATGATGCTGCAAGCAAGTTTTAGGGACTGTGCGTCATCTAGTCCGGTGGCTTCGCAGTTGTTTAGCCCGGTGCAAGCATCCCATAGTTGGACCAAGCCTTGGCACTGAGAGATTAAATTCTGTGCTTTTTCGAGAATGGCATTTAGCAAGTTCTCGAAGGAAGGGTAGGAGAGGGAGTTTCGGATGATATGGATGTCTGTAGGGTTGACGAGCGGACCTGCGACAACACGGAGGTTCTGTGACTTGGCCCATCGCAGTTGATCGATCGTCAAAGATCCGTTTTGCAAGCGTAGTTGGTTCGCTGAGAGCGAACTTATAGAAAGGTCGATGCCGATGGTATTGCAAGCGGGCAGAAGGGGGACTGCGAAATCTTTCCAATTACCTTCGCTTGGTAGGCGAACGCCGAAGAGTGTTTGGAGTTTTTGGTTGTTTCGGATGCGCGCGTGAAGATTTTGTGTGACATAGGCGCGGGCAAGCGGGCGAGCAGCGCTGATCGCAAGGTCAATTGACTGTTGAGCTAATGCGTCGCTGAGAGTTGGATTATCTTTCTCTAGAATCGCTTGAATGAAAACATCTGCGGCTTGATCGATAAGCTCGGTGTGAGAATTTGGTATTCGAACGCCGGCTCGATCCCAGAAAAACGCATCGGTGCGAATTCTGTGAAGAGTACCTCGGGCGAGTTCAAGAAGAAGGTGGTAGGTGGGTTGATTTGTTCGAAGGGACGCGGTGGACAAGACTATCGGCCCGAAATCTCGAGTGGGCCAAGGCATTGAGAGTTTGCAGGAATCTCTGCTGCTAATTTCAAGAACGAGTTCGTCGTCTTGGAGGAAGTTCACCGATGCGATGGGAAGAGCATCGAGTCCGGCGACGAACGCGGTTTGCCAAAACCTCGGGTCAAACTCCGAGGGGTTTGGTACTCGAAACCGCATCATGGCCATAGAGGTGCCTTAGCTGAACGTACTAGGGTTCCATCGGTGTTGACAATCGATTCGATGGTTTCCGATGCACCCTAGAGGATCAGTCCCCACGAAGCTTCAGGTTCAGAACGGTAAGTTTTTCGCGAACTTCCGTCAGCGAGGTGACACCAAAGTTCTTGCATTCGAGCAAGTCATCTCCGGTTTTGCGAATCAGTTCACCGATGGTGTTGAGTTGGAGTCGAACCATGCATTTGCGAGCCCGAACCGAAAGGTTCAGTTCGGAAATGGGTCGATCTAGCAAGACCAGTTGATCAGGTGACATTCCTGAAGTATCAGGCAGCGGATCTGCTTGAGGTTTTTCGTGAGCGAATTGCCCAAGCGAAAGGCCCTTGGCAGACAACATCTCCTTGATCTCAACGAGCGATGTTTCGCCGAAGTTTTTGCTTGATAGAAGCGATTGCTCGGAAACTCGGGTGAGATCTCCCAGAGTGCGAATTCCCATCTTCTGAAGGCAGTTTCTGGATCGAACGGAGAGTTCGAAATCGGTGACTGGTACATTGAGAAGTTGGGCTAGTCTTTGCTGTTGCTGCTGTGTTGCTTCGTCGATCGACTCAGGTCCACCAGCGACGGCGTCTTTGAGGTACATCTTTGCAACTGAATGGTTTGGACAGGTCTCCAAAACACGGCGATAGCAACCTTGTGCCTTGTTGTAATCATTTCGGTCTTCGTACATGAGCCCAAGGTTCAGCAGGGTACCCACGTGCGAAGGGATCACACTTGCGCCGCGTTGGTAGAGTTCGAAAGCGCTCTGGTCGCTTCCCATTCGGTCGTACTCAAGTGCTAAGCCAAAGATAGCGCCGCCATGCTTGGGGTTATGTTGCAAAGCGCGTTGGTACAGAGCGATGACTTCGGGAAGGTTTCCGCCGATGGAAGCGAGAGTAGCGGCGCGTTGGTACGGGTATTCAGGATGTTGTTCTACAGGGCCAAAAATATTATCTAGAATTTGAAGAGCTTCTTCTTTGCGGCCGAGATACCGAAGTGCTTCGGCTCGCGAAAGCTGGCACCATTCTGCGGTATATCCGGCTTTTTCAGCCGCGTTGTAGAATTCGATCGCTCTGTCGAATTGATCCAGTTGAAAGGAGGATTTACCCAGGTAGTACTGGGCTAAAGCTCCGCCATCACCTTGGCGAAGTGCCGAATCGGCTTCTTGAAAACGTCCCAGCAGGTAAAGGCAAACGCCAAGTCGCGTTTGGGTCGCTGGCGAGAGGTCTGGAGTTTGTTGTAGTTCTTGGACCGCATCCTTGAGAAGAGCAAGTTGTGTGAGATCTTCTTCGATAACACGAGTGATCTTTTCGATGTCCGCTGGTCCGAAGGACTGATTGGATAGAACGACTTCGCGAATATCGGCGCTTGAACCGGTGACCATTGCTTAACCTCTAATAGGCGGGTTTCTCAGAGAGAAACAAACCATTTGGGTATGTAGGGACGAACATGTAATCGAAGCCGGCAGTGGGAGTCGAACCCACAACCCCCGCATTACGAATGCGGTGCTCTGCCAATTGAAGCTATGCCGGCATGCCAATTTCGTGGGAAAACATCCTACGAAAGGGTTGTAAAGTAGACAGATTCCTGCGGAAACGTCAAGTCCCGTAGGGAATCCTAGGCGCTGCGGGGCAAGTGCGGCGGTAGCGAAGCGGAGTTCGCAGTCGAGCCAGTCGAAGCGGATGGTGGATTTTTCGCGGGGAATCGGCTCTTAAACCACCACTTTTCAAAGAAATTGGGGGCTCGAAGCCGTCTGTCGTCGGCGGCCACGACGTGGCGTTTTCCGGTTCGTGTCTCTAGCACCAATTGCGAATCGGTTTTATCGCGAACGATCCAGTATTTGTCTACTTCGTAGGAGTAGAGTTCGCCGTGCGGAGAAGGAGAGATGTTTTTCGCTCGTTTGCCTGGAGAAAGTCCATGTTTTTCCCGAGTGCAAATCACCCAGTCGTTGATCTTGAATCGAGTTGGATCCATTTTGATTTCTCTGTACTCCTTACGGACCAAAAGGGAACGTGGAAGCGGCGGAGGTTCGAATATGATTCGAACAAGCGAGGCCTTCGAATCCCATACATGTGCCACCTCTTGCAGGTTAGATCTCCGCCAAGCTTACATAGGGTCATAAAAAGTCCCTATCCAGTTTTCCGGTCGCAATATCCTTACTGCTTTTGTCGATGGTATCCTATTTTTCGATCCTTGTCCGCTAAGTCTAGTCCAATCCATAGCTTAGACGGACATTTAAAGGTTTTTTCATCGATCGGACCGGAAGCCGAGTTGCGGCGGTTGCCAGTTGATGGGCGCGGCTATATTCTGAAAGGATTCGTGTAGGCGGCTGTTTTTCCTTGGACTGGAATCGATTCTCGTCAAGGATTCACTTCAAAACGATTGAACGATTTATGTCGGACCATTGGAATTCGTTGGCAAATTTGCTTGGTACCCCTAACCTTAAGCCCCGAAGCAAGAAATCGAGGGAAGGGGACGTATCGACGGCCCCTCAATCGACTCCAGCAACGACACCCAATCCCGCGGCACTCCATGAAGAAGTCGCCGCTCCGACGCCGACTCCACCCGCACCGACTTCCAAGCCACGGGGCGGAAGGGGAGCAAGCAAAAAACAAGTCGCTGATCAAGGAGCAAAAGATCAGAGTCCTGTTGATCAACCAGAAATTCAATCCTTCGGTGGTGATTTGGTTTCCGAAGAGACTCCTGCGGTGCAGCCTGAAGAGTCGAAACGAGGCAGTCGTCGCTCGCCCCGCGGAAATGAAAACCGTGGCAGTGAGAAGGGTGGCAGGCAGCGGGCCAAGCGTGGGGAAGATGTTGTGGAGTCCCAGGAACAACCCGTTGTGGATGTGCCGATTGAAGAAGTTAGACTGGAGCCTCAGATCCAGCCGCAAGCGGAAGTTCTCCCTGAAGTGGTGTCCGAAAAGGCACCATCGGTTTTGAGGACATCGTGGGATGCTGTCGCGAACTTTTTCGGAATGGGGGGAGGCGGGGAATCGGCCTCGCAAGAGTCTCAGAAAGCCCCAGTTTCTCGCAATGAACCGGCTTCTCGCAAGGAACCGGCCTCTCGCAGGGATACAGAGTCTCGCAGGGAGACCTCGTCGCGAGCGGCTCAGTCGCCGCAGGTTGATCGTCCTGGAACGAGAGAAAATCGTAGGGATGATCGAAGCGAGAGAGTGAGCGAGCAAGATGCTGGAAGGGGAAAGAAGTCCAGTGCTTGGGGTGGAGAAATTGCGACTCAAGGAGCTGACTCCGTCGAAGCTTCTGTCGATGCGGTTCTCGAACGAGGATTTGGTGCAAGCGCGTTTGCAGAAGACGCTTCGAATCGCGAATTGGAAAATCAAGGTTCTGGTTCATCGCGATCTGCCGAGGTTCAACAGCCGGCAGGACGTGGTCGAGACAAAGGCAGGCAAGATGGCCGGTCGCAAGATGATCGCCAGCGCGATGATAGGCAGCGCGATGATCGATTTGGTAACCGCAGAGGGGCTCAGGGACGCAGGTCTGAACGCGAGAAATCAGATCGCGATAGAGAGACCTCTGTATTTAAAGACAACGACGATCGGTTGGACAATGATCTACCAGAAGAACCGGTAGCTTTTTCGTCCGAGTCCGACGAAGTTGTGGAGCAACGGGATCGTCGTGGCGAACGTCGTCCTCCGCGCAGGGGTTTGTCGAATGAAGCACAGGAAGAGCGAGCACCCAGAGGGCGGGCCGATAGGCCAGAGCGGGCTGAGCGACCAGAGCGAGCCGATAGACCAGAGCGAGCCGATAGACCAGAACGAGCTGAGAGACAGGGGCGTGCGGATAGACCCGAGCGTGCGGATCGCCCTCAGGCGGATTCAGAAGTGGGCGGCAGACCACCTCGACGTGAACGCGATGGCGAGAGAGGTTCTCGCGGACCGGTTCGGGACTCGGATAGAAATTCCGGTCGCGGGGATGCGCGTCGAGATACACGCAACGACGAGAACCGCGATACCCGAAATGAAGATCGCCGCGAGGATCGAAGGCAAGAGCGTAGCTCGGAGGTTTCCGGTCGCAACCCGCGCCGTGGATCAAGAGATGCTCGTGATGCTGAGGTAGGGTTTGGTGAGGGTGTCAGCTTTGAAGGGGCGAGTCGTTCGGGTTCCGCATTTGATGAACCCGAGTCGTTGGAATTCTCATCCCGCGAGAACCGGGGGCGGGATACCGATAAAGCAGGTCAAGACAACCCCCGCAGCGAAAGGCCATCTAGGCGGCGACGCGGTCGAGAAGAAGACTCCGAAATCTCTGACGATGATTCGGGAGAATTTGAAGATCGTGATGAGCTTCGAGTTCGAGCCGGTCGCATTCCAAGTTGGGAAGAGACCGTAGGTGTTCTAATCGAGGCGAATATGGAGAACCACAAACGGACTCCTTCCGGCGGTGGAGGTAGGCCTCGCCGCGGTCGTCCAGGAAATCCTTAATTGCTCAGCAGCTTTTTCTAGAGCGGTTTCTGCTGTAAGTGCAAATTCCCTACGCCTAGGCCGTGTTGCGAGGCGGTGAGGGGTTTGCTTGTTTTAATTGTGTGTTTATCGCGATATCCCGCTTCGATTTTCTAGGGGAGCAAGCTCGCTTTTACCCCATTCTTTCGTCTTGATACCCTCGTTGATTTTGGGATACTTGTTACCCCCCAAAAGGTTGGGTAGTCCCCCGCTTGGCTGGGAGCAACGATGCGCATGGAGATTGGATTCATCGTGTTGACCGATATGTGTTGGTCAGTCTCGAGGGGTCCTTTGTTATCAACAAGGAGACAATGAAATGTACAAGAACCTCAACGCAGCTGCGCTGGGAATTTCTGGGCGACAGAGCGAGTTGATTGAATTAGCGATGACGTTTGGGTTTCAGGGGTTGGATATCGATGCATTGGATTTGGAGAAACGATGTGCACGCACCGATTTTCCCAAGGCGTCTCGATTTCTTCTGAGCTCAAAGATGAGGGTAAGCAGTTTTGATGTCCCAGCAGATCTCGACGCAGATGATGTGGTCTTTGAGCAGTCGCTCAAAGTTGTCGAATCCGTCGTTGCCGTGGCGGGGCAGGTGGGTGCGAGAGCTGGGATAGCGAGGATTCCCGCAGCTACGGATCGCTCAGCGTTTCCTCAGTATTTCGAATGGATTCGCAGTAGAATCGATAGGCTCGGAGGGATTTTCGAGAAGCACTCGGTTTTACTGGGGTTGGTCTTCTCGACGTACAGCGAAGCGCGAGCGGGCAAGCAATACACCTTTGTTCATGATGTCCCAGGAGCTCTTGCGTTGTATAACGCTTGTAGTTCGCCGGCTGTCGGGTTGGTAATCGATAGCTTTGACTGGACTGTCGGCAAGGGGACTTGGGAGCAGCTAGCTACGTTGCCAGGTGCGCGAATTGCGGGGTTCAATATTGCGGACTTATCGGAGAGCCCGTCTGCTGAAATTTGCGATAAGAGTGCCAGGTTGGTGGCTGGAACAACGGGAAAAATTGACAACGCCAAGTTTGCCACGATGTTGCACCAGCAGGGGTACGATGGACCAATCACATCTTGTCCTGAGGCATCGAATTTCGGGACGGTCACTCGCGACGCAATTGTTTCTCGGGCTCAAGAAGTACTCGATCAAACGTTGCAGAAAGCGGGACTGCCGACTCAGACTCGCCGCCCCGATTTGGTAGTCGCTGATACCGACACGAGTTTCGAGCAGTTCGGCACGGACGCTTAATCGTAAGTTTGGACGGGTTCGGGTCAGGGGCTAAGGTTAGGAAATAGCCCTCTGACCCCCAACGCGAAGGAAACTTGCGGCTATACTGTAGGGTCTATTTAGACTCGAATTGGGTAAAGGCTAGTCGGGAGTTTGGGAGATGTCGAAACTGACCCTTCGCGTAATGAAAGGTTCCGACCGCGGTCGTGTCTTTGCAGAATTGACCCCTCCTATCACGATCGGCCGCGAGGAGGGCAATACGATTCAGCTTAACGACGAGCGGATCAGTCGCTTTCATTGCAAGATTCTTGCTGACAACCAGCATTTGGTCCTCACCGATCTGGAGAGTACGAATGGCACAAAGCTCAATGGGCAGGATTGTCAGTTGCGGATTCTGCGTTTTGGGGATTTGATCGAAATCGGCCGTAGTACTCTTTGGTTCGGTAACGCCGAACAGATTCGCTCCCGCGTGAGCGAGACTTATTTATTGGCTGATGGGAACCGTCCAGAACTCAGGGACTCTGAAATTGACTTCGACGTCGATTCTGATGTGTTCGAGTCCGCTGAGAAGTCCTCTGAATCGAGAGGTATGCCGAAGTTGCCTGATCGGTTAAGCCCGAGTCAAGCGGCGCAGTTGTCCGAGTTGCTTGAGTATTTACATACCGGGGTCGGCGAGGTGGTCGGCGCGGTTCAGGTGATTGATAACAAGGGCGTCGTAGCGGTGGATCATGCGAAGTGGCAAGCACTTTTATTGGTTTACGGAAATCTTGCAGAGTTAATTCGCGGGATCGCTGATCCTGATTTTCGACTTCCTGGTTAAAATTGCCTTCGTCGGGTTATTAAGGGAAGGTTAACTCGGAAAGTGTGTTTGCTTAAGGATCGGATCTTAGAGTTGGGGGGGGAATGGTTGAGCGTATAAGGGAAACACTGGTCTTAGGAGTAGACGCTGGCGGATCGAAAACGCGAGCGATGTTAGCAAAGTTGGATTTGCGTCGCGCTCGTGATCCCCGCGAATGGCGAGACTCGTTGGAATTGCTTGGGCAAGGTGAAGCAGGGCCGGGGAATCCGCGATCGGTGGGTTTCGATACTGTTTACGAAAACATTCAAGCGGCTTGTGATGATGCGTTTCGAAATGCAAGTCGATCGCGGAGCAAGGTCGATTCAGTTTGTATCTGTATGGCTGGAGTTGGTCGGGCGGATCAACGAGAACCAGTGGCTCAGTGGTGTGAGCAAGTCGATTTGGCAAATCGCATCCGTATCAGCGAGGACGTCTCCCCAATTCGATGGGCTGCCCTTTGGGAGACACGTCACGTTATCGAAGGCCAATCGAGAGTAACTCCATTGCCGATGACAGCTAGTGATTGGAACAACAGCGTTACCCTCATCGCTGGAACTGGTTCGATTGTCTCTGCTACTAAGGACTCGCAGGTGGCGGATTGGGAATTGATTCGGGAGTCGAGCAGCACCGTCGAAGGGGCCGCAATCTATGGGCTGCATGAACCTGAACTCACCACGGTTCGTGTTGGTGGTTGGGGGTATATTCTTGGGGATGAGGGGAGTGGTTACGCTATAGGGCTAGCTGCGCTGAAAGAAGTTTGTCGGGCGCACGATTCGGGGGAGCAACTCTCTGCCTTGCATCAAGTTCTTTTGAAAGAGCTTGGGTGTAAGAGCCCCATTGAATTGATCCCGATTGTTTACACCCAGCCAATTCCGAGACCGAAAATCGCGAGCTTGTATCGCCATGTGGTTCGCCACTCCGCAAGCGATCTGATTGCTGCCAAACTGCTTGAATATGCAGCGAGTGATCTAGCTGAGCTAATCGCTTCGGGCGCTAGCAGAGCCGGGCTCAATGCTCGGGGGTATCGATTGGCATTAAGCGGTGGGACTTTGCTGGAGAAATCCCCTTTAGTTCCTGCGATTCTAAGACACTTAGATGACCTTGGGATGACTCCAATGATGAGTCACCAAGTCGCTGATCCGGTCTTAGGTGCAGTAGTTATGGCATCGCTACCTTGGGACTCGAGTCTAAGCGGACCTCGATTGGATTAGCCAGAGATATAAGCGATGGACAGCGTTTCTTAAAGAATTGCGCTGATTGGTGTCCCTTTGCTGATAGCCAAAGGGCGAGAAAGCTTGTCGTGAATTTCCGTCGATGGAGAGAATCCCAAGCAGTGGTAAATTGTTGCGGAGAGGTCTTGAGGTTCGACTCGTCCTTCGATTGGATACGCACCGTGACGATCCGAAGCACCATAGATACGTCCTCCTTGGATTCCCCCACCTGCAAGGGCTCCGCTGAATACATGTCCCCAATGATCACGTCCGCCGCTCGGGTTATGTTTTGGAGATCGTCCGAACTCACCGATCCAAACCACCAACGTGTCCTCAAGCATTCCGCGTTGATGAAGGTCTTCTAGCAATGCGGAATACGCTTGGTCCATCGGCGGCATCAAGACGTTCTTGAGGCGTTGAGCGTTGTTTGCGTGGGTATCCCAGGCTGGTGCGTTGTCGGGGTCGTCTTTCCATCGTGTCCAATTGACTTGGACAAGTGACACGCCGGATTCTACAAGTCTGCGAGCCAGCAGAACACTTTGTCCGAACCGGTTTCGGCCGTAGCGATCACGCACCTCGGGAGTTTCTTGGTCGAGAGCAAAAGCAGCTTGGGCCTCTCGAGTACGGATCAAATCGATTGCTTTATTTTGCCAAGCGTCCCAGCGTTGAAGTTGCGGGGAGTTTTGGTGTTGATCGAGTTTTCGGTTGAGTTGTGAGAAGAAGGCATGTCGTTGTGCGAAGTGTTCAAGAGAAACTTCGGCTGGGAGGGCGATGTCAGGAACTTTGAAATCTGGCGCGTTTGGGTCGCACTGAATCAGCCATGGATCGGCGTGGCTACCGAGCCAACCGGAATCTTGGCCTGGCCATAGAAGTCGGCCGGTATTCCAGATCGGTTCGGGTAATCGTACTGCTCCTGGTAACGGACCGTGATCTCCTTTGAGGTGTCGAACGACAGCAGCCATGCTTGGCCAG
>JBJONT010000452.1:0-3924 GCA_046051705.1 Planctomycetota bacterium | reverse complement strand
TCTTCTGCGAAGGTTGCAAAAGTTGTAGCAATATCCCTGTTTCCTTCGGTTTCGATCTGCTTGAGATCGCGTTCGAAAATCTTTCGCTCTTCTTCCGAAAGGCTCATGCGTCGCGAGAACTTCTGTGTATCGATAACGATACCTTCAACGCCAGAACTGACTTCCAGGGAGTCGTTCTTAACGTCTTCCCCTGCCCGACCGAAGATCGCATGCAGAAGTTTTTCTTCCGGGGTCAGTTCTGTCTTGCTCTTCGGCGAAACCTTACCGACGAGAATATCGCCAGGTCGTACATAGGTACCGACTTGGACAATACCCGACTCGTCGAGATTACGCAGAGCCTTTTCGCTAACGTTCGGAATATCGCGAGTGAACTCTTCGCGTCCAAGTTTTGTTTCGCGAATTTCGACGTCGAACTCTTCGATGTGGATCGAAGTGTATACGTCTTGCTTGACGAGCTCTTCGCTGATGATGATCGCGTCTTCGTAGTTGTAACCGTCGAAGGACATGAAGCCTACAAGGACGTTTCGTCCGAGAGCGAGTTCCCCGAGGTGGGTCGAAGCTCCATCGGCGATGATTTGACCTTTCTCAACCTTATCGCCAATCTGGATGATCGGGCGTTGGTTCAAGCAGGTCCGCTCGTTGAGGCCTTGATATTTCTTCAGGTGATAAATGTCGGTGCCGACTTCGATTCGGGTCGCGTCAACGAAGGTAACTTTGCCTGCTCGACGAGCGCGGACCACCATCGAACTGTTCGCGGCAACTTCTTTTTCCAAACCGGTTCCGACGATCGGTGGTTCAGCGACCAACAAAGGCACGGCTTGGCGTTGCATGTTGGAACCCATCAACGCGCGGTTCGCGTCGTCATGCTCCAAGAACGGAATTAATCCCGCAGAAACACCAACCATCTGGCAAGGCGAAATGTCCATGTACTGGACGACTTCGGGCGATACGATTTCGAAGTCGCTGCGGTGGCGGGCGATCAACCCAGGACCGGCAACCAATGCGGAATCTTTAACGGCCAAGTCAGCCGGTGCAATGTAAGCATCCGACTCTTCGTCAGCACGCAACCAAACAACATCGTCGGTAACTTTGCCTTCCGCAACTTGTCGGTATGGAGTAACCAAGAAGCCGTATTCGTCAACACCCGCGTAGATCGACAGGGAGCTGATCAAACCGATGTTCGTACCTTCAGGGGTCTCGATCGGGCAGATACGACCGTAGTGCGAGATGTGAACGTCTCGGACTTCGAAGCCCGCTCGTTTACGGTTCAAACCACCAGGTCCAAGTGCCGAGAGACGGCGTTCGTGTGTGAGCTGCGAAAGCGGGTTAGTCTGGTCGACCACCTGCGAAAGTTCACCACGTCCAAAGAAGTACTCGATCGCCGCACTGATGCTCTTTTGATTGACGAGCGATCGCGGAGTCATGTCCTCTACTTCCTTCAAGCTCATTCGTTCTTGAACGGTACGGCGAAGCTTGAGGAAACCCTTGCGAAGTTCTTCGCAAGCCAGTTCGTCGATGGTTCGCAGACGTCGGTTGCCCAAGTGGTCAATGTCATCGAACCGAGCTGTTCCGTCTGGATCGAACAAGTCGATCAAGTACTTGATCGAAGCGATGATGTCTTCGGGACGCAGTGCCATTTCATCTTCAGGAACTGTGAGCCCAAGCTTGCGATTGACGCGGAAACGGCCTACGCGGCCAAGGCGATATCGATTGACATCGAAGAACTTTTCATGGAAGAGTTGCTTAGCTTTTTCCAAAGCTGGCGGATTACCAGGTCGGAGGCGTTGATAAATTCGCAACAACGCTTCTTCGTGGCTACTCGTGTTGTCTTCCGCCATGGAGTTAAGCAAGTACGGGAATTTTGGAACATCCATCACCTGGACGCTCTTCACACCGCTTGCGCAAATTAGGTCCGCAACAGCTTTGCCGATGCGATGGCCTGCTTCGACGATGATCTCACCGGCTCGCTCATGCGATGCAGGGAATACAATGTCATCCACGGCGATTCGATTCTCAACCTTAGGCAACGATCGCCCATCGGAAATCTTCTCTGTGTGCACTTCGTAGAAGGCGCTCAGAAGGTCTTTGTCGGTGCTGAGCTTTGGCGACATCGCTCGCAACAAGGTGATGACCGAGAACTTGCCTGACTGGTCAATGCGAACCGAAAGCGAATCTTTCTTCGTCACATTGATTTCAATCCAACTGCCTCGCTCCGGGATCACGCGAGCAGATGGAAGCTTGCGATCGGATGTCCCTTCGGATTCCTCTACGAAGTCGACGCCGGGAGATCGGTGCAACTGGCTGACAACCACGCGTTCAGCGCCGTTGATGATGAACTCACCACCACCGAGCATCACCGGAATGTCGCCGAGGTATACCTCTTCTTCAAGAGGTTCTTCGCGATTGAGTCGCAACCAAACCTTTAGCGGCTTGCCGTAAGTCAGCCGCAATTGGCGGCACTCTTCAGGGGTGTACCGAGGTTTGCCCAACTCAAAACGCAAATACTCCAGCGTAACTGAGGAGTCATAGCTCGAGATAGGGAAAATTTCTCGAAGTACCGACTCGAGACCCTGATTCTTACGTTTATCCGAAGGAATGTCTTCCTGCAGAAACGCTTCGTACGAAGCGGTCTGCAAGACCGTCAAGTTCGGAATTGGAAACTGACTGCGCCCGGATCCGAAGATGCGTGTTTGAGTCGGTTGTAAACGTCGCTTCGAAGATGTTGCCATTGTCTAACTTACGAATTAAAAGGGACGCGATTTGTCACACAAAATAAAAACACTACGGTCAGAAGAAAAAGCAGGTAAGAAAAGTTGCTTACCCGATTTCCCCACCTGCTAGCGTGCGAGATGACTCGACGAGAATTTGAACCTGTTGGTGGTCAAGCGAATCCATGACTTCATAAAGAATCCTTCTGCATTCGTGAACAACAACCTGGAAAGCACACCTAACACAGGTGAGCCTTTTCCCATCGTTCGAAACTCCCTGACCCAACGAGAGCAACCCGTGGTCGGGAACGTTTCAGAAGACGATTTCACAGAATGAGATTCAAGCTCGTTAGGTGAGCAACGTGTTGGAAAGCAAGTGAATGCCGGGCAACACACTGCAGAGTACCACGGTTCGGGAAGAAACGTCGCAGAGGAAGACGATGCTGGACGACTCGATACTGGAAGCCCCAGCAAAGATTCGCCCAATACCGAGCAACGAACCGCAACTCGCACCGGGGAGGGTAATGAGTGAACGATGGTCTGGAATTCCAAAGCACTTCCCTCAACAAGCCGAAATGAAATCGTACGCAAGCACATAGTAACCCGGAGGGTGAAATCCTCTCACACCTCAGTCGGATCCCCAAAGCGTCCCGATAGTGTAGCAACGTAGCCCACGGTCAAAAGGGGACTTACGACGAAATTAGACTTTTTTGGAAAATTAATTTCAAGATGGCACTCCACTAGCAGTAATCGCCACTTTGGATTAGCAGGCTTAATTCGGCGGCAGTGTGTAGGGATCAGGTAGGATTTGCAGGAGGGAGGCTACCGGGCGTACCCCGACTCGGTTTTCCACCAAAATCCCTTCGTTAGAACGTGTTGGAGAGCTTGTTCCTATCCGATATGATTTGACCTACTATATACTCCTGTACGTTGTGCACGTGCTTGGCACGGAAGGCTTTCTTCCGACCAAATATTCCCCGAAACCCATATCAGCCATCCTATGACCCCCATTGTCGTTCCAGCCGTCGGCGAAAGCATTTCAGAAGTTCAAATCAGCCAGTGGTTAAAGAAGGAAGGGGAGTGGGTTGCTGCCGGCACCGACTTGGTCGATCTCGAAACGGAGAAAGCTTCCGTTCAGATATCTGCCCCGGTCGATGGAATCCTTGTTCGTATTCTGAAGCCAAACGATCAGTTTGCAACCGTTGGCGAAGCGATC
>JBJONT010000451.1:0-14970 GCA_046051705.1 Planctomycetota bacterium | reverse complement strand
GCGGTTTGGAAATTGTGCCGCCGACCGCTTCACCACACCCTACGACCGACAACAAAATCTGTAGCATGGGCATATCTTGCCCGTGCGTCCAAGGACAACGTCTTACGCAAAGAAAACACCTTCCAATCGCAACCGATCGAAGCACGGTCCGGTGGGTTCCGCGGTCAGTGAATTCATCGTGGCGAAATAAATGATGGCTCTTGAGCCATCGAAGCGGTTTGGAAATTGTGCCGCCGACCGCTTCACCACACCCTACGACCGACAACAAAATCTGTAGCATGGGCATATCTTGCCCGTGCGTCCAAGGACAACGGCTTACGCAAAGAATACACCATCCAATCGCAACCGATCGATGCGCGGTCCGGTGGGTTCCGCGGTCAGTGTATTCATCGTGGCGAAATAAATGATGGCTCTTGACCCATCGAAGTGGTTTAGAAATCGTGCCGCCGACCGCTTCACCACACCCTACGACCGACAAGGCCACACGGCCTTTAAGGCCGTGCTACGGGGGAGAATTCTCCATTCTCCAATCTTCATTCCCCATTCTCAATTCAATTCCGCCTACCCAGCCTCTATTGCTTGGTTTAGCATTAAGCCTTGAAATCGACCTCCGACCCTCCTTGGCTTCCTTTCCAACCCGTTTCTATGAGCTCCACGACAAAACCCCGCATCAGTTTCTTGGGAATGGGGCTGATGGGATCGCGCATGGCCTGCAATCTGCTCAAGGCCGGTTACAGCGTGCAAGCTTACAATCGAACGATCTCGCGTACGGAAGAAGTCGTCGCTGCGGGCGGGACCGCTTTTGCTACTCCGCAACAAGCCGCACAAGGGGCCGATTGTGTAATCAGTTGCGTCACCGACGGACCCGATGTCCTGTCGGTCTTGTTCGGCGAACACCCTGCGGCAAGCTCCGCAAACAAAGGCGCACTGTTCATCGACATGAGCACCATCGCTCCCGATGTGTCGAAGTCGATCGGAGAGAAACTTCAATCCATCGGCCATCGATTTATCGAAGCCCCAGTCACGGGTGGGACAATCGGTGCTCAAAACGCCACCCTGAGCATCCTCGTCGGAGGTGAACAACAAGACTACGAAGACGCCTTACCGATTCTCCAAGCGATGGGAAAAAACATCACCCATTGTGGACCTTGGGGTGCTGGCCAAGGCGTTAAACTATGCAACCAAATCATGGGGGCGATGAATCTGCTAGGGGTTTGCGAAGCGATGTCTCTTGCCAAGGGACTAGATATCGACCCGGCGATCTTGGTCCAAGCACTTCAAGGTGGGGCCGCGACGAGCTGGGCTCTGCAGAACCTAGGACCCAAAATATGCAAAGCCGATTGGTCACCTGGATTCATGGTCGATACCCAACAAAAAGATATGCGGCTCGTTACACAAGCTGCGGAGAGCGCTCAAGTATCGCTGCCCGGTGCTGCGTTGGTAACGCAACTGTGGAGGAGTGCTCAAGTCTACGGCGATGGTGCTGAGGGTATCCATGCGCTGGCTAAAGTCCTAGATAGACTGAGCAATCAAGCAACGCAATAACCCACTGCTAACTTATATCGCTGACTCGAACAACTCATTAACATCGCTAACCCATAGACTTCCTAATGTCCAACGCATCCGATTCATCCGACTCCGCTTCTGCATCTGCATCACCGAATTTCAACGGCCTTCGCGTCAGCGCTTTCGAAAGCCGACGGCGGGACGAATTCGCGAGGTTGATCGAGCGATTTGGTGGACGCCCGACTGTCAGCGCATCGATGCGCGAGATTCCCATCGATAAAAACAAAGAAGTCATCGATTTCGCTTATCGCATCCTCACGGGTGAAATCGGTTTGGTAGTTTTTCTTACCGGTGTGGGTTTCAAGCACTTTTTGACGAGTGTTGAAAAGCATGTGGACAAGCAGCGTTTGCTCGATGCTTTATCCGACATCACAACAATTGCACGTGGACCGAAACCGGTTGCTGCGATGCGAGAGGTGGGATTGCAACCGACCTTTCGAGCACCGGAACCGAACACGTGGCGTGAAGTCTTACAGTTGATCGATCAGAGCATCCCGGTCTCCAACGTTACCGTCGGATTGCAGGAATACGGAGTCACCAATCACTCCCTCGTTGCGGGACTTGAAGCTCGCGGGGCGAATGTAGTTTGTGTGAAAGTCTACCAATGGGAATTTCCCGAAGACACCGAACCGCTTCGCCAAAACATCGCTTCGATATGCAAAGGCGAGCAAGATGTACTGTTGCTTACCAGTGCGCATCAAGCGGTCAACGCTATTCGGATGGCACAGCAGATGGAGTGTGAAGAAGCGTTTAGAAAAGCGCTCGATCGCATGGTGGTCGCTTCGATTGGCCCTACCACTTCGGAGATGCTACAGCATCTTCAATTCCCCATCGATATCGAAGCGAGTCCGAACAAGATGGGTCATTTGGTCCAAGCCGCAGCGGAGAAGTCCCACAGGATCCTCAAAGCCAAACGCTTCGTATCGAATGCCACACACAGTGAGTCTTCGCCTACCCCCGCAGCTCAACCAGCGAACCCTGTTCCAGCGAAGCTTGCGGCGGCACTTGCTGAATCTCCCTTTCTCAAAGCTTGTTATCGTCAGCCATCGGATGTGACTCCGATATGGTTGATGCGACAAGCGGGTCGGTACATGGCCGAGTATCGTGCGGTACGGGAAAAAGTATCGTTCTTGGAGTTGTGCAAGAACCCGCAGATGTGTGCGGAAGTCATGGTTACCGCTGTCGAGAAGCTCGGTGTGGATGCCGCGATCATCTTCTCCGACTTGCTCCCGATTCTCGAACCGATGGGCTTTGAACTAGAGTTCACCCAAGGGGACGGGCCGGTGATCCACAATCCGTTGCGACAAGCCAAAGAGATCGATCGGGTCAAAGCGATTGAACGGATCGATGCATTGCAGTTCGTTCCCGATACGGTTCGAGCCACGCGGGCTGCGTTACCTGAACGTATTCCTGTAATCGGGTTCTCCGGATCACCCTTTACCCTTGCGAGTTACATGATCGAAGGGGGATCGTCCCGAAACTACATCCATACCAAGACGCTCATGTTCAACGATCCGCAAGCTTGGGATGTTCTGATGAGCAAGCTGGTTGATTCGATTGCGTTCTACCTCAATGAGCAGATCGTTGCTGGCGCTCAAGTCGTCCAGTTGTTCGATTCGTGGGCAGGTTGCCTTTCACCGAACGACTACCGTATTCACATCCTACCCCACATGCATCGGTTGCTCGAATCCATCATCCCACATGTCCCTGTGATCAACTTCGCCACCGGCAATCCCATGTTGGTTTCGTCGCTGCGAGGTGATTCGAGGACCGTGGTAGGGCTCGATTGGCGAGTGCCCTTAGATGTCGGCTGGGATATGGCGGGTGCAGATAGGGCGGTACAAGGCAACTTGGATCCGACGGTTTTGTTTTCGGATCTGGCAACCATCAAACAGCATGCGCAGTATGTGCTATCCCAAGCTAACGGCAGACCGGGGCACATCTTCAACGTAGGACATGGTATTTTGCCGGGGACTCCGGTCGATCACGTCATCGCGCTCGTCGACATGGTGCACGAAATGACCGATCGCAGGTCGCATAACGGCTAAAGCGAAATCAAGCAGCGCGCCGGGAGGAATCTGCTTGCGAGGAGCTCTCGAAGGAGCTTGGGACGGGAGTCATTTCCAGTTTGGATCGACGTCGCATTTCCAGGCGCGGTTCAAGCTCACGCAAGATGGTGCGGGCAGCGACATCGCTTGCGCCCGTACGTGCGACGCGGCTTGATAGCTCGCACAATCGCTGGCGTTGCAGTTTACGGTATTGCGGATCTCCGAGGAGTCGCACCATCTCTTGCGTGATCGCTTCGATGGCTCGCACCGAGGATCGCGAATGGATCGATCCGTGCGATAAGAATTCAGGCATCAGCGGAGCTTGAGCGATCAAGTTCGGCAGGGACATGTAAGGACACTTGACCAACGTCTTTCCGATCGCATAGGTCGTGTTGCTTACGTGATACATCACGGCGGCAGGTTTGCCTCTAGCCATGACTTCTAAAGAAACCGAACCGCTCTTCATCAGCGTGCAGTCGCTGAGTTCAAGGATCTCGCTGGTTTTTCCGGAGAAGATATGGATAGGTAGACTTTGGTCGGACGCGGTCATCTGGGAACGGCACCAGAGGGCATGCGAGTCTTTCAAGGTTGCCACCATGAATTCCACTTCGGGGAACTCATGTGCTAACTGCCGAATGATCTGCAACTGCATCGGCCATATGCGGTGTACTTCATGTTCCCGAGATCCAGGTAACACGGAGACTTGTAATCGGTTGTTATCGCGCCATCGCAACATGAACTTGTGATCAAGCACATGATTAGCGACTTCGTCGAAGAATGGATGCCCAACTAAAGTAGTTTTCATCCCACGCGATTGAAACCACTCTTGTTCGAAGGGTAGGTTGCACAGGACGTGATCAACGTAGCGTCGCATCTTGCGGATCCGCCAAGAGCCCCAAGCCCAGAGTTGCGGTGGCAAGTAGTAGTAGACCGGCAGACCGTACTTCTTCGCCCGTTTCGCAATGTGCCAATTGAAACCAGGGAAGTCCACTAAAACCACACCGTCGACTTCTCCGCGACGAAAGCAACCTTCTGCAATATCCGCAATCCGAAAGAACTCTCGAAGCTTGGGTAGCACTTCGGAGATCCCAACGACCGCCATGCTCGTCAGGTCAAAATCCAGATCAAGCCCAGCTTGAATCATCTTCGAGCCGCCGAATCCGCGAACGCGTGTGGTCGGATCCATTCTGCGCATGCACTCGATCAGATTCGCGGCGTGCAAATCGCCGCTCGGCTCACCGACCGAAAAGAAGATCCTCTGTCCCATAACCTCGTCGACCGCATCCTGCCGGGTGGTATGTTGCCCATCGATGACCTCGTCGGGCTCTAACGCTTTGCCCACGGGTTGTTTCATCGATTCCTCCAGCGGATGTTTCGGACAGAAAGGGACGGCACGTCAAACGATAAAATATGGATATACGGGAAACTGCGTAGGCAAGGCAAGTCGAAGGTGGGAATATAACGACTAGAGATTCCCTGCAATCTGCTGGAAAAATGCTAGCAATTCGCACTTCCAGGTTGGACTTGGGTGTTATTCTGCGCGTTTCCAAGATGTGCATCCGCGATCTGTTTTCGGGATCTGTTTTCGCGAATGGTTTCCCAAGTCGTTTTGTCACCATTGGCAACAGGGGTTATACTCCACAGTTCGTTGATTGTTGGTTGCCGGCGACCAGTAGCAGCAGAACGGAAAGAACATGGAACCCAGCGACAGCCAAGCGAAATCGAATTCGAGTACATCGGCCATCGGTTCAAAGCTGCTTGCTAAATACGCCGATACCGATAGCTTGTTCGTTCGCAACAACTCGATTCCCACCGCGGCGTCGAAACCCGCCGCGATTCCTCTGCAGCGCTTTCAAGAGCTTGAGCAAGCCATCCGGTACGCACCGGCAAATCCCGCCCCGTACGTCGAGCTTGGGCGCACCTACCTCGAACAAGAGCGGTGGCAAGATGCCAAACGGGTTTTAGAAGCTGGGGTGAAGTACTGTTCGGAGCATGAGCCGATTTTGATCCTGCATGAGGACTTGCTGGTCCATTTGTCAGCCGGTGCTCTGGAGGAAGCTCGCAAGCGACAAGCGCAACGGCCGAGCGAGGAGAACCGTTACGCGGTGGAGCAAGCCGAGACCGATCTTGCGAACCGCCGGGTGAGCGTATGCGCCGACCGCTTCGCTCGTCACCCGGATCAAAAAGAACTGCTAGTTCCTTGGGCGGTTGCTCTGCGGCAGCTTAATCGACAAGAAGAAGCGGTTGCGATGTTGCAAGAGGCGGCGCAAGAGCCCGAGTTGCGGGCGCGCGCGTCGTTGCAACTCGGCATGTGCTTGCAAAGCCTCGATCGGCCCCTTGAAGCCCTTGCGGCGTTCCGAAAAGCAGCGTTGTACCGCTCACCACCACCAGACTCGATGATCAAAACGCGAGCACTGGAACTTGCAATCGCCATCGCCGAAGAACATCAACTCATCGACTCCGCACGCTTCTACACCGAACAGCTTCTTGCAAGTCTCGATGCTACCGATCGCGATTCATCCCAGCGCGATGCATCCCAGCGCGAGCAGCTTGCTGCTAACCTCAAACGCCTACAAGAAACCGAACTTTGATTTTCCAGTCCTAGCTTTAACTTACTTTTCCGGCTATCGAGGAATAACAATGACCAACATAATTGCGACTCGAGGCTAGCTCGTGCTCGTGCTTGTGCACGAGTAACAAGACGTGCTCGGATACAAGAATAGCGTAGTTGCATCCCTAGGCAGATCGAATGTTGAACTAACATACGTCCAATACAAGCTGCTTTCGAGTACGAGCACCGTTTCACTGAGCACGAGCACGAGCACGGCATCGCAAGCCCGATACAAATCGATACCATCCACTAAAATTCCCGTACAACCTTTTTCCTTTCCCGTTCAGACCTCATTACAGAGACCCAAAAGAGAAACTCAATAGAGAATCCATGATGTCAAAATATAGTTCAAACTCTAGCAGCCAATCGTTTGCGAAGATCCGCACCAAGCACACATCTAAGCGAGCCAGCAAGCTCTTTTCGGCCATGCTGCTTATCGCTGGTGCATTCCAATCCCCTTTAGCGATCCAGCCCCTTCATGCTGAACAACCAGCCAACCAACTGACCCGTGCCGAGACGGTCGCTGGCTGGAAGCTTCTCTTCGACGGCTCGTCGACCCAAGGCTGGCGCAACTACA
This sequence comes from Planctomycetota bacterium, assembly GCA_046051705.1. Lineage (GTDB taxonomy): Bacteria > Planctomycetota > Planctomycetia > Pirellulales > Pirellulaceae > JBKCUI01. The sequence goes on along the minus strand of JBJONT010000451.1, from coordinate 8,168 downwards.
AGAAAGACGCTTTGTCCGAAGGCTGGAAAGTGGTCGATGGCGCGATTGTTCGGGAAGGGAACAATGCCGGTGACATCATCACCGATAAGAAATACAAGTACTTTGAGCTTTCGCTCGACTACAACATTTCCAAGGGTGGCAATAGCGGACTGATGTTCCACGTCACGGAAGACAATCCCGCTCCTTGGCAAAGCGGACCCGAGGTTCAGATCCAAGACAACATCGACGGGCATGATCCGCAGAAAGCGGGTTGGTTGTATCAAATGTTTCAGCCCTATCCAATGCGATGGGCAGGTGAGACCGAAATCCCCGATGCGACGCGTCCTCCCGGAGAATGGAACCAACTCTTCTTGCGAATCTCCCCTCGCGGCTGCGAAGTCAGCATGAACGGAGTGGTCTATTACCAATTCCGACTTGGTGACGATCGCTGGAAGGATCTTGTCGAGAAAAGCAAATTCAAAGAGTTCCCTGGTTTCGGTAGTGCCGGCGAAGGCTACATCTGCTTGCAAGATCACGGCAATAAAGTTGCGTTTCGAAATATCAAAATACGGGAACTCGCAGAGGACGGATCAATCGCTTCTCCTGTCGATGGCAAACTCGAATTGGCAACCACCCTCGCTTTCCCGAACCTTCAATGGGAAGGCTGGGAACCGGTCGACGAAGACGGCACTGCGAACACCCCTCGCCGAACACTTGAATTGACCTTTGCTCCAGGCGATGCCAAGCGTCTATATGTGATGGATCAAAGCGGTACGATCTACACCTTCGAGAATGACCCCAACGTTCAAACCGCTAATGTCTTCATCGATATCCAAGATCGGGTCAGCAAGTGGAATGCACCTGGTGGAAACGAACAAGGGTTGCTCGGACTTGCGATGCACCCGAAGTTCACTCAGAACGGAGAGTTCTTTGTCTGTTACACCAAACCTGAAACGCACGAATCGGTTATCTCCCGGTTTCGTGTTCAAGCCGACAACAAGCTCCAGGGAGATCCTGCGAGCGAAGAGGTATTGATGGTTGTTCCGCAACCGTTCCAAAATCACAATGGGGGAGCGATCGAATTCGGCAATGACGGATATCTGTACATCGCTTTCGGTGACGGTGGGGCTCGCAACGATCCACAAGCCAACGGGCAGAAACGCTCTCAGCTTCTCGGTTCGATCTTGCGAATCGACGTCGACAAAAAGTCCGATGCTGCCGCTTATCAAATCCCCGCCGACAATCCATTTGTCGGGGTCGATGGAATTCGCCCTGAGATCTACGCTTATGGTTTCCGCAATCCTTGGCGAATCGCTTTTGATCGCAAGACCGGAAACTTATGGTGTGCCGATGTCGGCCAAGACCTCTGGGAAGAAGTCAACATCGTTAAGAAGGGTGGCAACTACGGATGGAGCGTGCGTGAGGGGGCTTATGCTTTCGGAAACCGAGCAGGTGGGCCAGATGCCGCGAACTCCATCGATCCGGTATGGGCTTACGACCATGCGGTCGGCAAGTCGATCACGGGGGGCCGAGTCTATCGCTCCAACCGCATCCCAAGCTTGCAAGGCAAGTACTTGTATGCCGACTATGTTTCTGGAGGCATCTGGGCTTTGAGCTGGGAGGACGGAGCGAAGGAAGCGATGCGTAACGAAGAAGTCGTCGCAGGTGGATTACCCGTCGTCGCTTTCGGCGAAGACGCCAATGGCGAGGTTTACTTCATGATCGACTCAGGCAAAGGTCAGTCGATCCACAAGTTCATGCAGAAGTAGCAGAAGCAACAGAAGTAACGGATGCGTACCGGCCTACTTTTCAAAGGAATGAGCTAACTAGCAATGATCCAACGCTTATCGATTCGCTGGTTTGTTGAGCTGTGTCGATTAAGACTAGTTTCGTGCAACCAACTGCGTCCTTTTGGGCGCAGTTGTTTTATGTTATGGGTCATGCTGGTTACCTGCGCGGCAGGGGCTGTGAACTGCCACGGTCAAGGGGCGAACAACCCATCTGCCATCAGTCCGGCGGAGGTACAGCAAGCGATCGACAGTCTGGTTCAATATTTTCGGTTGAACCAGAATCGACAAGCGAAAGATGGGCCAATTGGGGCATGGCAAGGGCATCAAGACTACAACACGGGGCTGACAAGCTTAGTGGTGCTTGCACTGCTGAGCGCTGGCCGCAAACCGGCGGATGCAGAAGTCGCCCGAGCGTTGGATTACATCCGAGGCGAGATCCCTTCGCAGGTTTACGAAGCGAGTTTGCAGACAATGGCGTTGTGCGCAGCCGAACCAGGCCGCGACAGACCATTGATCGAGCGCAACGTCGCTTGGCTAATCCGAGCCCAGCAGAAGGAAGATGGGGGCTGGGGCTATCGTCAAGAGCGAGGGCTTTCCGATGAATCCAATTCGCAGTTTGCAGTATTGGCGTTATGGGAAGCGAGTCGCATTGGAATCGAGATTCCCACGGAGGTCATCACCAAAGGTCGATCGTACTGGCTGACCAAGATGAGTGGGTCGGGAACATGGGGGTATCGGGGCGAACCGCAACCGCGAGGTAGCATGACGTGTGCCGGGATAGCCTCGATGCTAATTCTCGAAGATGCTATGGCGACACAAGACGCGAGCATCGAAGGAGACAACATCGTTTGTTGCGGAGCTGGGCAAGCGAGCGACTACGATCCAAGTCGTTCGATCGATTGGCTTGCTCGTAACTTTTCGGTCGTACGAAATCCGGGTTATGCCGATTGGTTCCTTTACTACATGTATGCTTTAGAGCGGGTCGGTCGGTTGACTGGTCAACGGTTTATCGGAGAGCACGATTGGTATCGCGAAGGGTGTGAAGCGATCGTTGGGCCGAAGAACTCGCGACTGAACGAAGTTGTGCAAGGAACCACAGCGTTGCAGCCTGCGGCAGCTCGAGCCATGGCGCTCCTTTTCTTGAGCAAAGGCAAGCGTCAAGTCGTCATCGGTCAGTTGCAGCATACCGCGAATCCGGAGAATCGCGATTGGAATCGGCATCGTCGAAGCGTCCAGCATTTGACCGGCCACATCGAGCAAGCTTGGAAGCGAGATTTGGCTTGGCAGACTCTGCGAATCGACAGAGCTAGTTTGACGGATTTGCTGGAGACCCCTGTTCTATTTATCAGTGGGAGCGAAGAATTCTCCCTTGCGCCACAACAGCGACGAATGCTCAAAGAGTATGTCGATCAGGGTGGATTTATATTTGCGGAAGCTTGTAACGGCAATGGGTGCAAGGGAGATGCTTTCGATGTCTCGTTTCGCCGCGAGATGGAGCTGATCTTTGACAAACCGTTTCAAAAACTCACACCGAATCATCCGATTTGGACAGCGGAATCGAAGCTTGATCCGAACGCACTACCGGATGATTTCTGGTTGTATGGTATCGATGCTTGTTGCAAAACCAGTGTCGTCTACAGTCCCATTCCGTTGAGTTGCCGCTGGGAGCTTGCGAGGCCTTATGGTACGAAGCTCAAGACATCGAAAAAGATTGCGGCGGAGTTAGACAACTGCGTGAAGGTTGGACTAAATGTTGTTGCATATGCAACGGGCCGAGAGCTTAAAGACAAGCTTGATGCGGTCGAGATCATTCAGAGCGATACCAACCGACAGGTACTTGATCGGGGCATGCTGACCCTGCCGAAGCTCATGCATAGTGGAGGAGGGGATGAGACCCCACGTGCGTTGAGCAATTTAGTTGAAATCTACCGGCGCGAGACGAAGTCGCTTGTTGATCCCAAGACCCCTAAATTGACAGCGACGAGTACCGAATTGGAGAAGTATCCCGTGGTGTATATTCACGGGCGGACTAAATTTCGTTTTTCGGAGGAAGAGCGAGCCGGGTTGCGGATCCACTTTGAGAACGGCGGGATGATTTTAGGCGATGCGATCTGTGGCTCCGAGGAGTTCAGCAAATCGATCAAAGAGGAGTTTGCAGCGGTATTGCCTGACGCGAAGTGGCAGACGATACCGGCCGATCATCCGTTGTTGCTCAAGGATAGTCCTGGGGGGTACGATTTGCGATCCGTGGTGCTCATCGACCCGGGTGCGGGGGAGAATGATCTTGGGAAAGCACGGCGCGAGGGACCGGCTGAGATCGAAGCGTTGGTGTGGCAAGACCGCATAGTGATGCTTTATTCACCGAACGATTTGAGTTGTGCGATGGAGAGCAAGCACTCGCTGCAGTGCAGGGGGTATGTTCGAGAAGACGCATTTCGCATTGGCGTGAACTTGATCCTCTACGCTCAGTTGCATTGATAGCTGAAAGCAAGGATCTGTCACACGGCAAAGGCAGAACAGTTACTCGATCACAGGTCGCATAGGAACTACAAAGAAGTTCTTGTAGCGAGGAGTGGTACGCAGGGAGTACCAGACGTTCGAGTCGATTGTTGGTTGACCGTAGTTCCAGCCCGCTTTTCGGTAGCGTTCAAGCAGTGCGGCTCGGGCTGCGGATTCCGCGCGGGCGCGTTGAACAAGATAATCCTTCGAAGCTGGCGTCTGGAAACGGTTCTTTCCGACTTGTACCGCAGGTGCATTCGCTGCGGCATCCGATAGGTTTTGATCGGAGCTTATTTCGACTTGTTGCTCACTGGGGCTAACATAAACACCCGGTTTATCTGAAGACAGAGATTCTGAACCTTGGGCTTCTGAAGACTGGGCGTCGGAAGACTGGGCGTCGGAAAACTGGGGGATAGGAATCTCGAGTGGTTCTTCGGAGGGGACGTCCGAGCTCTCGACCTCGGGCTGAGTCTCTACTTTGGGGGTTGGAACCGATTCTTGTGCGACTACCGGTTCTTGAGCGCAAACCGGGGCGATGTTGGCGATCAAACCGCAGGAGCAGCTAGTGCAGGAGAAGAGGAGGGTTTCGACGAACTTGATCGCACGGGATCGAGTAGTGCGATGACGTAATAGATGGGTCATAGGATGGATCCCGGAGAGGGGGGGTGGAAGCTTAGGAATGCTCTGGATGCGCAAGCAAATCGGCGGATCGGTTACCTAGTAAGTATCGGAAAAACATCGGTAAAACCCTCCGGAAAGCTGGGTCGGAAGGATCAACCGTTACGGTTGTTGCAAGTTGGCCGCTGATTGCTTTCCGAAAGCATTCTTTGGGTGCGGAATCTGGGCTTTGCATTTCCTCAGAATCGGGATTTTCGTTACACTTTTCCAGGCTGGGTGGGGGGACCACCTTTAGGTTTTCAGGTTTGGATTGGAAGATAAAGATGCTCGATAGAAAATTCGTATTAGAGAATGCCGAAGCGGTCAAAGCCAACTGCAAAAACCGAGGTACCCCCGAGGAGATCGATCAAGTAGTGGCGTTGGAAACACAGCGTCGCGGCAAGCTTGCCGAAGCCGAGGAGCTCAATCGTCAAGCGAATGCGATCAGTGGTCAGATGGGGAAAGCGACACCTGAGCAGCGGGAAGCTTTCAAGGAGCAGGGGCGAGAGTTGCGAGCGAAGAAAGATGCCGCGCAGCAAGAGCATGACGAATTGAATCGTCAGATCGACGCTTTGTTGTCCCGAGTCCCGAACATGACCCACCCAAGTGCACCGATTGGGAACGACGACGGTTCCAACTTGGAGATCGCAAGGGGTGCAACACCGGTCAAGAAGCTTGATTTTAAAGCGAAAGACCACTTGGAACTCGGTCAGATTCACGACATGATCGACTTTGAGTCAGGGGCCAGGGTAGCAGGAGCTGGGTTTTATTTTCTCAAGCGAGACGCAGTGCTGCTTGAATTGGCTTTGCAGCAGTTCGCCGTATCGCACCTTGTAAAGAAGGGGTTTATCCCGGTGACGACGCCCGACGTCGCAAATACAGAGATATTGCACGGGATTGGGTTCATCCCACGGGGCCCGGAGACACAGATTTACAGCATCGAGAACACCGAATTGAATTTAGTTGCGACGGCGGAAATCACGTTGGGTGGTATGTACCACAATCAAGTGCTCGAAGCGGAGCAGTTGCCGTTGAAGCTTGTCGGAATCAGCCATTGCTTCCGAACAGAAGCCGGCGCGGCCGGGAGAGCTTCGCGCGGCCTGTATCGCGTCCACCAGTTCACCAAAATCGAGATGTTCGCCTTCACCCTCCCCGAGCAGAGCGAAGCGGTCCACGAAGAGCTTCGTGCCCTTGAGTGCGAACTGTTCGACTTACTAGAGATCCCTTATCGGGTTGTCGACACCGCAACGGGTGATCTCGGTGGTCCTGCTTATCGCAAATACGATTTGGAAGCTTGGATGCCTGGTCGCGGCACCGAGGGAGAATGGGGAGAGGTGACAAGCACCTCGAATTGCACCGACTACCAAGCTCGTCGGTTGAACATTCGCTATCGCGTGAAGGGCGAAAAGGGGACGCATTATACGCACACACTCAACGGCACCGCGTTGGCGCTTAGCCGAGCGCTTATCTCCATTATGGAGAACCATCAGCAAGCTGACGGGTCGATTTTGGTACCCAAGGTCCTCATTCCGTGGATGGGCAAAGACCGGATAGGGTAGATTCGCTGGTTACAGTCCAACAAGATCGAATATCTTTAGGTACTTTATTCGATTGCTTTGGGCACTGAATCCGTGTCCCTTGGAACCCACCGTCAAGAATCGCATCTAATACAGCAAGCAGATTCTGAACGTTATTAACGGTTTGAAACACGTGGCATTAGGTTTGTCAATAACATGTACGCGATTTGACTGAAAAGCGAACAAAAAACCTAGTGATTTTCACCATAAAAAAACGATCAGTGCCTGTACTTAAAAAAATAGACGCTAGAATAGTTGTGTCAACCAAGATCAACAGACGCGGCAACGCGAACACGCTGTTTTTGGTTGGTGATTTGAAGAAAAAATTGAAACTGCCTCACCTGGCTTTGGTTGGATTTCGGGCGTGACCAACTACTGTTAGGTGAGGCTTTTTTCATTTCTTAATAGGTTCGTGCGCGAGTACCTCGCTTACAAGAACTCCGTGCACAATAAACTCTGTGTGCAAGAACTCCGTGCACAATAAACTCCGTGTGCAAGAACCCGGTGCACAACATCTCCGTACAATGGCAGAACGACTGCCCAGGCATCTCTCCCGCCTCCGCAAGGACCTCTCCCCTCCGCGGATCATCTTCCTCGAATCAACGCATCTAGAAAGACAACCTCGCCACGTGCGTTCACACGCGCGCTTCTCCCCTCGCCCGCTGGCGGGAGAGGGGGTCGGGGGGTGAGGGTGGTGACCGCGCAAACCCTAGCGCACCTGAGACTTACGCACCCAAAAACCCAACTCAAAACCATCAACAACCTCACCACCCCATGCCCGCGTAAAAGCAGCCGGTGCGCGGTCTTTCCCCTCACCCCCGGCCCTCTCCCCGACCCGGGGCGAGGGGAGCAAAACAGTAAAACCTCGCGCGCGGTTACCAGGTGAAAATAGCGAAGATCGCTCGCTGGCGGAAGCAAGGGGCCGGGGGTTGAGGGTGGTGTCCGCGCAACGGGTGCTGTCTGACTCGTAATCGCAACGCGAACGCTCACCACGCACGGGACCGCAGTCCCATGCTACGGGGTAGCTCGTCATCACAACATTCCGGAAATCGTTCGCCATTGAAATCCCGGTATATCACCAATAAAAAACGCCGAGCAGATTTGCTCGGCGTTTTTCGATATCGGTTAGCCTAAACCCCAAAGACCGGGGAAGGATTGAATTAGACGCCGTCACCACCTGGGCGTTGGCCACCGCGACCACCACGGCCGCCGCCAGGACCGCCAGGGCCACCAGGTCCGCCACCAGGACCACCACGACCGAATTGTGGTTCAGGGAACTTGAACTCTGGACCCTTCAAGGATTCCATGTCCGACTTTTGCTTATCGGTCAACAGTTCCTTCATCTTTGTCTCGCCCCCTTCACGCATCTCACGCATCTTGTCCCGCATGTCTGCATTGAAGCCGCCTTGGAAAAGCTCTCGCATCTTTTCCCCTTGTTCCTTTTCGATCGCAGCCATCTTGGTCTTTTGATCTTCGGTGATACCAAGACGATCAGCTACAAGCTTGCTGTTCAAGGAGCGAAGATTGTCGCGTTGAATCAACAGTCCGATCAGTCGGTCGACTTGCTTCGGATCGAGCATTTCTTCAACTTTGGATTCCGATTCGGCCATTGCCTTTCGCATCTTCTCCATGTTTTCTTGCATCGCCTTCATGTCAGGCTGCTGGC
>JBJONT010000450.1:0-4664 GCA_046051705.1 Planctomycetota bacterium | reverse complement strand
TTCCTATCGATCGCTCTTTTGCCCAGGCAGCAATCGACGAGTACAAAGTTGACTTGCAGTGAAAGCATCGATCAGGCCCATTCGCCGCATACCCCGCACTGCTCAATTCGTCGGTGACGATCTGCACGTGCTGAATTCCAATTTCTTGAGCCACCAATACCGATGCTTCCCTATCGGATTGAGGAACCGCAGCACCGAGGCTTGTCCAAGCTACTGCGCGAGGTCCAAGAGCACGCGAAGCACCTGCGGCAACTACTCCGCTGTCCACTCCACCAGAAAAAGCGACTACCACACTACTATCGATACTTCGAATGTGTTCGATCAGTTGCAGCGCAAGCTTACCCGCGTCGATAGATTGGTCATCGGTAGGTTTGTCTGCCAATTGACTTATCCTTTGCGCTTCGTCACCATCTCGCGGTAATACTCGATGGTTCGTCCAATTCCATCCTCTAAGCCAACCACTGGTTCGTAACCAAGCACCTTGCGAGCTTGGGTGATATCCGCCAAGCTCTCACGAACATCCCCAAGCCTAGCTGGTAGAAAAACGGGATCGATTTTCCTGTCTAGCAATTTCGCCAACAGTTCTAGAAGTTGCAGTAGTGTCGTTTGACGCCCATCTGCCATATTGAAGACACGCCCCCCGATGTTAGGTACTTCACTCGCCAATAGATTTCCTCGAACTACGTTTGCAACGTAGGTGAAGTCTCGCGATTGCAACCCATCTCCGTAAATCGTAGGCTTCTCCCCACTGAGAATCTTGCTGACGAAAATGGGGATCACGGCTGAATAAGGACTATCCGGATCTTGCCTAGGTCCAAAGACGTTGAAGTATCGCAAACAAACAGTTTCTAAACCGAAACTGTGATAGTAGCTCTGGCAGTAATACTCACCGGCTAACTTTGCTACCGCATATGGTGATAGTGTCTGTGGCAAATCCGTCTCTCGCTTCGAGGAAGTCGGATTGTCGCCGTAAGCGCTGCTGCTCGCTGCATACACAAATCGCTTGACCTTCGCTTTGGCGCTCCAGTGAAGCATATTCAGGGTACCGGTCACGCAAGCTTGATTCGTATCGAGAGGGCGTTCCAATGAAAGGGGAACGCTTGCTAACGCAGCTTGATGAAACACTCTCTCAATCCCATCGAGCGCTTGCTGGACGACACTGGAATCGTTGATGTCTCCTTGAACCAACTCAACGCGATCTGACACTTCTGCAAGATTCTCAAGCTTGCCCGTACACAGGTTGTCCAAGACACGAACGGAATGCCCAGCATCCAACAGTCCTCGCACAATGTGCGAGCCAATGAAACCACAACCACCGGTGACAAGACAGCGAGCCATTAATAGAACCTTAATCCCAATTTGCCAATTCAGAGTAGACAAGCGCTGCAGATATTGTAAACGCTGCGATTAGTTCCGAAAGCGGTAAATCACTCTGAGCGGCTGCCACGAAAAAACACTAGAGGGTGTTTCGAATGCACCGCGACAAATCGTCGAAATGAGACGGTGCAGGTGATTGCTACAACGCCAAGCTTGTGGCGTTTGGACAAAAAACCGCCAGGAATCTGCTAACTAATCGTAACATCCCAGTATCCAAGCACCCTACAACCCGAATAACGCAATTCATCGAGCGCTTGCTTGAGAAATCTCTTTTGCTCAATCGATTGTTTCTCTGTCGCGTTTCCATCCCCGACTGTTCGGTCTCCACCAATTCTCTTACCACAAATCGAATCGGGTTCCGAAACCAAAACGACTCCGTCGCACAACTTTGCCAAGTTGCGCATCCTCGGATTACCAAGGCTTCCGAGATCCAGCCAGGTCGAACTGTACTTGGAACGGATCGCGGACAACGAAGCGATGTCCTGAACCACACGACTCGGTAACGGCTTATCGAATTCAGAGAACTCACCTAGCCAGTCCCAATGCTGAACATCCACGAGTGGGCATGAATGCATCCCGGTTGCTTGCAGCGGTGGCAGTGATTCACTAGGCACTATCACACAACCCTGACGCTTGAAGTGCTCACTCCAAGCTTTTGCAATCCGACAACACCAATAGGATTTGCCAAAGCAACTTTCTTGTGAAATGACTCCAACGCCAATGCATAGATGCGTTTTGCATGGCATGGTTTCTAGAAATAAACTCTCCGGAAATAAGTCGACTACCGGAGACGCCTTGCCGAGCTGCAAACCCAACCCGACCATTTCTGATCTCTCTGTTCCAACAGGAATTGAACTCGTAACCATCGCTCTACTCCTGAATCATCGTTCGCCGATGGCAAAGGGACTGCTCCACGAATCCTCCTCCACAACCACCAACAAGTCGCGATCATCACCATCGACCGATTCGCTCGTCCAACTCATCTTTGAGTCCGATGGCGAACTGTCTTCATCGATGACGACTCGCTGGCTATCGTGCCCTTCCGGTCGGTTATCCCTAACGCGAAAGTGTGTCTCTGTCCGAACCGCTTCTAAATGGATACTGCGAATCATCTCTCGAAACGCGCTGTCAACTCGGCCTGAATCGACCTGTCGCTCTAGTGGATCCAGGTAGTAAGCAAGAGATGGACCGTCGATCGACGCACTCTCATCGCTCAATTGATTCTTCAGGAAGGGTGCAAAGTAGTCTACTAAGGTCTCGGTTGGCTCGCTGACGACTAATCCAGACTCACCGACACCACTTACACCGTCCATACCGTCAGTACCGTCAGTACCGTCGACTTTTAGTGTTTCATGATCCGATGAAACACCAACAACTGTGTTTGATGGTTCCTTATGGAAATCACTGCTAGATACTAGCTCGCATGTCGCGGTGTCTTGTGGGTCATCTAATGAACCGAACTCGACGGCGTTGACTTCATCGTTAGCTCCATCCATACCCATTGCTGCGGCATTAGAGCGAGCAGCAATGGATGCGTCATTCGCCGTATCCCGCGGACCTGATTCCCCGTTTCGTCCTAAAGTCCATGGACTTGGTAGCAGATGTAGTTTGCTCCAAGCCTGCGATATTCGCTCTGGGCTAATCACTCGCTCTCCGGCCATGGCACCCCAGTACATCGATTGGTCGGCCAATTGATCGATTAACCTTGGAACCCCTTCGCTCGCTCGATGAATCAGCTCGGCACTGCCTGTTTCAAAAATCGTCTCGAATCGCCCACCGGCAATCGCAACCTTGGCTTCTAAATAAGCTTTGACTTCCGAAAGTCCCAAGGGTTGTAGATAAGCTCGGGATACTATTCTTTGGTTGAGCGATTCGAGATGAGGATGCGTAAGGGTTTCCTCAAGCTTCGGAGTGCCAGCCAAAACGACGCGAAGACAAGCTCCTTCTGCGTCAACGATGTTGGTTAGTATGCGAATCTCATCGAGCAGCTTTGCACTCAGCGTTTGGGCTTCGTCGAAGAGCAACACCCAATGGTTTGCGTTCCCCGCATAGGAGTCGTTTCGCGGAGATTTCTCAGAGGAAAAACGAACTGGTCTGGGATACGTGGACAAGGATGGTTTTGGGGCACCCGAAATCGATTGCAAATGCTGAAGGATCGACAGTCTCAAACGACCTTCGTCCGTCTCAAGTTTCGGTGGAGCGGTACGATGGATACCCAAATGGTAGACAATGGTTTGTAGCAAGGCGCGTCTTGTACAAATCTGGGAGCCAGCGATCATCGCGACTTGCATCTGGCCGCGAACTTCATCCGCGATCCTGAGCAGATTCATCGTTTTGCCTAAGCCGGCCCCACCGACGAGAATTGCGGGACCGTCGCCTCGCTCTATGCATCTCAAGCTTGCGAAAATCGCATCCTGGCTTCCTGACGTCTGAACATAGGACTCCAGCATCGCGGTCGCCGGAAACGGTCGCGTTCGAAGTCCATAAAATGCTTCTACCATCGCTTGCCTCTCGCCCCAATGTCCAGCTGAATGCTATCGAAGCGCACGCAGAATGCCTATCGGCGACCCCTGGTCGTCGAGCTTCCAACCTCATTGTGGAATCGGCGCGGAGGATTCGATTTCATTAATCGAATCGTTACAATCGCTAAACTTCGTGCATTTGGCGAGCAAGCCGCACGGAAAGTTTCCGTATAGAACGCCGGATTGCTTGGAATTCGGGAGTGGAGCCTTTTCGGGGGCGAACGACAAGGTCAAGGCTACTTGGAAGTTGATGTTGTTCCAATCGGAAAGCCTCGCGTATTCGGCGTTTCCAAAGGTTTCTTAAGACCGCGTTGCCAACGCGGCGAGAGATAGAAATTCCTAAACGCGGCTTTTCAAGCGAGTTTCGAACAGCGTGCATCACCAGCGTATCGTCCGCCGCAACCCGACCGTTCTTAAAAGCGCGATCGAAATCGCGCTGATGGACTACTCGCTGCTTTTTACTGAACCGAAACAAGGCTTATTTATGTACTGAAATGAATCAGTCCATAACCTTTGCATTGGAAATCAGCTTTAAAAACTCGCGGTTGCTTGGGAATCGCCCAAGCTGCTTGGTCAACTGCTCCATCGCTTCGATTGGATTCATCGAGTTGAGAGTTCGGCGGATCATGGTCACGGCATGATATGTCTCCGGATCATGAAGCAACTCTTCTCGGCGGGTGCCCGATTGAGTGATGTCAATCGCGGGCCAAATGCGGCGATCTGCAAGCTTGCGATCGAGCACAAGCTCCATGTTGCCAGTACCCT
>JBJONT010000449.1:0-6769 GCA_046051705.1 Planctomycetota bacterium | reverse complement strand
CCCTTATTCGTACGAAAGCCCCCGCAATGCTCGAACTCCAACTGCTTGATTCTCGCCGCAAATTCCTCACTCGCGCTGCCATCGCAAGTGGCCTTTCCCTTCACTCAATCCAAAAAGCACTCGCTGAACTCCCACCAACCGCCTCACAAACCAAAGGCCCCTTCTACCCCATCCCTGATATCGAAAAACAAAAGCACTTCGATGCCGACCTAACACGCCTCTCCGACGACTCCCCATTCGCCGATGGTGAACAAATCGTCATCAAAGGAATTGTCGTCGATGTCGACGAGAAACCCCTCGATAATGTCATCATCGAAGTCTGGCAAGCTTGCGCAACCGGCCGATACAACCACCCCCAAGACAAAAATGATCGCCCCGCCGATCCAAACTTCCAGTACTGGGCTCGAATGCTCACTCCCGCCGAAGGTTCATTCTCCTTCCGCACTATCCAACCAGGAAAATATCCCGGACGTACCCCACACATCCACTACCGTATCCTCGCCCCAGGACGCCCTGAACTCGTCACGCAAATGTACTTCGATTCCCACACCGAAGAAAACCGGAAAGACGGGATCTACATGAACCTCAAACCCGAACAACGTCTCGCTGTTACCGTCGGCCTCGAATCAAAACCCATCTCCAACGACTCCAACAGCGATAAGCTTCCCACTGGCTTGTTCAAAATCGTACTCGGCCCAACGAACAACCCTAAATCCACTCAACCGATGTAAACCATCAACTCATCATGCCAGCGAAAAAAACTCCAGTGGATCCCGACGAAGCTTTCTACCTGAGTCTAATCCCTAAACAAAAATCACCTCCACTGGAAGCTTCCAAGGTATCGAAGGTCCTACGCCAAGTCATCCAAAGACGTGGCTATGCCGCCGTTCAATCTGCCGACCAACTTCGAGTCGCTTGGGCCGAGATCGTCGGCCCTCAACTCGCAAAACAGTCCCAGGTAGGTAAAATCGTTCGAGGTCAACTCATGATCCTCGCACCTGACAAAGTCGTCGCTAACGAACTCGAGTTCAGCAAATCGCAGATCGTCCGACAACTTCAATCTCGCCACCCTGAATTCTCCATCCGCTCCCTGAAAATTCGCGTCGATGGCTCCCAATGACACCAACTCCCAACCCACCAAAACTCCGCGGATTGACGAATCCTCACAAGTTCGCAATGAGCGAACTTTCGCACTGACAATTGCTTACGACGGCTCCCTCTACGCCGGTTGGCAAATCCAACCCAACGGACTGGCGATACAACAAGTCCTCGCCGATGCAATCAAGCAAGTCGTACATCATTCTTGCATCGTCAATGGCTCCGGACGAACCGATGCAGGGGTTCATGCAATTGGCCAAGTTGCCTCGCTCCGCTCCCCAAACTGGAAACTACCCGCATCGCGTCTGATCCAAGCTATCAACCGCCACCTGCCTCGCGACATCTGTGTGGTCGATTGTAAAAATGCTATCCCAGGCTTCGACCCTATCCGACACGCAACCGCAAAACGCTACCGATATACCCTTCGCTCCTCTCGTATCCCAGACCCTCTGCAATACCCTTTTCATTGGTGGATCCCCAAAGATCTCGACCTAGGCGAGATGCAAGCCGCCGCAAAGCGACTTCTCGGCACCCACGACTTCAAAGCCTTCGAATCGCTGGGCTCTCCGAGAAAATCCTCGGTAAGAACCATCTATGCGATCGATATATACCAACGCCCCTCTCCCATCGGTCTTCAAAACACCGGTGTCGAAATCTGTATCGAAATCGAAGCCGACGGATTCCTCTACAACATGGTAAGAAATATCGCGGGTGCTCTCGTCGAAATCGGCAAAGCTCGCTTTTCTCCACTCTGGATCGAATCCATACTGAAGTCCGCAGAACGCTCATCCTTCAGCCAAACCGCACCCGCTCGCGGTCTTTGCCTCCTTCACGTGAAATACCCCGCCAGCCTCTTCCTGCCCGATGACGACCAATCGCAGACACTCCCATCGAATGACTCCTAAATCAACAGCCTCAAAATCCCCATTGATCCAGTTCGCTCTCCTCCTACTCGGGCTCCTCATATCCTCTGGCTCAACCCATGCGGATCTGATTACCCTCTACGACGGAAACGCTCTGCCCGGAGATCAACCATGGCTCGTCTTTGCTGCTGATACCCTCTCGGGCTGGTCGCAAACCCCTGCGGCAGGTGGCACTCAACTCACTACCAACAACGCCACCCGCGCAGGCTACAGCAACTACCTCCCACTCCCAATCCCCTCCCTTAAAAACAACCAATTCCCAACTCTCGATCGCTCCAACGGGTTTGCACTCACCTTCTCTTCAAAAATCCTCTCCGAATCCCATCAAAGCACCAACCGGGCAGGCTATAGCGTCATCCTCCTGGGACACGACGCTAAAGGCATTGAACTCGGTTTCTGGTCCAATGAAATCTGGGCCCAAAATTCTGACTTCACTCACGCGGAATCCATCTCTATCGATACAACCGTCGAACGCAATTACCAACTACAAATCATCGATGAACAATACAAACTTCTCGACGGACAAAACACGCTTCTCTCCGGAACCTTGCGAAACTACCCAACCCCCGCTACCCCCTACTCCCTCCCAAACTATGTCTTCCTCGGTGACAATACCACCAGCGCCGCAGCCTCCGTCCTCCAAGGACCAATCTTCCTTCAAAGCAACCTATCGAGCGTCCCGGAACCCAGCACACTCCTCTTGATCTCTCCCACTGCCCTCGCGTGGTACTTTCGACGAAGTCCTTACGCACTCCTTCGATCAATAACTAAACGAATAACCTAATGACTCTCCTCCTTCTAACCGCTTGCCTTCTCCTGGCCATCGCCCTACTCCCCTGCGCAATGGTCGCGAGAAACCTTCAACTCTTTCAACCCGCTCCAAGCGATCCCAATCAACTCTTACTCGCTCGGAATATTCCCGTAAGCGTCCTGATCCCCGCCCGAAACGAAGAAGCCAGTATCAGGCACTCTCTCGATGCCCTGACAAAATCGAACCATGCAACCTTCGAAGTCCTCGTACTCGACGACGCTTCCGAAGACCAAACAGCAAACATCGTCGAAGAATACTCTAGAAGATTTTCGTTCATTCAACTCCATCGATCCACTGGACTGACTCCCGGATGGAACGGAAAACAAAACGCTTGCTGGCAACTCGCAAACCTCGCCTCCTACGATCGACTCCTCTTTCTCGATGCCGATGTACGACTCGCTCCCGATGCACTCACCCGCATCCTCGCCGAACAAGAACTCCGAAGTGCTCCTCTGGTCAGCGGCTTCCCCTTCCAAGAAACGGGGACCTTCGCTGAAAAACTACTAATCCCAATGATGCACTTCGTCCTCCTCGGATACCTCCCAATCGATCGCATGCGAGCCTCCTCCGACCCAGGCTTCGCCGCCGGCTGCGGCCAACTCTTCCTGGCAAAGAAACAAGCCTATTTTCAAACCGACGGCCACCGAGCCATCGCTCCCTCGCGCCACGACGGAATCAAACTCCCAAGAGCCTTTCGCAAAGCTGGTCTGGCAACCGATATTTTCGATGCTTCAGATATTGCGAAATGCCGCATGTACCAATCGCTATCCCAAGTCCAACAAGGCCTCCTAAAGAATGCGACTGAAGGTATCGCAAACAAATCCCTTATCGTTCCGTTTACCCTACTACTGCTCGGCAGCTCTACTATCCCTCTATGCCTCGGTGCATACCTTACCTACGGGCTAGTCGCAAACGGCTTTGCTGCCGCTCAATCTACCACCGCTCAATCTAACACCCTCGCGTCCACCCCAACCCTCCTGCTGATAAGCATCGCCATTCTTGCACTAGCTACCATCATCGGATGGGCACCGCGATGGATGACCCGTCGAGCCTTCCATCAGTCGACCCTCGGAGCTTTGCTCCACCCCCTGGCCGTTGCCTGGTTTATCGCCTTGCAATGGATCGCACTGATCCGAAAAGCTCTCCGCTGGCAAACGCCTTGGAGAGGACGACTAGATACCCCTATCTCCTAAACTCTCGTCTCCTCAACTCCCTGAGCATGAGGCTCGATATGCACAAACGCATCCGCAATTCGCAAATCAGCCCCACGCAACACCGACCGAACGACACCACCTATCCGATGCCCCTCGTCCACTGTTGCTGCTCCATCGACCTCGATGTGAATCTCGACAAACAAAACGGTCCCACTCTTGCGAATACGGCATTTTTCAACTGCAAGCACGCCGCGAACCCCTGCTGCTAAAGCCCGGACTTGCTCCTCGGTCTCCTTCGGCGGGGCGGCATCTAATATGTCTCTCGATGTCATCACCAGCAAACGCACGCCGCTATACCCGATGACTGCACAAGCCACCAAAGCGGCCCAGTCATCAGCCGGTTCATAACCTGCCCCCCCGACTAAGGCAATCGATATACCAATAAATGCGGCAATGCTTGAAATAGCATCGGCTCGGTGATGCCAAGCGTCCGCTTGCAACGAAACGCTATCTGCCTTCTCTCCAACTCGACTCGTCCAGCGCGCAAGACTCTCCTTGGTCGCAACCACTAACAACAACACCAATAGCGTCGACCAATGGGGCAAATGGTGCGGCGTAAGTATCTCCCGAATCGCTTGTACCGCGATTACCACAGCCGCTACCAAAATCCCCAATGCTGCAACCACCCCAGCCAAGGCCTCGGCTTTGCCATATCCATAAGGATGTCGCTCATTGGCAGGCGTCTCAGCTACCCTCAAACCTCCCCAAACAACTAAACTTGTGACGATATCCGCTGTGGACTCTATCCCATCAGCAATTAATGCATAAGAATTTCCGAACACCCCTGCGAGTATTTTCAAGGATGCCAGCATCGTATTGACCGCAACCCCTACCAAGGGGACACGACTCAAAGAGGTGTTCGAAAACGAGTCCGTATCACCCGACTCCCGCCCCATTACGACTTGCGCCTATCTTCGGCTTGATACAAAGCCAAGTTGCTTTCGAACAACTCGCTCGATATCTCATAGTTCGGCGCTTCGGAGCGATAACGCTTGCAGTGCTCAGCAATCAACTGATACAAGTATCGAAACACATTGCGTGGCGTTCGCAATGACTGCAATGCCGCTATCAGTCGCCCTTCGGAAACATCACTTGCGAAAAATCGACGCGGAGAAGGACTTGTACCGCTGACCGCACATGCCTTCATGCGAGACGCGAGCAAATCATAAAGTGCCTCTCCGGTCCAATCGAACGAAGCGACCACATTCTGCTTGTCCAATCGAGCCCGCTCGTGGAACTCCCTCGTCTCGCGCTCGGCATAAGGTTGCAACTCACTTGGCAACAACATCTTGATCCCAAAACTCTCATGCTTGAGCAGCTTGTTGTCCATCAGCGGCCACACCAACTGCTTCATCCGCTCGGCTTGTCCGTTGATCAAATCAGGCTCGTCAACCCGATCGATGATCACAATCATCCCTGGATATCCCAAAGTTCGTAAGATCAACTGCAACTTCTCTAACATCGCATAACGATCGTCCGAACGCTGCGACTGCGGCACCGGCTGCTCGTCCAGTTCCTTTGCGTGAAACGACTGCAACATCGGCCGCAACTGACTCGTCTCTCGCTGCAATACCCGAACATTGCGGCGCACACGAACCGCCATTCGATGACGCGAGTACCACCTTGCGGCATACCACCCCCACCCACCGATCAACACAGCAGGTACCCAATACAGTGCCGTCAACAAAGTGATCGTCCCGGTTTGTGTCAAAGCGATTAGTATCCAAGCTGAGACTAGGCTTACCAACACACCCAAGGCAAAGGGAGCCCAAGTACCGATCGAACGAAACCGCAACTTACGCTTCAATCCACTAAAACGATCCCGTACATTGCTCGACTTCGACCGATCATAGATCGCCGTCAACAACATCAAATCCCTTCGTTGCCCGCGATCAAGCCGATCTAAATCCAACGCGACTTGAGTTCCACCTCCAATAGCACTCGTTGCCGTTGCTGCATGAGCGGGTTGCAAGATCCGATCCACCAACTGTGTAACACCTTCGCTGATCAGTGCGTCCATGTGATCCCATAAACGCAACGCACCCAAGACACGGTCCGGATTTCCACGAACGCGACGAGGCAAATGCTCTTCCAACGGCCCTAAGTAGGCATTGAAGTCATCGTAGCAAACTAAGAAAACTCGTTGATCCGTATGCTCCGCGTTATGTCGCGAAACATGGTTGATCAACTGCAAACGCATCGCTGTCTTACCCGACCCCTTCGCACCGAATACGATCGCCGTCGCCGGTTGCTTCGCATCCCCTACGACCTTGCTCCACGATGGATGAAATGTTCCGCCAATACAAAAATCGCGAAACACGGTGTCGGTCTGTGCATCTTCATCCACAAACGGATTACGAACTAAATCATGGTGCTGCAAAAATTCTTGTTCTGTCATCGATGATGTTTCGTCGTGTTGAGTAAGGAATCCCGGCCATCCAATACCCACACATCATCCTAGACATTCCCGACTTCGGCAATCCTTCTCCACCCAGTTCTTCACGACGAAATCTTCACGACGAAATCTTCAAGACGATAGAGTTCTTCACTAAGAAAACATCTATCTAAATGCGGGACTCCGTGTCATTCTCCGCCTCGCACACGCTTCGTACACCACCACAAAACCCCACTTCCGACCAACGCACTTATTGCGGATCCGACCAAAGTCCCAATCTTCCCGGCCCCCTCCAACACAGGAAACTCCTCCGAAGGAAACGCTAATG
>JBJONT010000448.1:0-3491 GCA_046051705.1 Planctomycetota bacterium | reverse complement strand
CCTTGCAACACGTTTAGCAACACGTTTAGCAACACGTTTAGCAACACGTTTAGCAACACGTTTAGCAACACGTTTAGCAACACGTTTAGCAACACGTTTAGCAATACGTCTTTCAACTAGTCTTTCAACGCGTGTGATCGTCCCGGTTGTCGCACTAGGCTTGTTTGCATCAAGCTTGCAAAACACATCGCTAGGGCAGGGGACCGAAGAGCAACTCCCACAAGCCCAAGTCGAGTTCTTCGAATCGCGCATTCGCCCCGTTCTTATCGAGCACTGCTACGAATGCCATTCCGCAGACTCAAAGATCGTCCAAGCTAACCTACTCGTTGACACGAAGTCAGGACTCCTCCAAGGTGGAGATTCTGGACCATCGCTCGTTCCCAACCAACCGGACCAAAGCCTACTTCTAAAAGCGCTGTTATACGAAGACTCTCAGATGCCTCCCAAGGGGAAGCTCAGCGATGAGATCATCAACGACTTTCGCAAATGGATCGCAGAAGGAGCCATCGACCCAAGAACGGCCACTGCAAATCGCCCCGAGAAACCTTGGATCGACCCAACTGCCGCCGCAACTCACTGGGCTTTTCAACCGCTAAAACCTTTGCAGGGTTTATCACAAGCTTACTCTAACGACCTAAACTCACCGACATCTACACAATCGAACAATCATCCATTAGTCGCATCGCCTACAAACCGAATCGACTATTTTGTGGAAGCAACCTTACATAAGAAAGGGATGCTGCCAGCGGCACAAGCCGATGCGATGGTGCTGTTGCGTCGACTCAGCTTTGATCTTACCGGCCTGCCTCCTACGCTCGAAGAAACGGAACGATATTTAGACGATCCGCCTGAACTTCGTTACGAACTTCTTGTCGATCGCTTGCTCGCGTCTCCACAGTACGGTGCGCGTTGGGCTAGGCACTGGCTCGATTCCGTTCGCTATGCCAACAGCAATGGCGCCGATGAAAATCATGAGATGCCAAATGCTTGGCGCTATCGTGATTGGGTTGTCGACGCGCTGAACGAAGATCTTTCCTTTGATGCATTCGTGCGGCAACAGATTGCTGGGGATTTGCTACCACCGCCCGACGATGAAATACAGCGCAATCGATTGATCACGGCCACCGGTTTTTGGGTCCTTGGCCCCAAAATGCTTGCCGAGCAAGACAAGGCGAAAATGCAAATCGATATCGTCGATGAGCAAATCGATACCTTCTCGCGAACGATGCTCGGCGTAACTCTTTCATGCGCTCGGTGCCACGATCACAAGTTTGATCCCTTCACCCAGAAAGATTATTTCGCCTTAGCGGGTGTCTTGATGAGCACCCGTACCATGGCCGATCAAGCCTTCGTCAGCAATTGGATGGAGCGTGAATTGCCCACCCAAGCACGCCATGAACAGCGAGCAGCGCACCAGGCAGCAATCGACGAAGCGACCCAAGCGCGTCACTTGCTCCTGATGAAGACTCACCAGGAGTTGCTCGACCAAGGAAAGATTCCTCAACTCCCCGAGAATAACAAAGAGCCCATCAAGGATGGTCCATACACGGAGGAGATGAAGAAGCAAATCGAGGAATCCCAAAAGCATCTTGAAAACCTTCAGAAAGGGATGCCTGCTTTTGATCGCGCGATGGCAGTCGAAGAAGCCAAAGAAAAGGTAGACATGCCAGTCCATCTAAGAGGGAATCATCTCAAGCCCAGCGATGAGCGAGTCCCTCGCGGTGTTCCAAAAATTCTAGTCAAAGCCGTGGAGTTCCCCTCGATTCCACCCGACCAAAGCGGACGAATGCAGCTCGCGGATTGGTTGACCAATCCCCAGCATCCTCTCCTTGCTCGAGTCATGGTAAACCGAATTTGGATGTGGCATTTCGGACAACCGCTCGTTTCGACTCCCTCGAACTTCGGCCTCAAAGGTCAGTCGCCTAGCCATCCTGAATTGCTCGACGATTTAGCGATTCGATGGATTGAACAAGGCTGGTCGCTGAAGTGGTTGCACCGAGAAATTGTTACTAGTGAAGCCTACCGACGCACCTCCCGCGATGCTCGATATGAAGAATCCGATCCTGAGAACCGTTGGCTTTGGAAGCAGAACGAACGGCGACTCGAAATGGAGCCTATCCGCGATAGCTTGCTGGCTTGCTCATCACGCCTCGACGCTCGGCTTGGTCCACCTCTCAAAGGAGAAGGCCCCCGACGAAGCATTTACTTGAACATCAATCGGGCAGCCCTCGACGACCTATTCTCCGTCTTCGATTATGTGGACCCCGCAAGCCATATCGAACAACGACCGGTGACCACCGTTCCAAGCCAAGCTCTATTCTTCTTGAATAACCCAATTGTTTCTACCGCATCCGAAACGCTTGGTGAACAGATTGCTAAGAGCTCTCAAGACGATCGCGAATCGATCGATCAAGCTTTCCGAAAGGTATTGGGGCGAGCCCCATCCTCCCGAGAAATCGATCGCTCTCTTTCATTCCTTCAACTCTGCGTCGACACCCTTGCCGAGCAATCTCAGGCTACCCCATCACCTGGCGTTCCTGTCGATAAGCAACAGCATCGAACCGCGGCTCTGAGCGCCTTTGTGCATGGTTTGTTTTCAACTCGTGAATTCATCTGGATCGAGTAACGGGCGCGACGATGCAAGACAAACACAATGAGAATCCAATGAATACAATCCTTGGAAATACTTCACATCTACCCCACCGAAGCTGCGTCTCGCCACGACGCAGTTGGATGCGAAATGTCGCAAGAGGTCTTTCCGGGCTCGCACTTGCCGATCTAATCGCGGCGCATCCCGCCAGCGGATGGGCCGAACCTCCCTCGGAAGCAAGCCAAAAGCTTGGGGAGCCGGGAATTGGTACCTCTGGTACACCCGGAACACTGCAAAACCTTCACTTTCCACCTCGTGTCAAAAGAGTTCTTTTCGTCTTCATGCACGGTGGACCATCTCATGTGGACACTTTCGACTACAAACCGGAACTAACGCGACTTCACGGCCAACCCCTGCCGATCCCAAAACCCCGTATCCAATTCGCTCAAACAGGAAATCTTCTCAAGAGCCCTTGGGAGTTCAAACAATACGGCGAAACCGGCACTTGGGTCAGCGACCTTTTCCCAAATGTTGCCAAACATGTCGATCGACTCACCTTTATCAAATCCTTGCACGGGTCGAACGAAGCACACGGCGGAGCACTTCTGAAGATTCATACTGGGTCCGATACTTTTGTTCGCCCCAGTATGGGAGCTTGGGTCAGCTATGGACTCGGTAGCGAGAACGCGAACTTACCTAGTTTCGTTACGATCAATCCAACTCTCGGGCACGGTGGTGTTCGCAATTTCGGGTCGGCGTTCCTACCTCCAATTCACCAAGGAACTCGTATCGCAGGGGGAGGCAAAGAATCAAAGATCGAGAATCTAACTCCCAAATATTCCTCCCGCTTGCAGCGTTTACAACTCGACATGTCGCGAGACTTGGATCGAATTCATTACGA
>JBJONT010000447.1:0-10940 GCA_046051705.1 Planctomycetota bacterium | reverse complement strand
TTGCTAGCCAAGCGAGCACGTCTGCGAATTCTTCTTCGAGGTTATCCCGATCGGTCCCTGTTTGGAGGGCGGAAGCGAGTTCACCGATTTCTTCCATCAGCCACATGAACGTGCCCGGGATACCGCGTTGAAGATCCTTTTCGTAGTACATGCGATGAATCAGTTGCTGAAAATCTTCGATGGAAACTGGGGGATTCCCGCGAGTCTCCGTGGAAGCAGGAGTCTTTTGGTGGCTGACAGACTGATCACTGCCGGACGAAGATTGATTTTGGTTGGAGCCAGATTGCATGATGAAAGTGAAGCTCGAGTACTAAGTGGTGTGGGATTGAGTGGCTTGGGATTGCGTGGTGTGGGATTGGGTGGTTTGCTGTAGCGTGGTGGGGTGGGGTATTGTGGTGTGGGGCTCCGCCCCGCAGGATCGACCGTAGGATGGGGCTCCGCCCCGTCTGTCCGATCATTCGTAGGATGGGGCTCCGCCCCGCCTGTGCGATCATTCGTAGGATGGGGCTCCGCCCCGTCCATCCCAGTTGTAGCCCATCCCTTATTCAGCCATAGAGTGTAGCGATTTTCTTGTGCGGCTGGGTGAGGTCCCCATCGCGAACAATCGTATCAGGCAAGGAAAAACAGAGCGACACAAGGTTCAGAAGGCTTGGCAGGCCCCTACCATACCGGGCGTTCTAAGGCGGAGCGCATCTAGGCGAACTGCGGTTTTGGGATCTCGAATTGGGAGAATGGGGTTATGATTAGTAGCAAGCGTGTAACGGGACGCAACGAAACTCAGGATGTAGGCCCAGCGGCAGGGATTCGCAGAGAGCAAAGCAACAAACGAAAGAAGCCTGTGACAGAGAAAAACGTCGGGATGAGTCAAAAAGCTGACGAGCGGAGTGCTTTCCGGGTGGATCACGACCGCATTGAGCGAGCAGTTCGTGAAATTCTCGTTGCTGTGGGCGAAGATCCAGACCGAGAGGGGCTGTTGGAAACCCCGGCCCGCGTGGCTCGGATGTACGCCGAGATTTTCTCGGGTCTTCACAAAGACCCCAGCATTCATTTGAAGCGAGTTTTCACAGAGAATTACGACGAAATCGTGCTGGTTCGCGACATCGAATTCCATAGCATGTGCGAGCACCATTTGCTTCCTTTCACTGGGAAAGCCCACGTAGGTTATTTGCCTAATGGCAAGGTCGTAGGGTTGAGCAAGCTAGCCAGAGTGGTCGATGAAGTCGCACGGCGACCGCAGGTTCAAGAGCGGATGACAGAGACGATCGCCAACATGATCGAAGAAAAGCTTGGGGCTCGCGGGGTAGTCGTCATGATTGAGTCGAGTCACTCATGCATGAGCATGCGAGGGATTCGCAAGGCGGGTGCTTCGTGCACCACGAGTGCAATGCGAGGGGTTTTCCGTGAAAACTTGTCCTCCCGAGCAGAAATCCTTGGATTGATCTTGAACCAATCCCGATAAAAACACTCTTTATTGGGGCGAACAACCTGCTGAGTTGAACGGATAGTTCGACTAGAACGCTTGTTTCGCTCAAAAGTCGCCTTGCGAGCGAACTAGACATCAGTACACTAGTGCGACTCGCAAACCCAACGCCATGTTTTGGAAACGCGCCGACGATCGCTTGAGCCGATCGAAGGTCGCAACCCAAAGCATCCAGTGGGGGGCTGACGGGTTGTCGATCCAATTACTGATGCCGGCGTAGCTCAATTGGCAGAGCAGCTGATTTGTAATCAGCAGGTTGCGGGTTCGAGTCCCATCGCCGGCTCTTTGCCGGTTTTGGTAACGAAAGCGACTTGGAAAGACGCGGATGTCGCGAGAGCGATTGCGGCGGACGAGAAGTAAGACTGACTGAAGATTTGGGCGGGAGGTTGCCCGAGTGGTTAAAGGGGACGGACTGTAAATCCGTTGCTTCGGCTACGTAGGTTCGAATCCTACACCTCCCATTTCCTCCGGGGTTTCCATTCTCCCGGAGGAGCGTCGGCAGTGCCAGCGAGCACCCGGCGGGATGAGAAGTTGAAATAAGTAGAAATTGCGTACAGGAGAACATCTTTTCGGGTGGTCGATTGTCGTAGGTTTCGGTAAGATTTCGATTCTGCCCGTCTTGCTTGATGGGCATTGCGTACGTGGTTGCGGGTGTAGCTCAATGGTAGAGCAGCAGCCTTCCAAGCTGAATACGAGGGTTCGATTCCCTTCACCCGCTCTGCTGTTCTCGCTGCTGTAGCTCAGTTGGTAGAGCACTTCCTTGGTAAGGAAGAGGTCATGGGTTCAAGTCCCATCAGCAGCTTTTGTCGTCGACGAGAGCTTGAAGCATTGCAGGTTTATAGAATTTGCTTATGCTTGGGGAACAGTGAATCGTAGTTCTGTGTGTTGCGCGTGGGTGATGGCCGCAAAGAGTGGTGTCTTCACGGCGACGGTTTTCAGGGTTTTTATTGAGGTGTTGGTAGGATAAAATGGCCAAAGAGGTATTTGAACGCAAGAAACCCCACTGCAACGTTGGAACGATTGGACACATCGACCACGGCAAGACCACCACAACGGGTGCGTTGCTGGCGGTACAAGCAGCCAAGGGGCTAGCAACTCCCAAGACGTATGCGGACATCGCCAAAGGCGGTACCGTTCGCGACGCGACCAAGACCGTGACGATCGCAGCGTCGCACGTTGAGTATGAGACAGCAAACCGTCACTATGCTCACATCGACTGCCCTGGTCACGCTGACTTTATCAAGAACATGATCACCGGTGCGGCACAGATGGACGGAGCGATCCTCGTCGTCAGTGCAGCAGACGGTCCGATGCCACAAACCAAGGAACACGTTCTGCTCGCTCGTCAGGTTAACGTACCTGCAATCGTTGTGTTCTTGAACAAGTGCGATTTGGTTGACGACGAAGAACTCTTGGAACTCGTGGAACTCGAAATCCGCGAATTGCTTTCCAAGTACGGGTTCCCAGGGGAAGAGACCCCGATCATCCGTGGAAACGCACGTAACGCTTACGACAACCCAGCAGATCCAGCAGCTTCGAAGTGCATCAGCGATCTTCTCGACGCTGTCGACGCTTTCATCCCACAACCAACCCGCGAAGACGACAAGCCGTTCTTGATGGCAGTCGAAGACGTCTTCAGCATCGAAGGTCGTGGTACGGTAGCAACCGGCCGGATCGAACGCGGTGTGATCAAGGTTGGTGAAGAAGTCGAAATCATCGGCTTGATGGAAGAAAAGAAAAAGACCACCGTCACGGGTGTCGAGCAGTTCCGCAAGGAAATGAAAGAAGGCCGTGCAGGGGACAACGTCGGTTGCTTGCTCCGCGGTGTGAAGCGTGAAGACATCGAGCGAGGTCAAGTTTTGGCCAAGCCGAACAGCATCACCCCACACAAGAAGTTCGAAGCCGAAGTTTACTGCTTGAGCAAAGACGAAGGTGGACGCCACACCCCGTTCTTTAGCGGATACCGCCCACAGTTCTACTTCCGAACAACGGACGTTACCGGTTCGGCTGACTTGATCGGTGCTGAAATGTGCATGCCTGGCGATAACGTTCGCGTTGTTGTTACACTCCAAAAGACCGTTGCTATCGACGACGGCGTTCGCTTCGCTATTCGCGAAGGTGGTAAGACCGTCGGTTCGGGCGTTGTTACCAAGATTGTCGAGTAGTTCTAGGTATTGAATACAGATCTTTAGGCCGTGCGAGAAATCAATCGGCCAGTATGGATCTTGGCATAGTGCGCTAGATGCTTCGACGAAGTATCTAGCGGTTCAGTTGCGGGTAACGACCCGCGACTTGACTTTAGGGGTGTAGCTCAATTGGCAGAGCACCGGTTTCCAAAACCGGGGGTTGCGGGTTCGATTCCTGCCGCCCCTGCTAAATCAAGTTAGTAAGGCCGATAAACTAGGCCCATAAACTAGGTAGTCTGGCGGCTCGGAAGGCGGCTTGGAGTATGGCAACGATTTCAGATGATTCCCTCAGTCGCTCGTTTACTAGCGAGTTGCTGACGAATAACAGATACAAGCAGAAGCAAGGTCGCGTTGTACGCCAACTGACTTGCTTGGCCATTTGGCTCGCTTGCGGGCTTGGTGGCTGGCAGTTGTTTGAGGCCATGGGAGCATGGATTGCACCGAGTGGATCGCCCGATGCAAGCAGTTTCTGGAGTGGGGCCCGATATTGGATCCCTGCTGGACTGGTTGCTGCCGGAGTGTGGCTAGGGTATCGCTTGGTGAATTGGCCTAGATTTGCCGATTTTCTCATTGCTGTGGAAGCAGAAATGAGCAAGGTTTCCTGGCCAACCAAAACTGAGCTTTACAGAGCTTCAACGGTTGTTATATTCACGATGGCTTTTCTAGCAGTACTGCTTTTTTGCTACGATGCGATTTGGCAGTTCCTGTTTGATTTGCTAGGAGTTAGTTAGTTTTTTGGCGAGTCGGTAGCGTTATAGCGGCCGACCAACAGCCAGGAGATTGATCGGCGGTTTTCGCGGATGTCGCGGGGATCGGTTGATGATTCGCATGTACTGGCGCTAGGTTTTCGAGTGAGTAATCCCACGAACAATACGACAGAGAGTTTGCCGAGTGCACCGCAATGGTACATTCTCAAGGTTGCCTTCAACCGAGAGGACTCCATCCGCGAGGCGCTTGAGAAGCGTATTAAGCTGTCGAATCTAAAAGAGTACTTCGGCGAGATTCTTGTGCCGACCGAAGATGTCGTGGAGTTTACCCGTGCGGGTAAGAAACGCATAGTTAAGCGTAAGCTTTACCCCGGGTATCTGATGATCCAGATGATCATATCAGATGACACTTGGTTCCTTGTGCGAGAGACACCGGGCATCGGCGATTTCACCGGCACTTACGGGAAACCGACCCCAATGACCGACGTGGATGTCGAGCGAATCATTAAGCTCGTGCATCCCGACGTGGATCAAGAACAAGCACCCAAGACCTCGATTCCGTTTCGTCCCGGTGATCGCGTTCGAGTCAAGGAAGGGAACTTCCAGAGTCTCGAGGGCGATGTAGACCGCATCGACGAAGCAAACGGACGAGTGACCGTCATCATCAATATTTTCGGGCGCAGCACCCCGGTCGAGCTAGATCACTGGCAGATTGAGTCGCTGTAGTCCAGACGCTTATAAGCAGCCAAACAGTGGGTTTGGATGTTCGCAGAGCGTTTGTCGTTTGAAATCCGTCAATTACAGGTTTCGTGGGATATGGCCAAGCAAGTAGTAGGAAAAGCGGCATTTCAGGTGCCGGGAGGCAAGGCGACGCCGGCACCACCGGTCGGTACGTCCCTTGGTAGATACGGGATCAACCTCGGTCAGTTCGTCTCTCAATTCAACGACCGAACCCGCGAGTTCAACGGTACACCCATCCCTGTTGTGGTTACCGTCTACTCCGACCGCAGCTTCGAATTTATCACCAAAAGCCCTCCTGCTTCTGCATTGCTGAAAATGGCTGCAGGGGTAGCAAGCGGTTCAGGTGAACCACACAAAACAAAGGTCGGCAAAGTCACCCGAGCGCAGGTCGACGACATCTGCACCAAGAAAATGGCCGACCTCAACGCACGCGATCTCGAACATGCCCGTCGCATGATCGAAGGCACCGCGCGTTCCATGGGCATTGAGATCGTAGGATAGTCGAGGGGAATTTCCAAATGGTGAAACCAACGAAGGCAATGAAATCGATGTTGGCAAAGGCTCCGGGAAAAGACCCGTTGCCGTTGCAACAAGCCGTCGAATTGCTCAAGCAATTCAGCGGACGGAAGTTCGACCAAACCGTCGAAATCCATATGAATCTCGGGATTGATCCAGCCCAAGCAGACCAAATCGTTCGCGGTTCGGTCGTACTACCTAACGGGATCGGAAAAGTACAACGCGTTATCGTCTTCGCAAAAGGTGACTTAGCTAAAGTCGCTGAAGAAGCCGGTGCGGACGCTGTTGGCGCCGAAGAGCTTTCCAAGCGAATCAAAGAAGGTTGGCTCGACTTCGACGTCTGTATCGCTACCCCAGACATGATGGGTATGGTCGGTCCACTCGGTAAGGTTCTCGGTCCCCGCGGATTGATGCCTTCCCCACGTGCAGGTACCGTGACCACCGATGTTGCTCGCGTCGTGAAAGAATACAAGGCCGGTAAGGTCGAGTTCCGAAACGATAAAGGTTCCAACCTTCACGCGGTGGTCGGCAAAATGAGTTTTGACGCCCAAAAGCTGATCGAGAACATCGGAGCATTCATCTCCTATGTGCAATCGGTCAAGCCCAATGCCGTCAAAGGTACTTACATCAAATCCATCGCAATCTGCGCGACGATGTCTCCAAGCGTTCGCGTTACGGTTTAAGGAACAGGTGAACCCATGAGCAAAGTTGTCAAAAAGCTGATCGCTCGCGATATCTCGAGCAAGCTCGATGGCGTTAGTGACGCCGTCGTCGCCAACATCGTTGGCATGACCGGAAACGAAAACTACAACATCCGCAAGACCCTTCGCGATCAAGGTATCTCCTTGCTTGTCGTCAAACGGTCACTTGCGGCTATGGCTACCGAAGGCACAAGCCTTCGTCCTGCATTCGATAACCAGGCCGGAAGCCTTGCAATCCTCTGGGGCTGCGAAGACTTCGTCTCGCTTGTCAAGTCCATCAAGAAACTCGCTGACTCGGGAGCTTTCCCGAAGTTCGAGTTCAAGGGTGGGGTCATGGACGGCGAGGCGATGACCGGCGAACAAGTCCAGAAGGTTGCCAAATGGCCGAGTCGCCTCGAGCAGATTTCGATGCTCGTCGGTCAGATCCTCTCGCCAGGTAGCACTCTCGCTGGTCAACTGGTTGGACCTGCTAGCACCATCGCTGGTCAAGTCAAGAAGATGATCGAAGACCGCGAAGATGGGGATGCAAGTCCCGCTAGCGAAGGCTCGGATGCGAGTCCTGCCAGCGAAGGTTAATCAAATTCAATCTCCGCTCCTTTAGCTCACGCTTCAGGTCGGAGGAAATGGAACCCTAGTGTTCTAAACTTGCGATCGACTTGTTGAAAGCCGATCGCTCAACAGAGCCCTAGGATTCCGAAACGTGTATGTGTGTGAAACAGCCGGTCTATCATTCTCGCCGGTGCGTTTAGTTTGTCTGTTCTTACCATTTTGAGGAACGTAGAAATGTCCGAGTCAGCAACCGCTTACGCGGAAGAAATCAAGTCCTTAGGCGAGAAGATCGTCGGCCTGACGCTCAAACAAGCCAAGGAACTCAGCGATTATCTGAAGGATGTGCACGGTATCGAAGCCGCTGCTGGTGGTGCCGTTGTTATGGCAGCTCCTGCAGACGGTGCCGGTGCCGCAGCAGCTCCTGTCGAGAAGACCGAATTCGATGTTGTTCTTACCGCTTTCGGCGATAAGAAGCTCGACGTCGTTAAGGTCGTCAAGAACCTTACCGGTTTGTCCCTGATCGATGCCAAGAAGTTGGTAGAAGGTGTACCTTCGAAGATCAAGGAACAAATCGCCAAGGACGAAGCAGAGAAGATCAAGAAGGAACTCACCGAAGCCGGTGCGACTGTCGAACTCAAGTAGTTCAATCCTTCCTACGCGTGAATTGTACTGCGTAGAACCAGCATTAGAAAAAAGGCGGCTCATCTCGAGTCGCCTTTTTTTTATTTCCGATCTCTGGGAATGCGCGGTCTTTTTGAAACACAGAGACACGGAGAACACGGAGGAGAACCTTCAGGTGTTTTGAAGATTCAACCCACGGTTTTATTTCCGATATCTGTGCCTCTGTGTCTCTGTGTTTCCAATGGTCTTCCCCGGCCCCGGATGCGCGGACTTTTTTGAAACACGGAGTCACAGAGAACACGGAGGAGAGCCCTCCTGTGTCTTGAAGATTCAACCCACGGTTTTCTTTCCGATCTCTGTGCCTCTGTGTCTCTGTGTTTCCAATGGCCTAGTTCCCCCAGAGGTTCTTCAATGCTTCCAGCATTGCCGGGTCGTGCTTGAGCAATTGCTCCCTATCAAAGGGAAAGAAATCGTTGGTGGAGAAATAAGCTTCCGAGTTTTCAGCAAAATACTCAGCGGGATTATTCATTCCGTAGGCCTTCACTACCTCGCTGCGTCCATCCCCGAATCGCTGTTCGACTTGTTCATAAATCCCAGCATCCTTCGCGCGCTGATATAGCTCCGCAATTCGCTTATTCTCAAAACCATCGGTCAAAAATTGGTGATGATAAGAGTGCGCCAATTCGTGCAGTACAAAATTGGGCATCCGTTTGCGTTCGGCCGCGAACACACGCACGTTCGTGAATTCAACTCCTCGCACCATCGCCGGGTCTCGTCCGTTGTTCACCAACCATTCCCTTCCTGGATGGTATTCGGCTCGAGGCTGGCCTTTCGCATACTCAGGTGAAAACCAGAGAACAACTCCCTTGATTTTTGCGACCGCTTCGGGGGGGACGACCTTTTCGATTTCCTCGAGCTGTTCTTTCAGCTGTTCGATCGCTTCGGTCATTGCTTCGGGTGAATCCGTATCGAGCTCCTCTCGTATGCGAACAGTCCAGCCCAAGACTTGTGTGTTTCGATATTTCCATTTAGTCGCGGATTCGGAGGAAGAGTTACTCCCTTTGGCCTCGGGCTCTTGAGCTAGGTTGTTACTACTCAAAAGAAGGAACAAAGGCAAAAACCACGCAAAGGAAAACTTGTCCAACAAGAAAAACATGGAATAATCCGATCAAATAGAACAACCCGAAACGCCCACGCAATCGTTGATCCTAACCGAAAAAACGATGTTGAAATAGCGATTTACGAATAGCACCCACGGCTTGCAAGATATCCTTGCAAACGTCCGTTCCAACTCTCAACCGAACCAGATCCACGCCCGAGCAGCCCAGATCCTATCGGCACATCCTAACCTTGTAGGCAATTATCTTTATGTTTGGATTCAACCGACTGAGTATTCAGTCCAAGATGATTCTCCTCCTGTTAGCCGTCGCCCTAAGTTCCCTTGCCATCATGGCTTGGATTGGCTTTCAAAGTGGCAAGTCCGCTTTGGAGCGGGCTGTGGAGAACCAGTTGCGCGGTATCCAAGTTGCGAAGACTTCTGCTTTGAAAACCAAGCTTGAGTCCTTGCGCGATCAAGTTATTTCCATATCTGACAGCCGCATGGCGATTGAAGGAATGAAGGCTTTCGATCAGGCTTTTGAGCAGATTCCTGCAGAATCCGCCGACCGAAACGTCGACGAGGGACTCCGGATGTTTTACGCCAATTCGTTTCTTCCGGAATTGCGCAAGTACATCGACGCTGACCCGGTAATCGAACAGTATTTACCAAGCAACTCATCATCAAGGTATCTTCAGTACCACTACATCGCAGCAAATCCACATGATTACGATTCGAAGCGTGTCTTA
Organism: Planctomycetota bacterium; assembly: GCA_046051705.1. GTDB lineage: Bacteria > Planctomycetota > Planctomycetia > Pirellulales > Pirellulaceae > JBKCUI01. The sequence continues at coordinate 1,594 of JBJONT010000447.1, read as the reverse complement.
GAGTCCTCACCGACGGACACCAGTGGATATCGACAAGTACACGATCAGTATCACCCGCTGTTTTCGCGTGCTGCGAGGATTTTTGGATTCGAAGACCTCATGCTCGTCGATGCAAAGTCGCTTGATATCGTTTACAGCTACGCGAAAACATCCGAGTTTGCGACAAATCTCGAAGACGGTCCATATAGCAATACGAAGCTTGCTCGAAAAGCAAAAGAGCTCCAGTTCTCCCAAGATCGAGACAACTACAAAGTTGTGGACTTTGAGTCCTACCGCCCAAGCTTAGGCAAACCGATGGCCTTCGTCATGAGTCCAATTTTTGATGGGCCGGCGATGATTGGAATTCTCGTATTGCAGTTCCCTGTCGATAGCTTCAACCAACTGATGACTGGTGGTGGCAAATGGAAAGAAGAGGGACTTGGAGACACGGGAGAATGCTACTTGGTTGGCCCGGATCTTACGATGCGCAGTCGCAGCCGATTCATGATGGAGGACCCTGAGAAATATCTTGGGACTCTGCGTCAATCGAGTCTGAGCCCTAAAATCGTCGAACAGATCCAGCGTCAAGGCAATACACTTGGAGTTCTGCCAGTTCAAACCCCATCCGCGCAACTCGCCCTCCAGGGTAAAAGTGGGATTCAAGAGATCACAGATATTCGCGGAGAGAGAGTGATCAGCGCCTACGGTCCAATCGAACTGAATTCGTTGCGATGGGGAGTACTCGCCGAGATCGACGTCGACGAGGCCCAAGCTCCGATCCGCGAATTCGGACGCAAAGTCCTTCTTACAGCCTGCGGTATGGCGTTGCTTAGCAGTCTACTGGCCCTTGTTTTCTCAAATTGGTTGATCCGACCACTAAGACTTCTTGCCGATGCAGCGCAACGCATTGGCAACGGAGAAACAGGGGTACAAGTTGCCGTGAATTCGGGAGATGAATTCGGAGTCCTTGGAAATGTCTTCAACGGGATGTCGAAAAGCATCCAATCCCAAACGGATAAACTCGAGCAACAAGTACGAGAGAATGAAGAATTGCTTGAGAGCATTCTACCTGCATCTGCAATTGCCCAGCGGCGCGAAGGGGATGAGAGAGCTAGTCAAAAGTTCACCGATGTTTCAGTCCTCTTCGCCGAACTTATCGGGCTTGAACAGTTCAGCGCAGAAGCGGGAGAATCAACAGCTTTGGAAGTCCTAGGAGATCTGATCGCACGCCTCGACGAAGCGGCAGAGAAGTATGGGATTGAAAAAGTAAAAACCATTGGCGGAGCGTATTTGGCGGTTTGTGGATTGTCGGTTTCGCGTCCAGATCATGCAAAACGCATGACACAATTCGCTCAGGAAGCTGTCCGAATTGTCGCTCATTCACACCGCGATTTCAAAGCGGAATTGAATGTGGCGATCGGCATCAATTCCGGCCCTATTGTCGGGGGTGTCGTCGGGAAGCGAAAGTTCCTATATGACCTTTGGGGCGATACCGTCACCATCGCGAAGCGATTGGTCATCGGCAGTAGCACATCTGCGATTCGGGTGACACAAAGCGTGCACGATCGAATTGGCGATCAGTTCCAGCTTCAAGGTCCTCAACATCTTGGACCAT
>JBJONT010000446.1:0-34752 GCA_046051705.1 Planctomycetota bacterium | reverse complement strand
ATGGCCCAAGAGTTCTCGAAGATGTTATCGCATTACAACATCGAAGTCGATTTCTTAGGATTGTTTGATCCCGTTTATTCGTATGTCTTTCCTGGGCACAGCTCGATTCTTGTGGAATGGTCCGAAGCTGGACGAGACGGGAACTTCGTCAATGCCTATCAGACGAGGAATACCAAAGCGATGTCTGTTATTTACGCTGCGAATGAAGACAGAAGCTATTTTCCAGCGACACGCTTTTTCGAAGATGATGATTTGAAGTTGCGATTGTTGAAATCCCCCGGGGGCCATGGGGAAATCGGCGGCCACTTTGCGAGCAATAAAATCGTTCAGCGATTGAATATGCGAGCGATGATGGAGTTAGCTGACCTGGATGGGGATGCCAAGTTCCGGTTTCGAGGAATCGACGAAGATCTATTGCGGATTTACAGCTCTCCATTAACACAGAAGGTCGCAGTAGGATCGATGGACGCGAAGGACGCGGTATTCATATTGAACAATTATAAAGCAGGTCTGGAATACGAAAACTGGGTCCCCTGGAGTCAAGACGAATACATTTTTCAGCTCGTTACAGCGGATGCAGTTTCTTGGAATCCCGGTCCTTTTGGAAGTCAGAAAGGAAACGCCATGAGCTTCTTTTCTTCCTCGATCGATTTCGTTTACACATCGATTAACTCAATGAAGCTTGAGCGAAGGCAGCCATTCCTCAGTCATATCAAACGGGATCTGAGCTGGTGTCCGATGAATATTTGGGATCTGCCGTTTGTTCTCGATAAGGATGGAAAGAGTCAGATTCCTGAGCAGCGACTAAAGATCCTCAACTACATGTATTCGTTGCGAATTGATCCGAGGCAAGGGTCGTGGTATGCAAACCGATGGAAGGAGTGAACCGGCAAGTAGAATCGGGATGCGAAACCGGTAAGTACGGCGAAGAAATTCGGCGAGGAAGAAAGTAACGAGTAATGCGATGTTAAGTTGGACGTCGCTCATCAAATCGACTTTTTAGTGCTTAGGGAGAATCGAAGATGTTACGATTATCTGCGATATGGTTGGTGTGTGGTAGTTTGTTGTTCATGGGTTGCGATCGGTTATGGCCGAAAGGTCATAACGCGGCCTATCCAGGGTTCTATGCAAGCGTAGAAGATGGTTCTTGTACCGCGATTGTCGTTGAGGATCCGGCGAAGGCTGAGGTTTACGGTTACGTCAGCGGGGGTGCAATCGCGTTGCGTGATTTGCGTGCAGAAGACCTGCCGGCATATGGATTCAAGCGGGTGAGAGATGGCGCATGGGGAAAAGGAAGGGCATTTGGCGGGAGTATTATCGAATTCAACCAATCCGGGGAAGTGACACAAATGGTCATCGGTAAGCAAGCGGATAAGGCACTTGCAATTGGACCGACTTCGAAAGGACCATGGGTCACACTACCGACGCAGTGGGATACCTTCGAGAAGCACTTTGGTAAGCCCCTGAGCATCACGCCTTACTACGAATCCAATGCAATGTTACCTTGATCATTCGGGTCTTTTAGGCAGAACATCCCAATGCGCAATCCCTTTGTCGCATCGCCATTGATCAGGCGCGATTTCTTTTAGAATCGCTCGCAAAACGAGCTGATCATCGAGAAGGGCAACCGTCGTATCCGAAGCTGATATGTTCGGTACGTTGTTCGGATTTGCTTGCGAGATGCAATGCTTCAGAATCGTCTGCCAAGGGAGTTTCTTGCCATCGAGGACTTTGCGCATCAGGACATCATCGACGCATAGAGTAAGCAAATTCGAGACGGCAAGGGATGGGGAAAGGATAAATGGTTCCCAAGGGATAGGTTTGAGCTGATCGTATCGGATGGCTTGGTCGAGCCTAAAAGGGCCGACTCGGGTGCGTTTCAAATCGACCATCACCGCGTCGGATCCGAGATGCTTGGCTATGTCGCTTCCAAGAGTTCGCATGTAAGTACCTGTGCTGCACACGGTACGGATAGTAAACGTCGTTGAATTGAGGTCGAGCAATTCCAGTTCGTGGATCTCGACGGAACGTTTAGGTATCTCGACTTGAATGCCTCGCCGCGCATGCGCATGAGCTCGCTTGCCATCGATGCGAATGGCGGAATAAGCAGGAGGCGTCTGCTGAATGCTTCCGAGAAATCTTTCCAAAGTCGAAAGCAGGGGTAAGCGTTCGAGAGCTGTTGCGGATTCGACTTGAATGCATTCGGTTTCCAGATCCCCCGAAGCGCTGCTGAACCCGAACCGAAATTCGCCGATGTACTCTTTGTCAAACGCGTGGACTTGATCCATCAACCGGACGGCAGGGCCGAGGAGCAAGACCATGGCACCATGCGCTAGGGGATCGAGGGTGCCGGCGTGCGCGATCTTCGTCGAACGATCACCGCTCTGCCTTAACGCTGCGGTCGCTTCATTGACACAATCGCGGCTCGTCGGGCCGGGTGGTTTGTCGACGACAAGGATTCCGTACCTCAAGATGATGCTTACCAGCGAATATCGATGGGGGCACCGGTTCGTACGCCAAGCATCATCGAGGCAGAGTCGCTTACCAGATGTACCTTTAAAGGAGCTTCTCCTTCGGCGATCGCAATGAGTGTCATACTGGGCTGTTGATGATTCGAATCAAATAGGCCCAATGTCTCATGCTCACCGTCGATGAGAATGCGTGTATCGGTCGATCGCGGAATAGAGTTCCATGACTCAGGGGCGATATCAGTGATAAGGTCCCCATCGGAAGTTATTTCTACGACGATTCCTTCGATGCGTCCCGACACTTAGTTGCTCCTTCGATGAGTTCCCGCGTCTTCTACGAGTGCGGTTTGATGATCAGACCCGCAATTGTACTCGAAAAGGAACCCCCTTGGGGGGGAAGGCAAGTTGATTGCTTTGATTCAACAGAGAGATTCGTCAAGTTTTGATGAAGAAACCCTCATGTTAGGTTCCTCAGAACATTGGGAAATCGCATGTTTGGGTTATCAACGTTGCGGAATCGAAATAATGTGTTTGGGGCCGGGGTGTAAGACCCCGAGCCAGCGGCCGCGCCGGATATCTACCACCGGCGCTCCATCGAGATCATCGGGCAGATTGACTGACGGGTCTAAAACAAGCCCCAGATCGGTTTGTGTAATTCGTGATTTATCGACAAGGATCGATCGGTCGGTTTCGGGAGAGACGATTAACACATCATCGATAGGCTCGCCGACCGGTTGTAGAAATTCCATGGGGTCGAGCGGCGGAACAGCGGTGGTGGGAGCCGAAGGAAGTCGTAACCGCAACATCGACGCGCTCGCATTGGTGGACATGGGGATTTTGGAGTGGAGTGTTGGGCCCGTTGGAGCACCCGCTGGAGTACCCGTTGAAGAAATCGAGGCGAGGGCTTCGTGCGGTATGCTGACCCCTGCGACTTCAAGTTGGCCGGAATTTTCAATGGCACTTGTTGGAAGGTTGGCGAAGTCTTCGCGGAGCAGAAGGGTCCCGTCATCGAAGAGGAGTGCCCATCCAAGCTTCTGCTTGGTGACTTGGAATCCGAAGGATGATTGTTTCCAAGTTAGACTTGTTCGGTAGCAGACTGGCGATTGACGTTGCAGCTTCTCCCAAAGAGCGCCGTAGGGCAGAGAAGGGTTCCACTGCGTCCATTCATCTTCGGGGCGTTCGTGCAGATGAAAGCGAGCGCCGGTGCTTACGATTTTCCCTCGATGGTCCGGTGTTGCGAACTCAATTCCACCATACAAAATTTGGCTTATAGAATCGGCTTCGAGGGATACGCCGGTAATCCCGAGTCCAAAACGCAAGCCAGATCGCATCCAGAACTTGGTGTTGCTTCGTACGAGCTCATGGTATTCCGGGTCGATCGCGCACCGCACCAGAACGCTTCTCGCATCGCTTGCGAGACTGACTGACAAGACATCGCCGACATGGAAGCCGCGATGCAAGATCGGTGTGCCGCTATCGAGACTAAATCGCTTGGCCGCGTCCAAGATGATTTCTACAGAACCTTCCTTGGGGCGAATCGACGGTGGTGAATCGAGGCCCTGAAAGCGTTTTGTATTCGCGAATTCTGATGTGCCAGGTTCCATACCGATATACTTCGGACCGACGATCGTTTCGAGTCCACGGATCGATTCAATAGATACGATAGGGCGGACAATCCAGAAGGAAGTACCATCGGTGATTGTTTTTCTGGCGTTGGGAGTCAGACGCACCGCGACTTCTATTCCCGCCGAGTACCCTGGACCTTTGGATGGTTGCAGTCCGATTTTCTCGACCCGTCCGACTTCGATACCACGATAGCGAAGCGAATCTCCGGGGGAGAGTCCGTGCCCTTCCTCGAAGTCGATCACGATCAGTTCGCCTTGATTCTGGTACGTTTGAAAGAACAGGTACAAGCTAAGCAGGGCGGCGGCGGCGGTGGCGAGCCACATCCACGACATGCCGGCGCTTTTTTGTCGACCTGTATTTTTCCTTGCATCGGTGCTGTTGGAGTTGAGGCCTTGAGCGACGTTTCCGTTGACGATTGGGATCGCCTCGGGAACGGAGGTTGCCTTTGAAGGAGAATCCAAGGGAGCGTCGGGCATTGGGCACCTGTGCGGGTTTGCAGACGGGTGTTGGGGTGAAAAGTTGGTGGGAACGGCAAGTTCTCTGGTCGAATGCGGGGGGTTGGGGTTCAATCCCTCGGATCGCTTCGGTAGGATAAAGCCCGCTTCGGATACTCCTCGCAGACGAGTATCCTATTAGAACCGAACCAGCAGGACTATGATGCCATTGTTAACAACACTTATAGAATTACCAACCTCATTTACGATGATTCTCGGACATGCCGGGCATGGGCCGGTGGTTGATGGTGGGGATGGGGTGAGCACTTTGCTACATGCGATGAGCAGCCCAGAGCACCTTGTGCCGGTCTTGGGAGCATTGCTTGCTGTCGGAACCGCTGTTTGGATGATTCGCCGAGCGATTCGAAACTATCGGATTTCGAAACCAACTTGAACCGAGATGGACAGAACTAGTTCATTGGGGTTTGGGTGTAGACAACGTTTTTCCGCGCGATCTTGATATTCGAGCGCGGAGTTGGTCGTAGCGATACTTCCGTTTGCCGTTACAACTTGGTTCCCGAAGGTTGGGGACTGACTGGTTGTGGTGATCATTTTGACTTCACCGAGCTGTTTGCCGGCTGCGGAGGCAAGTCGAGTGGCTTGGGCCTTTGCTCTTTCAAAGGCTCTTTTCATGGCTTGGGCTTCCTCATCTTCGCTCAAAGCGCCGACGTAGAGAACTTGGCCTTCGCCTGCGGAAGTGATATTTGATGACGATGAGGATACGTACGCTGAAGCGCCCATTAAGGGCATTATTTGTTCAAGTTCTTCTTCGGAGAGTTGAACGCGGAGCTTTGTCCCACGAAAGAGTTTGTCTTGGGAGATTTGACGAAGCTTTGCGCCGAATTCGACGGCTGTCTCTAGTTGATCTGGGTTGATGGCCCATTCGGCGACGAGTCGTTTCGAGGCGGTATGAACGAGTGGCAATGGGTCAGCCTCTCCGTCGAGTTCTTCTTCTTCCTGAAGGAGCATCTCACGAAGTTTGCCTCGCATTTGTGGATTGTTGACTTGCATCTGCGCAGCTTGGCGACGCAGCCATTGTTTCGCTGTTTCTGGATTGTCGACAAAAGGGACGCTTTGGCCGAGGACGGGGAGATTCCACTGGAAGTTGCTTTTGCCTTCACCGATGTTGGATGATTGAGCAAGGTCAACAAGCATTTTCTGGGCGGTCTGGCAGTGGTCTTGAAGTTTTGCCACTGCATCGGAGACCGTTCGATCTTCTGCTCGAAAGGTTGTCCTCATTTGAACTGCGATCGGTTTCAGAGTTACCGATTCTTGAGCGGTGACTGTAAGCAGTGGTGCTGCATTGGACGCTTGGGTTGTATTTTGGGTTTGAGCGGACAAGCTACCGAGCGAGGCCAGCCACAGAACGCTTGTAAGAGACAGCAAAGTGCCTATCGATTGGATGTTTCGCATGAATGGGTTCCCAGAGGAGTGCACGGTTGCGGCAGCATCGGTCAACAATGGCTGAGCGACATTGGCGGCAACGGGCGAAGGGTGTTTTGGGGCTTAGTCAAACCTTTTGTGGGGCCCCAGCCCGTCTTTATCATAACTTCTGTGAGATGTTTGTTCTTCGGAATCTGCCAAAGAATCGGGTTGCTGTCCCCAAGTTTTCACTGTTTGTCTTTTTGGTTTGTTTCGGTTGTTTGATTCAATGGTTTGTTTGATTGGTCTGAATTTCGCGGTATTTCAATTGGTATTTCCACTGGTATTTCCACTGGTGTTCCAATTGGTGTTCCAATTGGAATCCCAGTGGGTATTTCTATTGGGCATTTTTGCAGGTAGCTAGCGCATGGGATTGCGATTTCCCTCGATTTCCAATTCGCAGAGTTGTATACTGCCTTGGATGCTTTCATGTTGGATTCCTTCAAGACTCGCTACCGAGCAGCTTTGAGGGTTGAGCATTCGAACGAGGGTTTGTACGAGAGTTTGCATGATGGTTTGGTCGTAGGGACTATCGGCTGCAGGTTGAAGCTGTCAGCAAAGATTGAAAGCGAGGCGAGCGTTGATTCGAAGTTTTAGAACCGCTGCGTTACCTTGGATGTTCGTGTCGATATCGTTTGGGCCATTAGGGTCGTTGGGGGCTTTGGAGCCTTTGGGTTTCGGATTGCTTACTGACCTTTTCGGTGTTCGTGAAGCGAGAGCGAGCTCGCCTGTTGTACTTGTGAGCTATTCCGGATCCCAGGATGGCGTCGATGCGCAGGGGAGTCAGGGGTTGGAGAAGAAAGCTACCTGGACTTGGCAAGAGGGTGCAGTTTGGCTTGAACGCATCGCGACTTGGCTCAATGGTCTCGACGGGAAAGCTTCGTTGCTTGATGAAGCTCGATCGATCGGGTCGAAACGGGGCCTCGACTTGCACGATGCGCTTTTGGATATCGCCGCGAAAGCGGACGCGGATATTGCAGACTACCGTTTGGCTTTAGAAACATCCTGGTCGGATGCGAGCCCGAAAGTGCTTGAAGGTAAGCTCAGTTCGTTGGTAGCAAACGGGGCGATTCCCGTATGGCTCAAACCCGATTTGCAGCTTGCGTTCGCGCGCCGATTGATCGAACATCAGCGGATCGACGAAGCTTTTGCGTTGCTCAATACCATGTCGATCGATTCGGTTAGCGATCCATCGAGTTATCTGTTTTCGCTTTCCGTCTGCCAGCATTACCTTCTGATGAAGCAGCCTTGCGAAGATTCCTTGCGGAAACTCCTTGAGCGCGAAATGGAGCTTCCGAGCCGCTATGCGATTACGGCCAAGCTGATGTTGTCCGACATCGAGCCGTTAAAAGAGGACTCGCTCGACGAGGTTGCTCGCATGATGAACGACGTAGAGCGTCGGTTGTCGTTAGGGCGTACGGGAAAGCAAGTCCGGGATCAGGAGCAAGCGATCATCGAAAAGCTTGACAAGATGATCGAAAAGATGGAGCAACAGCAGCAACAACAACAGCAGCAGCGCAAGCAGCAGCAACAGCAACGCCAGCAGCAGCAACAGCAGTCGAAGGATTCTTCGCAGCAGAAGGCCAGTGATCAATCGGCGCCAGGGGGTGGAAGTGGGGAAGGGGAGGTCGATAACAAGGATATCGGCGATAAATCAGGTTGGGGGAATTTACCTCCGGCTGCTCGGCAAGAGGCACTTCAGAGTATGACTAAAGACTTGCCAAGCCACTATCGTGAGGTGATCGAAGCTTACTTTAAGAGGCTCTCGAAGGGTGTGGAAAAGCCTTAGGGGCGGCGACACCGAGAGCGACTCCGAGAGCGACTCAAAGGGCGAATCCGAGGGGGGGCACAAAGTTGTTCTTCCAAGGTGCCCTCCAGGGGGGCTTCAGGGGTGCCACTAGAAGGCTTGTTAGCAGATTTGCGCACATGCAAGTCCCCAGTCTTAAAGAGCCCAGTCTTAAAGAGCCCAGCCTGAGTGAGCTCGGTCCTAAATGGTCCGGTCTGAAATAGCCCAGTGCCATAGAGCCCAGTGCCATTGGGCTCAATATCTTGGTACGCCCAACATCATAGAACGCCCAATAATCATAGAACTCAGTGCCGATGGTCCTTGTATCCGTGACAAGAACGGGGACTGCCGGTAACATACAAGCATCCGGTTTGACTTGTACATTTTTTCAATGAGACCCCGATATGAATGAACCATGCGGTTCGGATGCGAAAACTTGTTCGTCTTTGTCGAAAAGCAGTCCTGATGGGGCGATTGGCGGTGCGGGTGCGCCGCTGAGCGAAGTTGCCGAGAAGAAGGGTGCGATCCGAAAGCAGGCGCACGACAACCGTCGAACCCAAGAGGATAAAGATGGGGTTTCCGATGCGATTCTTGCTCGGTTTTTGAGTTTGCCCGAATATGCAGCCGCATCGACCGTCATGTTCTATGTCGATGTTCGGGACGAAGTCCGAACGCGGCAAGCGTTGCCGGAAGCTTTGAAGAGCGGCAAACGGATTGTCGTTCCATACTGCGTGGACGGGGAGCTTGAGTTGTTTTGGCTCGAAGCCATGGATGAGTTGGAACTCGGCATGTACCGCATCCTTGAGCCCAAGGCTGAGTTGCGCGATGTCGCAGCGAAGAAATTGCAACCTGAAGACCTTGATCTGATCATGGTTCCGGGAGTTGCATTCGATCGCCAAGGTGGTCGTACTGGGCACGGCAAGGGCTACTACGACAAGCTTCTCGAGCACGCGAAACCCAGCACGCCGCTGGTCGCGCTGGCTTTCGAATGCCAGATGTTTGAAGAGATCCCAATGGATGTTCATGACATCTATATGGACAAAGTAGTCACCGAGTCGGCGGTTTACGCTGGTCGTGGCCGCAAGTAGTTTGAAAGGCATTCCATGCAAACGACGACGAACCGATCAATCGCGGAGCCATGGACGAGCCCGCAATGGCAAGCCTTGGTCGAAGACACGTACGCAGAAGCTTTTCGCAGTCTCTACAGCCGGGTACTGGTAACCGCACGTGACGAGAAGTGGCTTTTGGCCGCTTGTCAAAAAGCCACGGGGCATGCAAGCAGCACGATTCTGTGCGATTGCGAAGCTGGCATCGAAGGGATTGTCGATGGGAAGAGTCCTGGGCAAGAGACTCCGGACGGGCGGATTGGCGCGTATTTGCAATTTCACGTCCCACGGTTTCGCAAAGATCGTGTAGAGCATTTAGAAAAGGTACTCTTAGCGAGACTTTCTCAGAATGTGCTCACCTGCCCGACGACTCGCTTATTCAATGCACTAGACTCGGATCCCTATTTCAAGCTTGGTCGTAAAATCGCTTACTTCGGTGACGGTCATCAGTTTCGAAGCGAGATGAATGGGGAGAAGGGTTGGACGATTCCTACGCTCGGAGGAGAGTTCTTCCTGAGCCGTCGCTTTGGTTATGCCGACGGAATCATGGGTGGGAACCTATGGTTTTTGGCTACGAGCGAAGAAGCGGCGATTGAAGCGGCTGAGCGAGCCGGGCATGCAGCGGATCTTGCACCGGGAGTCATCACGACATTCCCAGGCGGAGTTGCTGCAAGTGCAAGCAAAGCGGGGAGTAGCTACAAGTTCTTGATTGCGAGCACCTACGCCGAATACTGCCCTACTTTGCGTGAGAAGCTTGGGGATCGATCCCGGGTACCCGAGGGTGTTAGATCGATCATGGAGATTATCATCAACGGAGCGAACTTGAATGCGGTCGCTCAAGCGACGTATTTGGCGATCGAAGCTGCGTTGGGGGTAGAGGGACTGGTCCGAATCTCGGCCGGTAATTACGGCGGGAGGCTCGGTAAGTCATTTATTTATCTGCATCCTGACAAGCATCCAGAAGCGGTTTAGTTGCTTTTTTTGAAACACAAAGGCACGGAGGAAGGCGCTTGTTCGTGAGCTTACAAGCGGTTCTCGGTGGACTCTGTGGCTCCGTGTTTCCAAAGTCCTCGCAAGGATGGCTGCTCGGTCTGTGACTCTTTTTTGAAACACAGAGGCACAGAGACACAGAGAGAGGCACTCGTTCGCCATAGCCTAACCTGTCGCCCGGCGGTGGTTCTTGTTCGTGAGATTACAAGCGGCTCTCGGTGGACTCTGTGGCTCCGTGTTTCCAAAGTCCGCGCAAGGAAGGTTACTTCGATCGTGATCCAGTTGAAGCGGTCGAAGGATGATCCAGCGATTTTGCTTGTTTGAGCTTTTCGCTAGCGTCGGCAAGTTGCAGTTCGATGGTCCGAAGCTTCTTCGACAATTCGATACCTTCTTCGACTTGGGCTGCCGCATAGGCGTTATCGAAGGCTTTCTGGAGTTCGTCTCGTTGAGCTTCAAGGTCTGCGACCAAGCGGCTGTATTTTTCAAAAGCGACCGGATCCGGGTTGCGCGGACGGTAGCGATCTAGAGAATACATCGCTACAGACAGCTTCTCTTGAAGGCTGATTTGTAGCTTTGAAGCGGACTCAGTTCCGGCAAAATTTCCGAGCTTTAAGTTATTGAGCAAGTCTCTTCTAACAACGTGAGCTTGTTCGATACATCGATCGTTATTCTCAAGTGCTAGTAGATATTCTCGCCGGTTTTTTTCACATCCGGTGAAAGCTAAGAACAAGGAAATTAGTAGGACGAGTGCAAGCGCAGAGCGTCCCAGGGGCGCAGGGTGGGTTGTTTTCGGCATAGTATTTCGAGCGTGAACGCTAGTTGGATATCCGACGGGTTACGGAAAGGCAACGAAGCAGGGGCTAGGGAATAGTATTAATTAAAACTTTTGGCGTCTAGTGGAGTTACTCAAGGAAAGTGTTCGTTCTTTGCTAAACTTTTCGGTATTTCTCCGAGTCGCTTCTCCAGCATTTCCAAGGCTTTTGCGGCTAAAACCCCGTCGATGACGCGGTGATCGCAAAGCAAGACAATTTCGGTAAGTTCGTTTTTGGAGACCGGCCCCATGGCTAGACTCGTGGTGGCGACCAAAGGGTGGTAGCCATTAAGAGCACCGAGGTGACCTAAGCTTGAAATACTGAAAGTGCCCAAGTGCTTGGCTCGCTTGCGTCCGGTCCAACGCATCAGCAGGTACCATTGCAAGCGTCGGATAGGGGTTAATCTGCGTTCTAGCCGCAGAGCATCCGGGTAGATTTGCTCGATGGGCATTGAATTCCATGCATCGAGCTGGTCTTGATAGGTTTGCAGGTTCGTAGATTCCGAGCAGACGAATCGCCCCCAGACTAAACGACCAAGGTACGGGGTTTCGGACGAGGTGGGCCGATGAATGGTTATCGATGCGATCGGTTCGGGATGCCTGTACATATACGGAAAGGGTCTTGCGACATAGACATCGCGAAGTTCGGGGATTTCGCGGCAGACAGAGCCGTAGGCATAGGAGAGAATGGCAGCCCACCCGATCCGCTTTCCCGAGGCTTTGAGTTCTTGTCGCCATCGTTCGATGGGTTGAAGGTCCATTCGACGAAGTAGGGGAAAGCTTGGTACACGTCGTGCGACAATGGAAATATCGATCGCGAGTCGACGCTCGGGAGGAATTCTATGTCGGGATCCCCGATTCTTCGTCGACATTTGCAACATTGGCAACGCTGAAACTTTCAACCCAACTTCGTTGGTGTCGGTTCAAACAAACCATTCGCAGCCTCAGCCCTCTAAATCGAGAGAGCTGATTTGATTGGCTTGTGAGAACGCTCAATGAAATTGGTGAAGTGATGCACGAATGGATGGATTGATTCGCAGGTCTATCGATTGACTTGCGACTTCTTTAGTTCGTCCAAAGACGCTTGGGTTTCAGCGTTTCCAATTCGACTCTTCTTTGGGTTCAAGATATTGGTGATCTGAGCATCAGCGAAAAGTTTGGCCATGGTCGCATCCATTTCCTTGCTGAGTTTCTTCTCATGGACATCTTTAACCAAGTCTTCGCGAACCGCATTGATGTCTTGAACGACCGGTTGCGTAAAACCTTGGCAGCGAAGGATGACGTATTGTCCACCGATTTCGATGATGCCAGACATTTCACCCGGCTTTAGAGCGAAAGCAGCTTTCTCAAGATTGGCTTGTCCGCCGTGTTTGCGAAGAGGTGGTACTTTGCCAAAATTCGCACGTGAGCTCGGTTCGACGGAGTATTGGTTCGCGAGTTCACCGAAGAACTGCTCGGTGTTTTTGTTGCGAGCCATTTCCCAAACTTCTTGCGCTGTGCGCTGATTGCTAAAGACGACAGCAAGAACTTCAGCGCGCTGGCCGAAGTTGGCTTCGAATTGCCGTTGAACATCGTCCTCGGTGATTTGAACTTGGTCTGCACACAATTTCTTGAGTGCTACCGTCGGCCAGACCGCATCGCGGATATAAACTTCTACGCTCTTGCCTTGGTCGCGCAGAACATCCGCGATCCAACGCTGAATATCTGCTGAACCGTCCGCTTGGAGATAACCGTAGTATGCGGCGGTCGAACGGATTTCTTCATCAACGTCTGCTTGACTGACCGCTTTGCCGGACTTGTTCAATGCGTCTTCGACAAGCTTACGGTTGATCTCACCTTCGAGCAACTTGATGCCAAAACGCTTGACGCATTCTTGTTCGAGAACAGCCATCGTCACATTCTGGCCGTTGATTACCGCTGCAATTCCAGGGTACTGCTGTTGCAATTCGGGTTTGCCAAGAACAGAGATGATTTGCGAACGATTGCGCAACTCGGTGTAAATCGTCTCAGCCGATCCACGCAGTTTCTCTTCTTCTAACTCCGCCTTGATACGCGTTTGAATCTCGGCTAGCTGGGCTGCTGGCGGATTGGCTGGCGGCAAGTGTCGCACACATTGCAGAACGACGTTGATATCGCCGACTTGGAAGATCTTCGAGACTTGACCCGGTTGCAATCCAAAAGCGACTTGTTCGACAATGTCGTCACCACCGCCACGGCGGATCGGAGGCAACAAGCCTTCAACGCTCGCGCTCGCAGGATCTTCGGAGTGATCTCGTGCAAGTGTTTTAAATAGATCGGGGTTGTCGTTGGCTTGTTGATGCAACGGCTGAATCTTGGTCAAGTCCTTGCAAGCGATCATCCGGACTTGGACTTTGGGACCAAATTCACTTTGGAATGCCCGATCGATTTCTTGCGGAGAGACTTGCAACATCTCTTTGCTCAAAGCGCGCAGAGCAAGCATTGGCCATACGATATCTGAAGCGTAGTATTCCGGAAGAATATTGCGTTCGTTTTCGAGGAGCTTCAAGTACATCGCGACGCTCAAGTTGAACTTCGAGGCGATGCGTGCGATTTCGTCATCGACATCTTTTTGGGTGATCTCGATCTTTCGCTCTTGGCAAGCTTGAAGGATCAGGTAGCGGTTGACCATGTTCTCGAGGACTTCTTCCCCATGGTGCATCACGCATTGGTTGGCTAAGTCTTGGAGAGTGATCTGTTGGCCGTTGACGATGGCAACCAAAGCTGGTCCGGAGGGAGTCGATGCACCTTGACCTGCCGCCCCGGGGTTGGCGTTGTTAGCAGTCGGTTTATCCGTAATGCTGCGCGATGATGTCGGGGTCGCTGTAAGTTTTGCTGTTACCCCAGGTTTGGCAGCGCCCGCTTGAGGCGACCCACCTACCGCTGGCCCCCTACCTACTTGGTCTTGCCCAAATAAAACAGCGGGAGCTCCCGCAACGCATTGGGAAGCAACCAACAGGGCCAGAGTCCATCTTGTCACTCGCATACAGATTCCTTTCGTTTTTGCGCGAAATATCGACACGGGAAATATCGATGCTGGCGAGTTTAGGAATTCTCGTTCGCTTGGGTCAAGGTCAAGTCGATGCGAGTGCGATCTTGAACATTGCTAGCCATTCGTCCGTGATTTGGTTTTCAAGCGATTGAATTTCCGAAGACTTTTTGACAGAAGCATCAGTGGCGTTCGCAGCTTCCTCGCAGGCATCGGTCAAATCTGCTGCTAAGAGTCCACCTTCGGTGAGATTTGCGGCGATGTTTTGAAGTAGTTTCGGGTCGCAGATCCTTCGGAACCAGTAGTTTGCATTCCAGTGGTCCCCTTCCATCCGATGCAAGAAACCGTGGATGTATGCGCCGAGTCCCTCGGTGGAGTCTTGGACCAAACTATGAGCCGGTTCCATGCAACCGATTCTCAACCATAAAAGGGCTTCGAGAAACGACCCTCGAATCTCCGGATGCTGTTTTACTAGATCCTTCAACTCGCTTCGTGCGATGGCCGTTGCCTGAGGTGCAAGGAACCTTAATGGTACTTGCGAAGATTGTTTTGCAAGCCAGATTTCGATTGGGGCGAGCCAAGAGTTGTTTTTGTTTGAAGCGTTCATCTTTGGTCGATTTTGTTTGGGGCTTTTAGGTGTTCCCACGCATGTTTAGTTGAAGTTCAGCGGGCAATCGCCGCGCGCGACCTTTGCTGTCGATGCAACCGATTTCGGTCACACCAGAGACCAGCAATGTTTCTTTGGGGGCCCCATTTTCGTCGAGATCATTCGGGCGAAAGAGTTGATACTGATGTTCGATTCGAGCTCCGTGGCAGTAGGTCAATCGCGTTCGCAACACAAGAGCATCATCGAAGAGAGCAGGGGAGTGGAATTGCAGTTCGGCTCGACGCACGACAAGCATAATCCCAGCATTTTCAATCTCGCGATAAGAGATAGACGAAGCCCGTAGCATCTCGACGCGACCTCGCTCAAAGTAGTTCAAGTATTGAGAATTATGAACGCGACCTTGACCATCGACTTCGTGGTAATGGACGCGAAGAGTGATTTCATGTTCCGTTAGCAGCATACGATTTGGCTCTATTTCATTCGGTTCAGCAATGGAAAGTAAGGGGGTTGCGTTTTTGCGAGACCATCGATTTCAGCGGACTGATTCCATGTTGGAATTATGAAAGCTCGGTTGACGCTTGACCTGAGGATTTGCTAAATCCCGGTGAGTAAAGAAATAGTTTGGCATCGATGCGCGGTTAGGACTAGGCGGTCTTGGCAATATTTACTGATTGCGTGGACTGCGAGGCCCTGAGTTGCCGATACCATTCCCTGCGGAGCATCCGCCGGAGTCTTACGTTTCCAAGATAGCCCCCTTTTGACTCAATCGCCCCCCGGGGCCCACTTACCGAGGTTGATCGCTATGCTCAGTCGATTTCCATCATGGATCCGAGTCGGTTTGTTGCTCGCTGTCGCGACTTGTTCGCAAGTCGGTTGCTCATCGGGTTGGAAAATGCCAGGCTCGAACATGTTCTCGTGGTCGAGAAAACCTTCGGAGAGCACGTTGACGGGAACCAAGCCAAGTCATGCGCTTCCTTCCTCAACCGCTGCTTCGTCGACCCCAAGCGGATCAGGGGTCAGCACTACTCCGGCGATGTTAGCCAGCAACCAATCATCGGCAGGCTCCCCGAGTGGTTCCGGACCGATAAGCCCGGCAACACGAAACACACCAAGCCCGGTACCAAACGTTCAAATGCCCGGTGGCGCTCAGATGACCGGCGGCGCTCAGATGCCCGGTGGCTCGATGGCGAGAACTTCGATGCCTAACGGATCGATGCCCAATGCAGCGATGCCTAACGGGGCGATGCCTAATGGCGTAGCTGGTTCGGCAGCAGGCCCAAGTCCTTATGGGGTGCCTGGTGCAGGGGTTGCGGCGAGCAACAATGGCTATTCCACAGGTGTCTACAACACCGCGCCGGGACGCTCTGTGAACGGAGGTCTTGCAAGTAGCCCTAACGGCTTGATGCCCCCTGCTGGTCCAGCCGCGATGCCATCCGGTAATCCTTACGGCAATACGAATCCTAACGGTGCATCAACCGTATCCTTCAATTCAAATCCATCACCTACCGGTTACAGTGCCGGTGGTTACCCGAGCACTCCTGGGATGAATCCAGGGGCCATACAAGCTCCAAACGGTAGCCTCGCTGCTCCCTACGGTTCTGCTAACCCAACGTATGGTTCTGCTAACCCAACTTATGGGGGAGCACCGATGCCTCCGGCCATGAATGCAAAGCCTTACGGAGCACCAGCAGGTTTGCCACCGGCTGGCTTGCCACCAGCGGGTCTCTCACCCGCAGGCTTCCCACCCGCTAACATGCCATCCATGGGGTTACCACCAAGCGGGATGCAAGCACCAGTCGGAGCACCCATGCCGTTAGGAATGCCGCCAGCTGGTAATTATCCAGCGAACGGTGGCGTACCGAATAATAGCGCCGTACCAACTAACGGAGCCGTACCAACTAACGGTGCTGCCCCATACAACAGCGCGGTTCCAAACGGTGCTGCACCGAATTTCGGCCAAGCACCTAACATGGGCCAGCCAGCGAGCAACCCTTCGTGGGGTACACAGCAATTGCCAGCTGCTCAAACACTTCCTCCTGCTTATGGTGGTCCAAGCACGCAGCCGGTAGGTACCCCATCGGTACCTCCTGCAAGTTCGGGGGGAGTCTATCGTCCAGGCAGTGTTGGGCGGAGCACCAACTATGATTTCTCCGGTTCTTCGGCAACTCGATAGTCCCTTGCGAGCAGTACCGGTTTGTTGTTTGCTCGGTTGTCTTTTGCTGATCAGTGGATGTTCGTCACCGCTGATGCGTGGGATCAACGAGAACGGTGTAGTCGGATACCTTAAATCGGGACGCAGCCAACCTGCCCCCGAAGCTCTTGCGATGCAACGCTGGCGAGCGGACATGTTGCTGATGCCCTTTGTGGAATTTCAAGGGGAAGAGATTGTCATCCGCAATGTTCGCAATTGCAATTACCGCTCGGAATCGGACTACGATGTGCGGCACTACGACTTGCGTTTCCGACTCGACTCGGTCCGAACCGTTGACTTTATTGTCGTTCCATTCAAAGAAACTGAGTTGCTTGCGCACACCATGCTCAGCTTCGGGCTTGCTGACGGTAGGCATTTCGTCGTGAGTGTCGAAGCTCGGCTTGGTCAAGACCAAGACTACTCGGCAGTTGCAGGTAGTACGCGACGATTCCCGCTTATGTACATCGTCGGCGATGAACGGGATATGATTTTGCTGCGAACCAAAGTGCGTCAAGTCGATGTGCATTTGTACCGTGGTCGCGCTGAACCGCAGCAAGTCCAAGATTTACTTGTCGACATGCTCGCTCGGGTAAATAAACTACAACGTGAACCGGAGTATTACGACACCCTGACGAACAACTGTACGACGAACCTTGTGCAACATGTCAACAAGCTGCGGCCTGGGAGAATTCCACACGACTGGCGAGTCTTACTCCCCGGCCACTCCGATCGCCTTGCCTATGAACTCGGGCTGCTTCAGATCCAAGGGCCCTTTGAAGCTGCTCGCAGTGCGGCGAAGATCAACGACTTGGCAATCGCCTTTGCGAACGATCCGGAATTTTCTAAACGGATTCGAAGGGAGTAATAACCCGACATGAGCACATTGCCATCTGATCGCAATCCAAATCCAAGTCGCGAGGAACTTAGGAGTTATCAGCTATCGCGATTGAATCAGCTGCTGAGTGAAGTTCTTCGCAATAATGCTTTTTATCGCGAGCGATATCGCACCGATGCGCTGCAACTCGATTCCCTCGAAGCGATGAGCGAATTGCCACTGATGCACAAATCGGATTGGATCCATGATGGACCATCCGGTATTGCGAACCACCATTCGTATCCGGTTGAGTATTATCGAAGATACCATCGGACAAGCGGTACACGGGGACGCCCAATGGTCATCCTTGACTCCGAACGGGATTGGCAATGGTGGATCGAGACTTGGCAATACGTGCTCGACGCTTGTGAAATTTCGAACCAAGACCGAGTCCTGATGGCTTTCTCCTTCGGGCCATTCATCGGTTTCTGGAGCGCTCACGATGCGTGTTTGCGACGCAAGTGCATGGTCATTCCTTCTGGTGGTATGTCGACCGAAGCGAGGATTGAACTGATCCGCAGTGCCGAGCCGACTGTTCTGTTCAGCACGCCAAGCTACGCGATCCATCTCGGTCAAGCTGCACGAGAAGCCGGCAAGGATCTTCATCACTCCTCGATTCGATGCGTATTCGTAGCCGGTGAGCCGGGAGGAAGCATCCCAAGTATTCGGCAGTCGATCTCGGAACTCTACGGTGCGGTAGTGATGGATCATGCCGGAGCTACCGAAATCGGACCTTGGGGATTCGGTTCCCGCGATGGCACGGCGCTTCACATTATCGAGAATGAATTCATCGCCGAATTCTTGCCGATCGAGCAACCCGATAATCAGATAACGGCAGGCCCAAGCTCACTGGCAGTTCATGGCGCACAAAGCCCATCGGAGAATTCGAGTGGCCTTGGGATGCAAGGAGCGCGAGAGTTGGTGCTCACCAGCCTCGGTCGACTTGATACTCCTGTAATCCGTTATCGAACGGGTGATATCGTTCGGCCAATGTGGGCTCAAAATGAATCTCAGCGGGAGTCTTGGGGAACCAACTTCGTGAGACTTGAACATGGAGTGCTCGGCCGCGCCGATGGCATGATTGTCGTCCGAGGGGTGAATATTTTCCCATCGAGCATCGAAGCGATACTCAGGGAGTTTCCTTCGATCGGCGAGTATCGGTTGGTGCTGAGCAAATCCGGGGCTCTCGACGAGTTGCTGCTGGAGATTGAGGATCGCGCAAATTCAGCCGAAGCTCTCGGAAAGAGACTTCTTAGCCAATTGCAGCTTCGCATCGAGGTTCGAGACGTTCCTGAGGGAAGTTTGCCGCGTCCCGAGGGGAAAGCACGTCGAGTACTCGATCTTCGTTAAACAAACCGCCTTTAAGATGGCTCGAAAGTTCAGTTTGTTTCCCTTGGGTGGGTTTCTATCCTGCGAGACGCTTTGAGCCGTTCAAGGTGCCGTTATTCCTTGAGGCGGAAGTCATTGAAGCAAGTTGGTACGGCATGTATATTCACAATCTCTTTCGGCGAGCCAATGCGATCCGAAGGGGGCCTGCGGTTATCCGAACCGGGGCTTTGATTTTGTGAATTTGGTTTTGTAGCTGTAATTCTACAGTGAAGTTATTTCGAGTCTCTTAGGTTTAACGGCGGAGAATTTTTGTGGCTATTCGAATTGCGATCAATGGTTTTGGACGTATCGGTCGACTGACTTTCCGTAATTTGATGGCCCGCTCCAACGAGTTCGAGGTTGTTGCCGTCAATGACTTGACCGATAACCAAATGCTTGCGACTTTGCTCAAGTACGACTCGGTTCACGGTCGCTACAACGGAGAAGTCGGATACGACGATAAGCACCTGATCGTCAACGGCAAGAAGATCTTGGCATTGGCCGAAAAGGATCCTTCGAAGATGCCTTGGGCTGAACACAAAGTCGACATCGTTATCGAAAGCACCGGTTTTTTCACTGGGCGAGCGAAGGATGGCAAGCCAGGTTACGATTCTCACTTGACCGCTGGTTGCAAGCGAGTTGTCCTCAGTGCTCCTGCCAAAGACGGTGCGGATTTGACTTGCGTTTTGGGTGTTAACGATGACAAGCTCACCGCTGACCTCAAGTGCATTTCGAACGCATCTTGCACCACCAACTGCTTGGCACCTATCGCCAAAGTTCTCAACGACACCTTCGGTATCGAGAGCGGTTTGATGACCACCGTTCACGCGTACACCAACGATCAGAAGGTTCAAGATCAGCCACACGCCGATGCTTATCGAGCACGTGCTGCTGCCTTGAACATCATCCCAACGACCACCGGTGCAGCTTCGGCCGTCGGATTGGTTATCCCTGAACTCAAGGGGAAGCTCACCGGGATCGCGATGCGAGTTCCAGTTGCTACCGGCTCCGTGGTCGACTTGACCGCGAATCTCAAGAAAGAAGCGACCGTCGCGGACATCAACGCAGCCATGAAGGCAGCGGCCAACGGTCCATTGAAGGGTGTTTTGTGCTACACCGAAGACCCGATCGTTTCGAGCGATATCATCGATGATCCGCACAGCAGCATCTTCGCTGCCGACTTCACCCAAGTCCTCGGAGACAAAGGTAAGTTGGTCAAGGTCGTATCGTGGTACGACAACGAATGGGGTTACAGCTGCCGAACCGCTGACTTGTGCGCTCGCTTGGCGAAGTTCCTCTAATCCCTAATCCGGGATTAAGAAATAGAAATAAATCCTAAGCCGCTGGGTGTCCTTCGAGGATCTCAGCGGTTTTTTCGTTGAATGGCTCATTTTGAAACACAGAGGCACAGAGCCACAGAGTCTTTTGGAAATCGGGTCGAAGGTTTTCAGTCCTGGTCATCTATTTTCACTCGGTCATGGGTGACCCATTCAGCTCACCTGAATCTTCCACACCTGCTCTTACACAGTGGCTCTCCGTGCCCTCTGTGCCTCCGTGTTTCCAATGTCCGCGCGCGGTGTTTTCAGCGGCGGGAAAAATTTTGGGAAATATCGCGGAATTCTTGACCAGGAAGTCTCAGCAGGAGGTGCAAAAGGCTATTACTTCTTTGGAGGGCGTCATCGTATGACGTTCTCCAGGGCGCAACACGGAGCACACAGAGAGAGAGTTTGTCCTTGGGACTTGTCCCGAGACGAATTCTGTGGCTCCGTGTATTTTTTTGCGCCGATCGGAAATTTGAAACACAGAGCCACAGAGCCACAGAGTCTTTCGGAAATCGGGCCGAAGGTTTTCAGTCCTGGTTATCTATTATCACTCGGTCATGGGTGACGCATTCAGCTCACCTGTATCTTTCCCACCTGCTCTCCGTGTCCTCTGTGCCTCCGTGTTTCCAACGTCCGCGCGTTTTGTTTTGAAACACAGAGCCACAGAGCCACAGAGTCTTTTGGAAATCGGGCCGAAGGTTTTCAGTCCTGGTTATCTATTATCGCTCGGTCATGGGTGACGCATTCAGCTCACCTGTATCTTTCCCACCCGCTCTCCGTGTCCTCTGTGCCTCCGTGTTTCCAACGTCCGCGCATTGGTTTTTCACTGGCGGGAAAGAATTTCGGGAAATATCGCAGAATTCCTGACTAGAAAGTGTCAGTTGCGGGGGCAAAAAGCTATTTACTCTATGGAAGGCGTCATCGTTTGACGTCTTCCAGGGCGCAACACGGAGCACACAGAGAGAGAGTTTGTCCTTGGGACTTGTCCCGAGACGAATTCTGTGGCTCCGTGTATTTTTTTGCGCCGACTGAAAAAATCGCCTGGTTCAATCTGCTTAGCAGAGGTTTCCGCTATGCAAAGCTCAATGTCAGGCGATGCTGAGCACACAGAGAAAAAGCAGTGTAGGGGTGCCGACCCCCAATTGCAAATTTTTTCTTTGGGGAAATTTAAAGAATTACACCTGGTGTAAACCATGGTTTACAAAGGCGGTTTACTATGGGGTTTTACCCTATGATTTCCCGCTTGCGATGGACGTAGTCCCAGAGAACGAAACGGTCGAGGTTGTTGCCGCTGGTGAAAAAGACGCGGCCCTTGGTTTGTTCTGCCATCCGATGCGCAAAGCGAATATCTTCTTCGGATTGTGACCAGCTCGGTACCAAGAACAGGTTGATAGTGATTCCGGCTTGCCCGCACAGCATCGCTTCTCGCATCGTTTGCTGCTCTGTACGCGGATCGGGTGGATATAGCAAGAAAAGCATGGAGTCTTCGAAGTGGGCTGTGGGAAGCCCGTCGGTAATCAACACGATCTGCTTATTAGGTGTATCGACGGTAGCCAAGTTTTGCCGAGCAAGTTTCAGTGCGTGCTGGATGTTGGTGAAGTGTGGGGGAACGTCCGATTCGCCAATACGCTCATCGCTCATGTCGGCCTTTAATCGCACCACCGGATTGTGGATCGTAACCGGTTTGGGCATTACATCGATGATTTCTCCAGGTGCCCGTAGCTTGGCAAAAGAATACATCTCAATGAATCTCAAGAAATCCCCTGGGTATTCACTGTTGATGAGCCCTTGAAGTGCCAATGCCATCCGCTTGACGTTCATATACTGACCGTCGTGACGCATCGAGCCACTCATGTCCATGACGACTACCGTGGCGCATTTTGGACTGTTTCTGGTGCGAAATACTTCGATGTCATCGGATCGAAGTCGAACAGGGCGTTCGTCAGGTCGCCGGAGCATTGCGTTCGTAACGCTTTGAACGACATCCATGTTGGCGATCGAATCCCCAAACTCGTATTGTTTCGTTGACGGAAGCTCTACGCTTCCCTCGCCATCGATTCGGCCCCCGTGCCGACCGGACCGCGAAGCTTGCAAATCGGAAAAGATCCGTTCGAGCAATTTCGCTTGAAACGTTTTGTATGCCTTGGGTGTCAACCGGAACGCCCCGGATTCGCTTCGATCAAGCCCTTGTCGCTCTGCAAGTTCTCGCACGACGTTGCGAATTTGCTCGCGAATTTCATCGAGTGCGTTCAGATCCCCTGGAGGAGCGAACTTCGACAAGGCTTCCATGTCGATCAGCCCTATCTGCGCAGTCTTGGCGGCTTCCTCGAGCTGTTTCAATAGCTCGTCGATTTCCTCCAGTTCTTTTTTCAACTCGATAGCGGTTGGGATATCGACCTTCTGACGCCCCGTAAATGCGTATTTGCTAAGCAAATCGTCGATCTGATAGCGATCCGAAAGGGCTTCCATGGTCTTCAAAACCGACTGCGCGAAGTCTTGATCACCTCGATCGGCTTGGTACCAGAGTTGTTCAAGTAGATAAATCTGAGATTGCCGAACCGCACGATCGAAAAGACCTTGGAATTTAGCAGGTGGCCGGGTCCTTTTCGCGATCTTCTCGAAGCGATCACTGGCTTTCTTGTCGAGCCCATCGACTTGGTAAGTCTCAAGTATCTTCCGTTTTCGCTCTTCGAGCATCATCCGAAGATGATCTAGGCTTGGTCCAAGCCCCGCAATTTGGCTTGGATCGAGCTCAATGGCTCTCGCAAGTTCTTCCTCTGTCAATTCACGGTAACTGCCGTAGGCCAAGGCGTGTTCGAAGGCCCCGGAGACCAGGTCTGGAGGCGGTTCCGCCAGCGGACTAGGAAATTCCGTTGGATTGTACTTTTGATAGACGTGGATAATTCCGCCGATGTCTTTTCTGCGTTGGCTCATGCACTCATTGTAGGCGCGCTGTCCAGATCTGTAGCCAAGGAGATCCTTTAGGCCTCGCATTCCAGAAGATTTCCAGCGAAGCTGTGCTCGGTGAGTCAGCACACAGGAATTGAACCGGACCGATGAGTTCGTCCCACGGGCATTGTGCATCTTGGGATGGCCATCCATGCACGGCAACAACTTGTAGCGATCGCAGGTCGATCAAGTGCAACGCATCGTCGAGGATGAGGCTCATCCAGCGACTTGAAGAGTCGATTGCTGGGGGACGGGTGACGGACATCCCCGCCGGGCTTATGGGGTGAACTTCGCCGCTGAGGGTGCTGATCCGCACGGCTCGGACGCAATTCGACGAATCTCGAAAAAGGGAGTAGATCCACAGTCCACATGTAGAAGCAGTCAGCCAGTGCCTTGGGCCTTGAACCCCTCGCATACCTAGTTCTGGGTGAAGCAATTCGGGAGACACTCGGTCACTGTAGGTTAACTGCCGAATGGTGATTCCTGGAGGTGGTTGCAACCTGCCCGAGAGCGGATCTGTTGGAGTAAAACCAAGCAATTGCTTCGGCCAATCCCAAGCATCAATTGGAAGTTCTGCCAAGAACACTTCGTCGATGCTCGGATGCGTAGAGGTCGGTGGCAATCGACCGATAAACGCCAGTCGTGGAGGTAGGTCGATCGACGATGCGTTTGGAACCCAGCACTCTTCACGAGCGGAAATCGGATCGACTGGATCGAGCACAAGCGTTGCCCATCCCGCCCCTTGCGACCACTCTTCATGCAATGTCTCCGTAGCATTGGGGGTGTCGTCCGATTTGTGGAGTAAGGACTTGGACACTGCTGTGGGGTTGAGCAATGCGATGCCCACGGTGCGGCGGTCCAGTTGAGGATCTCGACTTGCGCAAACCGCATCGTTGTAAGTAAAGCTGACCCATCGTCCATCGGGAGAAAAGCTATGTGCGTGGGTACCTCCTCGCAGAGTTCCCCAAGGGACATGCGTGTCGAGCGATCGATTTTCTAACGCCCTCACCTTGGAGGTCGTTGTATTCGAAGACGAGGGTGTTACAGGCAAGGATGCGGACGAGGGCTTGGGAGAGGATTCAGAGGAAAGTACTGTTGGCAACTGTGTCTTATCGATCAACTGTGTCGCATCCTTCATCTGTGTCGTATCGATATCGAGCAGTCCGCCGAATCGCCGCGTCATCGAATACGGGTTCGTTTCGTTGCAACTGAAGAGTCCATGAATAAACAACGCAGTGGAGCGAAGTGGATGGCATACCGCAGCCGCGACCCCAGGGCCGTGCGGACTATCGCTTGAAGTATCGTAAAGCAAGTAGATAGCGTCATCGCTTAAATCGACCGCTTCGATCCGCCGGGTCTTGGCAATATCCGAATCAAGATTTCGTGTGTCGTAGAGAAGTGTCTGCGAACGGCATAACTGAGCTTGGCGATGGTTGAGGAAATGCCCATACGAACCAAAAGTCCGTTGCTTTAGGTCGACCAAGGACATGCGAAGAGGTAGCTGCTGAGTTCTCATCGAATTGAGTCTATCGGAGCTTGTTGATGCATGGAAGCTGAATCATTCACGCTGAAATGATTCAGCTTGAATGTTTAACGCTGAATGCTAAACAACCGGTTGGGGCAACAACGCGAAGCTTAACGAAGGAACAGCAGGGCGACGTTGACGTAGATAAGGATGCCAAGCAGGTCGCTTAGGCCTGCGACGAACTGGTTGCTCATCATGGCCGGATCAAGCCCCATGCGTTTGAATAGAAGGGGTAGCATGCTGCCCATGCATGTTCCGCACAGGACGACACAAAGAATAGTTACAGGGATAACTAGAGCGACAAAAGGGGTTGGTGCAAGGATCAGTGCGCAGAGGTAGCCCATGGTTCCCATGATTCCTCCGAGAATCAAGCCCATGATGATTTCACGGCGAACGATGATCCACCAGTCGCTCAATTCGATATCTTTGGTTGCGAGGGCGGAAATGATTAGAGTTGAAGATTGGCTTCCGGAGTTTCCTCCGCTGCTGATGACCAATGGGATGAATAGTACGAGCCAGCCATAGGTGTTGAGCCAATCTTGATAAAGCTGCAACGCGAAGGCAGTTGAGAGGGCGGCGAAAAAAAGGATCAGCAGCCAGAATCCGCGTTTCCAGGAAAGGGTAAGGATCGGCGTGCGGATATACGAATCGTTCAATGGTTCGACGGCGACGATCCGCTGTACGTCTTCGGCGGCTTCTTCGCGCACGACGTCGATCACGTCGTCGTGGGTGATGATCCCCATCATATGGTTGTGCTCATCGACAACCGGTACGGCGAGGATGTTGTAGAAAGCCACCTTCTGAGCGACGGATTCTTGATCGTCGTGGACTTTGACGCAAACCACGTCGCGTTTCATCAGATCGGCAAGCTTGGTGTCGGGGCGACCAATTGCCGAGATCAAAATCCGACCGCTGACGACACCTCGCAAATGATTGGTATCGTCGACGACGTAAATGTAATAGATGGTCTCAAGCCGTTCGGCTTGCCGACTGAGGGCTTCGAGCGCTTGGCGAACCGTAAGTGTTTCGGCGAGGCAAGCGACCTCGGTGGTCATTAGTGCCCCGGCCGTACCTTCGGGAAAGGTTTGCAAGCGACGTATGTCGCGTCGGTCGGGTGCGGGAACAAGTGCGAGAACGGAGTCCACTCGGGACTCCGGTAATTTTCTTAGAAGATCCACCGCATCGTCGGCGGGGAGTTGCGTGACGAGCACGGCAACTTGTTTCTCGTCTTGGGTAGCCAAAATCTCGACTTGGCGATCCCAATCAAAGTACTGAAAGATTTCAGCTTGTAAGGTTGGCTGAGCGTGTTGAAGGACGCGCCAAGTCTCCTCCACATCGAGACCTTCCATGAACTCCGCAGTACGCGCGGGGTGCAGCGCAGTACAGAACTCGCGGAGTTCGTCGGTACGATCCTCCGCGAGCATTTCTCGAAGTTCAGGTAGGAATAATGTGGTCATCGATACAACGAATCCGTTCGCTTAGATGGACAGATTGAAATCGCCGGTCAGATCGCGCCAAACCGAATGGATATGGTTTGCGGTCGTGCCTTGTGGATCCGTTTGGAAATTGCATAGTTCGGCGATAAAGGTCGGGCCTTGGATCCGGATGAAGTGTTGTTCTTTAGGATCGGTTCCACCTGCCCATCCGAAATGGATTTTTCCACCATTGTTTTGCTCGATGAGCTTCAGGCGATCTTGCGCTACGACTTTTGGCATGGTGGAGAAATAAGCGTCGAGAATCGCTCGAAGTTTCTTTTGCTGATCCGCATTAAGTTCGCTTGAGACGATCCCAACGGCTGCCGCGACTTTAGGCTGTGGCTCCCCTGGCCATTGGATATCCTCAGGGCAATCGCTTAGGAAGATCGCTTTGGCTTGCTGGTCCTTAGAGAGGGATCCTAACAGTTCGTAAGCAGCTTGCTCTTCTGGGAGGAGCAAGCGGGTGCCTGCGGTGTACTTCTTTTTATCGCCGGACTTCAGTGGGTCTGGAGTTTCGAAGTCACGCAGCAGTTTTGCTGGGTTGACTCCAAAGAATTGAGGAGTCGAATCGACGATGCGATCTCCTTCATAGGTCATGTTCACCGACAAGTGGTGGCCTTCGATACTTACGCCCCAAGGTGCGTTTGGCTCGGGATTTCCATAGATCGAGAAATAGAACTTGCGGTAGTCTCTACGCTTGGCTTGCGCGGGGCCTTCAAGCTCCAAAAGGATCGCTTCATATGCCATGATGTCAACCGCTCGGCGAAAACCTGATTCGCTCAGCAGCGAAGCCATCAGACCCATCGCGGCGGTTCGTTGCTGGTCGTTCATATCGCGAAGCGGTAAGCCTTTGCGGGATTCCATCGGAATGAAATGCCAAGCGGAGCGTTTGCCATCGTTGTAATCGATCTGTGCCAAGCTGCGTTGCTCAGCTGATAGGCTCGCCAAGAATCCTTGTGCGGTCTGTCTTGCGGTCTCTTCTGGACGCATCGCCCAGAGGCTTTGGGAAGAGAGGTTCAGCAAGCTTGAGCCGGCGGCGCAAGCGGCTGCCGAGCGGATCAGAAATTCGCGTCGTGCGCGCAGTGCTGCAGAAGCTCGGTTGTCAGATGTACTTTGGTGATTATTCAGGAGGTTCATAAAAAAACTCGTCAGGGAGGGAGGAAAGGAAGGTAGGAACGGAAGTATTGGTAGGAGACTTGTATCGTTCGAATTATCGGCCAATTAGTATCGGCCAATTATGGTCCAATCGGAAGTGAAACCAAAGCCCAACGCCCAAGCAATACAATCGAATTCAGAAAACGCTCAGGAATATTCTTATATTCTTCTCGGGCAGGATTCTATTTGGGCAGGATTCCAATTGGGCACTGCCCGATGGTCCCTGGCACCACCCGAATATCCCAGACACTGCTCGATTGGCTTTCACGCAGGCTAGTTGGCTTACGCGCTAGCTAGTTTATCCTTGCTGCCGCTACTTTGCGGAAGCTTTACATTTGAATTTCGAATCCACGGCGAGCTTCGCGTGCGAGCATTTGGTCTGCTTGCGAGTCCCCGACAATGCGTTCTGCGGCGGGATCCCACTGAAGCTTGCGATTTAGTCTCGCTGCAATTCCGGCGAGGTGGCAGGTCGAGAGTGCTCGGTGGTGGCTGTGGACATCGGAAATCGGTTCGACACGATCTCGAGCGGCTTCAAAAAAGTTCCTGAAGTGGTCTGTCAAAGGCCGGTTCTTATAAGCCGCTTGCAGGGCACCTTCGGGAAGTGGGTTGGACTTTAGATCCTCAACGGGCTTGCCACTGATACGTCCTCGATTGACGAAAAGGCGGCCTTCGGTCCCTTCGAAAAGAATTCCGTTATCTCCATCGTGCCGAATCTCAATCTCGACATCGTCCTCGAATTTTGCTCGGATTAGAAACTCCGTTGCTGTATTGTAACGGGATGGGTCGACGGGATAGCCATCCTTGAATTCAACCGGGTGTTTGATCATCTCTGGGATAATTTGCACCGGTCCGGTTTCGGTTTTGCGAAGGCCCCACGTTGCAATATCGACATGGTGAGCACCCCAATCGGTCAACTTGCCACCTGAATACTCGTACCACCAGCGGAATTCGTAATGGCATCGCGACCAGCTCTTCGTCTCTCCATTATCTCCAGCGAGGAATCGAAATGGAGCAGCCTTAACTGGTCCTTGCCACAGATCCCAATCGAGTTCTTGCGGTGGTGTCGCGATCGGAATCTCTGGGCTTGTCGGTGCCCCGCCGATATGGCAAGTCGCTTTTAGGAGCTTGCCAATCCTGCCGCCATGAAGCAATGCGATGGCTTGAATGAACTGTTTCTCGCTTCTTTGCTGCGTACCTATTTGAACGATCCGTCCTGTTTTTTTGGCTACGGAGCACATCGCTCTTCCTTCGGGAATCGTCAGTGTCATGGGTTTTTCACAGTACACGTCTTTCCCGGCCAACATCGCTTCGATCGCCATTTTTGCGTGCCAGTGATCCGGGGTGGAGATGTGGACCATGTCGATCTTCGGATCGTCGAGAATAGCTCGATAATCGTGATGGCTCGACGGTTCGATACCCGTCCACTCTTTGACGATCCCAACGGATCGCTCCCTGCGACTTCGATCCGCATCGCAGACCGCGACGTAGTCACCGTACTTGCGAAAGTCCGGGGCTGAGCCCCAAGGCCCGTTGATTCCCGTGGCTTTTTGACACCAGCGACTTCCCGTCCCAATAGCTGCTACCCTCGGCCGATCGTTCGCTTGTACGAACCCCAAAGCCCGCTGGGACCGCGAGAGGATCAAGGCTGCCGAGCCAAAACCAAGGGAAGAGACTAGGAAATCGCGACGGCCGCGATTGTCAGATGTTGTTGCTAGCATGTAAAGATTCCAGTTTGGTAGTTACGGAAAGTTTGAAGTCACACAGAAGTTTGGAGGTGCACGGAAGTTTGGAGACGCACCGGGTAATGGATTGTAGGAATTATCGGCGAAAAAAGGTGGTTAGCTTGGGCTAGATGTTCCTATAGTCTATCTCCTAGAAGTCCGCTGCGATCTATGATAAAACCCTTTCTTTCGTAGAAGGTCATTTCCTTATCGAACGAGGAACCGACCCGGTCTTGACCTGTTCCTTTTAAGAATCAGAAACTAGCGAAGCATGAGTGATACCACGACCAAGTCCCATGGTAGCGATGGGGTCGAGAATTGCGTGATTATCGGAAGTGGACCGGCGGGTTGGTCGGCCGCAATTTATGCCGCACGAGCCAATTTGCGTCCGTTGTTATTTGAAGGGGCGATGACCGAAGAAAACCGGATCATGGGCCGGTTCCCGATGGGGCAGCTTGCACAAACCACCGAAGTCGAGAACTACGCTGGTTTTCCATCGGGCAAGCTCAAGGAATTCCTCGACTCGGCGATCGATCCATCGCGTCAGTATATGTTTCCGCCAGTCGAAGAGCACGCGCACGCGGTGACTGGTCCGGAGTTGATGGAGTTGATGCGTCAGCAAGCGACTAATTTCGGAACGCGAGTGATCACCGACGACATCGTCAGCGTCGATTTCTCGAAACGACCTTTTGTCTTGAATTCGAGTGAAAACGGTTCGATCCAAGCCCATACGGTGATCATCGCCACCGGTGCGAGCGCAAACTATTTGGGACTTCCTAGCGAAGAGAAGTTTCGCAACCGTGGTGTCAGCGCTTGCGCTGTTTGCGATGGTGCTCTTCCTCGTTTCCGAAACAAACAACTCGTGGTCGTCGGCGGTGGTGACTCCGCAGTTGAAGAAGCTAGTTACTTGACTAAGTATGCATCGAAGGTCTACATGCTGCTGCGTCGCGGAGAGATGCGCGCAAGCAAGATCATGCAAGAGCGAGCGTTTTCGAATCCGAAAATCGAGCTGGTCAAGTTTTCGGTAGTCGATG
Organism: Planctomycetota bacterium; assembly: GCA_046051705.1. GTDB lineage: Bacteria > Planctomycetota > Planctomycetia > Pirellulales > Pirellulaceae > JBKCUI01. The sequence goes on along the minus strand of JBJONT010000446.1, from coordinate 4,821 downwards.
AAGTCTTGGGTGATGACGTCGACCCACGCATCGGTGTGACCGGTGTTCGGATTCGCAATGTCGAAACGAACCAAACCACCGATTTGGAAGCCACTGGGATGTTCTTGGCAATCGGCCATACTCCTAATACCAAGTTCCTCGGTGGCCAAGTCGAAACCCACGAGAACGGTTACATCGCTTGGCAGAAACCATACCGAACCATCACCAGTGTCGAAGGTGTGTTTGCCGCTGGGGACGTTGCAGATGACTACTACCGACAAGCTATCACTTCGGCTGGCACAGGTTGCATGGCTGCACTCGATGCTGAACGTTACTTGGCCTCTGCTGGTATCCACTAAAATGTAGACCTTTTGAGAGAAGGCCCTTTTAAGAAGAGGGTCTTTCAAGTTAAAGGTCGTTGAATCAAAGTTGACCCTTCATTCAATGTCTTTCTGAGAGAACTGTTCTGCTTGGATGGAGGGGCTCTGCTTGGCTTCGGGATTCGCAGTAAAGGTGAACGAACGTGATCAAGAAACGTACGCCGAAGTCGTCCTCGACGGAGCCTTCGAATGCCCCGAGTCCCAGCGAATTAGCTTCCCTGCCGATCGTTGTTCGCGGAGCCCGCGAGCACAATCTGCGCGACATTGATCTCGAATTGCCACGCAACCAATTGATCTGCTTTACAGGGGTCAGCGGTAGCGGCAAAAGCTCGTTAGCTTTCGATACCCTTTTCGCTGAAGGGCAGCGACGATATCTCGAAAGCTTGTCGAATTACGCAAGGCAGTTCGTCGGGCAGATGCCCAAGCCTGATGTGGATTATCTCTCCGGGCTTGCGCCGGCCATTTCGATCAGTCAGAAATCGACCGGGTTCAATCCTCGCTCGACTGTCGGTACGATCACGGAACTCAATGACTTCTTACGTGTTTTCTTTGCACGTTGCGGTACTGCCTTCTGCCCAACTTGCGGAATTCCGATCAGTCGCCAGTCTCCCGAGCAGATGGTGGAGTTGATCGAAGCCCTACCGGCAGGTACCTACCTGATGCTTGCTCCGATCATCAAGGGGCAGAAAGGGGCTCATAAAGTCCTTTTCACAACGCTTCAGCGGGCCGGACTCAATCGTGCTCGAATCGATGGAGTGCTTCAGTCGTTCTCGGAGATACCAGATCTCGATGGGACGGTTAAACATGATATCGACGCAGTCGTTTTGCAGTTCAATTTACCAATCGATAGATCGAATCCTGAACATCGCGAAGGATTCAACATTGGTATCGAAGCAGCTTTGAAAATCGGTCAAGGCATGCTTGTGGTGACCCCTCAGCCCTCGGCGGATACTAACGGTGCTCCACAGCCATCGAAGTCCAAAGCAAAGGGCATTCGCACCACTAGCAGAACTCGTAAGTCAAAGGCAACCAAATCGGATGCCGGGGCAAGCGGTGGAGTAGACGGTAATGTAGGCAGTGCCGTGGACGGTGCCGCGGACCTTGATACAAGCAACCTGGATGTAGCTCGCTCCAAGGACCTGATTCTCTCCGAAAGTTATGCTTGCCCGAAATGCCGTCAGTCTTTCCCCCCTCCCAGCCCGCAGATACTGAGCTTTAACTCCCAGCATGGAGCTTGCCAACATTGTCAAGGATTAGGTGTCGCGTCGAATTTCACGGAAGCTTCCATTGTATTGAATCCAGAGTTGTCGATTCAAGCAGGAGCGATTCCTGCGGTAAGCCCGTGGAAGAGTCTGCCGATGTGGTTCAAACGAGCGCTTAACGATTACGCGGCTTCCATCCGTCACAATCTTGGGCTCAAGAAAGATCCATTAAAAGTTACATGGGACTCGCTACCGAGCCAAGCGAAGCAATTGTTTTTGAATCATTGCATCGACGGGTACGTAGCCATTTCTACTCATTACTACCATCCTCAACTCAATGAATACGGGACCTTTCCCGGGATCGTAGGAATGCTCAAGCGATTCTGTGAAATGAGCACCGCTCAGCGCGAACGTTTAGAGAAATACATGGAGCGAACGACTTGCCCGGAATGCTTGGGCAAGCGACTGAATCCTTATGCGCGATCGATCAGGGTGCGCACAAAGGCGAAGCAATTCACAGATAATGCTTGGAGTGCAATCAGTGATTGCTCGTTTTTTTCCATCGACGAAGCGGTCGCGTTCTTCGCGGATTTGGATTTAACAGCTACGCAGGAGATGATCGCCAAGGAGGCTTTGAAGGAGATCCGCAATCGCCTTCGGTTTCTTCAGGACGTCGGATTGGGATACCTTTCGCTTGGTCGAGCGGCCCCAAGCCTCTCCGGAGGCGAATCGCAACGCATTCGGCTTGCTACTCAAATTGGCGCAGGGCTCACCGGAGTCCTCTATGTGCTCGATGAACCATCGATCGGACTGCATCCGAGAGACAACGATAAGTTGTTGAAGTCCTTGAAGCACTTGCGAGATCTTGGCAACACACTGATCGTTGTCGAGCACGACGAAGATACGATGCGCGCCGCAGATATCTTGGTCGACTTCGGGCCTGGGCCCGGTGTCAAAGGAGGTGAGTTGATCGAACGAGGTACTCTCGATGAACTCTCCTCAAACACCAATAGCGTCACCGGTGGGTTTCTAAGCCGCCGACGTCGAGTGCTAACATCGGAGAAACGACGCGAGGGGTCAGGCAAACACATCCTTGTCCGAGGAGCTACGCACAACAACCTTAAAGGAATCGATGTCCGGTTTCCGCTTGGGAAATTCATCGCAGTCACCGGTGTCAGTGGATCAGGTAAGAGTTCGCTAGTTACCGACATTCTCTCTCCTGCACTACGCAATGCGCTCAATAAAGCGGAAGACACACCCGGCGCGCATAAGCGTATCGAGGGGATCGATTTGCTCGATAAGATCATCGATATCGATCAAAGTCCCATTGGGCGCACTCCGCGAAGTAACCCAGCGACTTATACGAAAGCATTCGACGAGATTCGTGATTTGTTCGCCGAGTTACCGGAGAGCAAACGACGTGGTTTTGAACCCGGGGCTTTCAGTTTCAACACCGGCGCAGGGCGTTGTTCGGCTTGCGAAGGCCACGGCGCAAACCGACTCGATATGGAGTTCCTGCCAGACTTGTGGGTTCCTTGTGCGATGTGCGAAGGCAAGCGGTATAACCGAGCGACTTTGCAAGTCCATTTCAAAGGTAAGTCCATCGCAGATTGTTTGGATCTTGACGTTCAGCAAGCCATTGAGCATTTCGGTGCTATTCCAAAAATAGTTTCGAAACTGCACACTCTTGCCGATGTTGGGCTCGATTACCTCAAGCTTGGGCAACCCTCGCCAACTTTGTCGGGTGGGGAAGCACAGCGAATCAAGTTGGCTCGGGAGCTGAGTAAGCGTTCCACTGGGAAAACGTTGTATGTCCTCGATGAACCGACGACTGGGTTACACTTTCACGATATCGATTTGCTGTTGCGGGTTTTGCAAAGCTTAGTGGACAAAGGCAATACCGTCATCGTCGTTGAGCATAACCTCGATTTGATTCAAGCTGCCGATTGGATTATCGACATGGGGCCCGAAGGGGGCGAGGCAGGGGGGAGAGTGCTTTGTGAAGGAACACCGGAAGAGGTAGCTAAAGTCAAACACTCTTATACCGGATTGGCTTTGAAGAGGTACTTTGAAGAACACGGCTTGAATGCCGAAGGTGTCCTCGAGGAAGATTCGAGCAAAACGGGAAAAGCGGGTTCAAAGAAGTCAGCCAAATCTACATCCAAGGCTGCAACTAAGCCGGCAACTAAGTCGACATCTAAGTCTACGTCTAAGTCGAAGGCAAAGGTTGTAGAGGATAATGATGTTGCGGCAAGCACCGGTTCGACGAGTATTGCCGCTTCAACACAGAGCGGCAATCCTGAATTTCAAGCGATTGCGATGCAGGATATTCATGTGGTTGGAGCCAGCCAGCACAATTTGAAGTCTATCGACGTCAAAGTTCCAAAGAATTCCATGACGGTCTTTTGCGGACATAGCGGTAGCGGAAAAACCTCTTTGGCGATGGAAACGATTTATGCTGAAGGGCAACGCAGGTTTGTCGAAAGCCTCAGTCCATACGTTCGGCAATTCGTAGGTCAGATGCCTAAGCCGTCCGTTGAGCGTATTGATGGACTAAGCCCTGCGATCGCTATCGAGCAGCGAGCGATGTCGCATACACCCCGATCGACGGTCGGAACTGTTACGGAGGTTCAAGACTATCTGCGGGTACTTTTTGCAAGACTCGGAGTGATGCATTGCACGCAGTGTGATGCACCGGTGGAATCACAAACTATCGATCAGATCATCGATCGCTGGATGCAACTGAAAGATCAACAGTTGGCGGACGCAAACGGTGCGAAACGTTGCTTGTTGTTGGCTCCTGTCGCTCCTCCAAAAAACCAAACGCTCGATCGGTTCTTGAACGACCTGCAGCTCGAAGGTTACACACGGGTCCGTATCAACGGACGAACGATGGAAATCGAACCTGAGATTGCCACCGGGATCAAAACAGTACGCGAGTTGCAAGTCGTCGTCGATCGATTTGCCTTCGATCAGATCGACCGCAAGCGTATGACAGATAGCGCTTCGATTGCGATGGGTCTCGGAAATGGAGTCGTTCAGCTTGCACTGGTCAACGATAAAGTCCCTGAGAAGCGATGGACAACGCTGACTTATTCCCTGCAATCCGCTTGCCATGCGTGTGGACTATCGTTTCAACCGCTGACCCCTCACCACTTCTCCTTTAATACTGCTGTTGGATGGTGCCCGTCGTGTAAGGGGCTGGGTGTTGAGTCAGGGACCGATACAAAATTGTTCGTCAACGAAAACCTATCTTTGCT